>PBOV01000117.1 GCA_002724505.1 Rhodospirillaceae bacterium | reverse complement strand
GCCAGGTGCTGCCACTGGAATGGTGGCGATGGCTGAGGAGTTTGGAGCTGACCCAAGACTGGTCGCCTTTATGCAATTTCTGCGTGTGACTATGGTAGTGATCGTTGCGACCTTGGTGTCGCGTCTAGTTTTTGGGGTGACAGCAGGAGAAAACCAGTCTCCATCAGCGGTAATACCCTTTGTCGACCAGCTGCCAGATCTATTGAAAACTCTCGGCATTGCAATTTTTGGTGGATTTGTTGCGCGGTTACTAAAAATTCCTTCTGGAGCGGTTTTTATACCCCTTATTTGTGCTGCAACCATGCAAGGGATGGGGTTCCTAAACATCATTTTACCGCCTTGGTTGCTAGTTACAGCCTTTGCGATCATTGGCCTATGGGTTGGTCTGCGCTTTACTCAGGAAACCGTTCTTTATGCTCTGCGGGCACTACCGGTGATGCTAATTGGTACATTGACGCTAATACTACTGTGTTGTCTATCTGCTGTGATGCTGGTGTGGTTAGTTGGGACAGATCCGTTGACGGCATTTCTTTCCACGGTGCCTGGCGGACTAGATGCTATTGCAATCATTGCGGTCGATAGCAATGCTGATATCTCCTTCGTCCTAGCTCTTCAAACTGTTCGGTTATTCGTGGTAATTGTTACAGGCCCACTCTTGGCAAAGATGATTTGTAGGCTCATTTAATGTTGATGATTTTGACTAAAACGGGATCCCAGTTTGTATAGAAATCAGTCGTGTTCTGGATGTGGTAGCGGCGCGGAAAAAATATCTTCACAATACAATATTGAGATCATCCGCCAAAATCCTGGTGTCCAAACCCTACGCATAGTATCTATGAAGGTTGAACCATAGGTCTAAGAGGCGTTGCAGCCGATTTATGTTTATAAATAAGGCTTTAGATATTATCCCGTTACGGAGCCTAGAGATAAATGACAAAGAGTAATGTGGCCGCAGTTATTTTAGCTGCCGGCGAAGGAACAAGGATGAAATCGGCGCTGCCGAAGGTTTTGCATCGGATAGCCGGCCAACCCATGGTTTGCTATTTGATAAATCGGCTCAGCACTATTGAGACGGATCAAATTGTCATTGTTACGTCCCCGGTTTTGAAAAAGGAAATTGAGTTATTTTCCTCGGTAGAGGTAGTCGTTCAGGACCCCCCACTCGGAACTGCCCATGCCGTGCTAGCAGCGGAAGAGGCTTTGAAAGGTTTTGACGGCGATGTTTTAGTACTCTTTGGCGACACCCCCCTTCTCACCGAAGGCACTATTCAAGCGATGGTTGAAGTAAGGCGTGGCAAGAATAATCCAGCACTTGTTGTTTTAGGTTTTTCTCCAGATGACCCTGGCGAATACGGCAGATTGGTTAAAGATCTAAATGGAGGTCTAGAAAAAATCGTCGAGTTTTGCGACGCCAACGAAGATGAACGAAAGATTGGTTTGTGCAATGCTGGAATAATGGCGATCGACGGAAAACGTCTTTTTCAATTACTTAATGTGGTGGCCGATAATAATTCTAAGTCAGAATTTTTTCTTACTGACATAGTTGGTATAGCGCGTTCAAAAGGCTGGGGTTGCCTGGTTTTAGAAACCGATGACCCGGACGAGGTAATGGGTGTGAATTCCCGCACTGGGCTGGCGGAGGCTGAATCAGCTTTTCAGTATCGGATGAGGCTTTCGGCGATGGAGAGTGGGGTTACATTGCAAGACCCTGATACAGTTTGGTTTAGCTTTGATACGCAAATTGGCAAAGATGTCGTCATTGGTCCGAATGTTGTTTTTGGTCCCGGTGTTGTAATTGGGGATAATGTTGAAATCCGAGCTTTCTGTCACATTGAAGGCGCAAAGATTGATAAAAATGCAATTATTGGTCCATTTGCGCGATTAAGGCAGGGGACGGATATTGGGCCTGATGCCCAAATTGGGAATTTTGTAGAGGTAAAAGAAGCCCGCCTTGATCAGGGCGCTAAAGCTAACCATCTCAGTTATATTGGCGATAGCCGAGTAGGCGCTGGAGCAAATATTGGGGCAGGCACGATTACTTGTAATTACGACGGTTTCTTAAAATCTCATACCGAAATCGGTGCAGGCGCATTTATAGGTTCTAATACGTCATTGGTTGCACCTGTGAAAATAAATGCCGGAGCGATTACAGGTGCGGGGTCTGTAATCACCAAAGATGTTGAAGATAATGCCTTAGGGATCAGTCGCGCACCTCAAGAAGAGCACAAGGGTTGGGCTTTAAAATATCGACTGCGCAAGCAGGCAAATAAAGACAAAATGGAGAAAAAAGCGGAATAACTTATATGTGCGGTATTATTGGAATTATTAGTAGCAAGGCTGTCGCACCAAAGTTAATGGACGGGCTTAAGCGTCTTGAATATCGTGGTTATGATTCAGCCGGCATCGCGACATTAGCTGACGGCAAAATTGATCGGCGTCGTGCGGAAGGTAAAATTAAGAATTTAGATGCATGCCTTAACAACGAGCCATTAGAGGGTTTGGTCGGAATTGGCCATACGCGTTGGGCGACGCATGGCGCGCCCAGTGAGCTGAACGCGCATCCTCATGCTGATGATAGGGTGGTGCTGGTCCATAACGGTATCATCGAAAACTTTCAGGAACTTCGTCGGGACCTCTTAGACAAAGGGCATAAGTTTGAGACTGATACGGATACAGAGGCTATAGTTCATCTTATCAGCAGCTTCTTGGTCGAGGGCAGTTCGCCTCAGGAAGCAGTTGCGGCTGCTTTGACCCTTATAGAGGGGGCGTTTGCATTAGCTATTCTTTTTAAGGGTTTCGAGAACTTAATGATTGGTGCTCGTCGCGGCAGCCCTCTGGCAATCGGCTATGGTGATGGTGAAATGTATCTTGGGTCAGACGCTTTAGCTTTGGCGCCGCTGACGCAGCAGATTTGCTATTTGGAAGAGGGCGATTGGGCAGAGATTTCAACGGATAAGGCGATTTTGCATAACGAGGCGGGCGACGTTGTTGAACGACCTGTTTGCAAGACGGAAATTTCTGGAGCGTTGACCGGTAAGGCTAATTTCCCACATTTTATGCTAAAGGAAATATATGAACAGCCAGCGGTAATCGGTGATACGCTTCGTACTCTGCTTAGCCCAAGGGATAGACACGTTTGTCTGCCTGACTTGCCTTTTAATTTCACTTCTATTTCGCGGATTACCATAATTGCTTGCGGTACATCCTATCATGCGGGGCTGGTTGCCAAATATTGGTTTGAACAGATTGCTCGCGTACCGGTTGAATGCGATATCGCTTCAGAATTTCGATATCGTGCGGTTGATATGCCTGAAAACGGATTGGCAATTTTCATTTCGCAGTCTGGTGAGACAGCGGATACTTTGGCTGCTTTACGCTATGCAAAATCCCAAAAACAGAAGACGCTAGCTCTTGTGAATGTTGAGGAAAGTTCTATGGCACGTGACGCAGATGGAATTCTGCAAACTCACGCTGGGCCCGAAATCGGTGTCGCCTCGACAAAAGCCTTTACAACCCAGCTAACTCTGCTTGCTTGCTTAGTCCTTGCTTCCGCTAAAGAGCGGGGTGTTATTGATGATGCTCGCTCAGCTAGTTATTGTCATTCTTTGACGGAAGTGCCAGCACGAGTAAATGATGTCCTAGCTCATAATGAGAGGCTATCGGCATTGGCTACGGAAGTAGCCGCGGCGAGAGATGTTCTTTATTTAGGCCGTAATACTGGATTTCCAATTGCGCTGGAGGGTGCACTTAAGCTGAAAGAAATTAGCTATATTCATGCAGAAGGATATGCGGCTGGCGAAATGAAGCACGGACCCATCGCATTAATCGAAGATAATGTACCAGTTATTGTTATAGCGCCGTCCGATAGCCTTTTTGATAAAACCGCGAGTAATATGCAAGAAGTTATAGCGCGAGGTGGACGGGTAATATTTCTATCAGACAAAGAAGGTATAAAAAAGCTAGGTGGTTTAGCTGCTGCGACTATCGAACTGCCCCACGTTGACCCATTTGTAGCCCCGATCCTTTATACGATACCCGTGCAACTTCTTGCCTACCATGCCGCCGTAATAAAAGGTACTGACGTAGATCAGCCTAGGAATTTAGCTAAAAGTGTCACGGTGGAATAATCTCCAAAGGGGGTGCTCCAAACAATGTTGAATCATATCTTTGTTTCAAAGTTACAGGCAGAACTTTCCGATTTCACGGTGCTCAATACTCCAAAAATCAACAGTTCCTCTATGACAAGATTATGGAACTTCGGTCCGAGGGCATGGGGTATAAAAAGATTGCCGAGTGGTTGAGGTCAAGAGGTCACAAAACAGTTCGTGGGAAGAGGTTCTTCGCCAATCACGTTTTTTCAATCCTGAAACGGAAACGTGAAAGGGACGAACGCCTGCAGTCTCTACCTGAGGACCGTTTTGAGATCGGTCCTTTGAGAATCGAGTATGTTGAACGAAAACTGATCAACCAAGTCTGATCTACCCATTCCGAATATTCTCTGTCAGAATTTCCGTATGAGAAAACTGACTGCTACAATCTGCCTGATGATTGCCGTGCTGCTTTATCCGTATTTTATCAATTGCTAAAGAAATCATTTCGATCAATCGGATAAATTCTCAATTTAGTAGACATAAGTCCAATATCTTGTTTGATCACAAAAAATAACTTCTGTCCCTTCTTAATTTGGAATGATCTAGAAGCATCGTTTGATCCAACAGACGCAATCAACGTATAACCTGCCGATAGAATACCTGATCCAACCTTTGTAGGCGCACTCAACCTCTCATTATTGCCAAGTTCTCCGATTGAAATACCATTTAGTCCTACCTTAATTAGCGCCGCAGACCCCGCAAAACCTGTTTCTCTTTTGACAAATATTTGAGTCTGATTTGTTTTGATTTCCTTGTACAAAACTCCAACTTGTTTTCCGCTTCCTGAGCAGGACGTAATTAATAATATTGAGATTAAGATGAATATTTTTTTCATATTTCGCCCCCCAAAATGGTTAATTCCATAAAAAAAGTGTATGAATTTAGTATTGGTATAGTCAATCTTCTTTGATCAGTAATGAAGAAGAACGAAAAGAGATGAGGAAAAAGGTCTTGTGCTTTTTCAAGTTGAGATGGGGTCGATAGTTTATAAGATTATCTCGCACATTGGAAAATATGCCCACATTTCTATTTCTTCACATTGGGTATTTTCGCCATTGCTGCTTCCAACAACTTCCTGAGTGACTCAACCTGTTTCTCTAATGATCGCCTGGTTCCCTTTTCTCCCCTATACCTTCCATACCATTTTTCACTTTCTGCAGTATTTTTTGCCCACTCAGCAACGCACGTTTGATGATCACTTATCGGTGTTTTGTCTGCCGCAAAAACATTGCTCGCTGTAAAAAAATAAGAAAAAAATAGACCCCAAAAAAACACTTCATCGTTTCTCTCCAATTTTGTTTTAACTTTCTTCCATATCAACTCATATTTGACTGTAAATTTCTTAGTCCCCACCTACATTTCATGCCACCCACCCCCGCACTTCCAAGGAGCACGGCAATCGTCAGACAGATGGTGGCGGTCAGTTTTCTCATAGGGAAAGTTTGGCAGAGAATATTCGGAATGGGTAGAGAAAATGGAGAGTGGGTGTTGAGTAAGCAGACCTATTTCTTAAATCCAAAATCACTCATCAAAATGGTCTTATCTACGACCTCCATACTGAACTCGGACCACACCACTGGATACTCACGTTTCAGTAACTCTTCCTTTGCCAATCTCTTTTTCAAGATTGAATGAACGTGAGCACCTCTGACCTTCTTTCCACGCACTGTCAGGTATCCCTCCTTGTTCAACCACCCGGCAATGGTATCAAAGGTCATCCCTTTCTCTCGTTACTCAGAGATGGTTTGATAAAGGAATAGTTGATAGGAAGAATAGTGATTGCCCCTGAGGGAAGGGGAGCGATATGTGATGGTGAAGTTGAATGTTAGGTCAGCAATGGAAAACCCTTCATCCCACCGTCCTTTTGCTATGGTAGAGTACGTGAGAGAAGTCTGTTCTTCTGTATAAAAAAATTCTCGACCGATCTCCATTTCACTGTTTTTATGCAGTTCAATGACTGTGTCCGTAAAATACAAAGGGTGTTGAGATGTCTGACCCAAAAACGATTAAAACAACATGTGGGATCGATAAATACAACGAATTACGAAGAGATGCGTCTTTATGGGGAAAATTAAGACTCATTTGGTTTGTGGTGATTGCCACCTTTAGAGACTTTAGAAAATAATTAAGATTAGGTATCTTCCGTACAGACACATTCAAGGGCAAGGTTTTTTTGGTGGGAAGATCCGCCACATAAGTAATGTCCATCCCAAGAAAATACAGTACAAAATAAAAAATATATGTGTTGGCAAATCCCAATAGATTAATTGCTGGACCCAATATCCAATAAATGATTCAGATTGAATGCTCCCACGTAAAATATTTTCAAGAGAGGTAAGTGGGCAGGTTATTCCTAATAATGTTTCCAGCGTTACAAACACCATCATCCCACAGTGAGATATTCTTAATTTCACGTTTGAAGTCCAATCCCAATTGGCAATGTAACCAATCGGGATTAGAAAAAAACCAGAGGTGATAAAAGTTACAATGCAAAAATGAATTACCAAAACGATGTCGGCAAAGATTAGAATCACCGTTTTTTCCTATACAACTATTTCCAAGGTTGCCACAAAGCAGGGAAATAGTCTGACAGAGAATATTCGGAATGAATATAGAGAATTGGTTGTTTAGATGCTGAGTTAAGCAGACCAATTTCTCACTTAAAAAACCCCAAATCACTCAACAAAATAGTCTTATCGATTGCCTCCATACTGACGTCTGACCGCACCTCTGGATACTCACGATTTAACAGTTCCTCTTTAGCCAATCTCTTCTTCAATATCGAATGAACGTGCTCGCCTCTGAATTGTTTGCCACGCACGGTCAGGTGTCCCTCCTTGTTCAACGACCCGGCAATCGCATCAAACGTCATTTCTTTCTTCCGATTCTCTGATAAAGGAATAGTTGATATGCAGAATAGTGATTGCCACTGAGGGCAGGGGATCGATAGGTGATGGTGAAGTTAAAGGTTAGGTCAGCGATGAAAAACCCTGCATTACACCGTACAAATGATACAGTGGAGTAATTTTTAAATTACGTCCTTTGGAACTCCGAGTGTCACCGTGAAGTATGTGAGAACAGTCCTTTGCCTTCCCATGTAGACTTCTAAAGCTTGGATTATAATCGTATTGGGCTAAATTTATTTATTTTGTATTAGAAAGTTTAAATTTAATGGTTAATTGGCGAGGCATAGAAGGGGAGTGGCGATATAGATCTTCCATATCCGATCATTCCATCTGGGGTCCCAATGCACATCAAAGTTTACGGACTCAGTTGGAAGAACGAAAACTGGAACGGGTAGTTTTATTATTTAGCCGCTCCCTATGGGAAAATACATCATGGGGCAAAGAAATTTCTGATCTGTTAAAGGGGCTTGTAGTATATGAATCCCATAACAGCCACGAGTTTGCGCCTGATTGGCTTTGTTTTGATACAGCTAATGCCGTCAGAAATTTGGAACCCGATGTTGTCATTACAATTGGGGGGGGGAGTGTAATTGACTGGGGCAAAGCCGTTCGTTTTATACTGGCACAAGGCTTAACTTCGGTTGATGAGTTAGATGACTATGTTGCGAGTCCTGAAAATCAGCAGCTTGAATCATTACACAAAATTCCCATTTCACAAATTGCAGTACCCACGACTTTGTCGGGTGCGACAACATGGTCAGTAACTATTAATCGTCCAGAGAAGAAATTCAAAGATCACGTACGCCACCCCAGCCTAATGCAAGAGCTTGTTATTTATGATGGGGCGATGTCTTGCACCACGCCTACAGCTCTATGGTCCGCGACAGGTTTAAAAGCGGTCGAACACGTTGTAGAGAGGATGTACAGTTTAGTCGGAAATCCTGTTGGAGACGCCTTGGCTGAGAGAGCGGGGACCCTGCTTTTTGAAGGCCTCCCTCAGGTGAAACAATTGCCAGATGATCCCATATCTCGGGTCATTTGCCAAATGGGTCTAATGACCATAGAGGCAACCGGTAGAGGTGTTCAAAAGGGGCTTTGCCAAGTGATAGGTTGGCAACTCGGGGCTTACGGGGTAGCCCATGGTCATACCGCTTGTGTGATGCTACCTCACGTAATGCGTTTTAATTTACCTGAAACTATTCAGCCGCAGGCAACCCTGGGCAGGGCCCTGGGTTCCCCATCAAATTCAGACGAAAGCGCGGCAGAATATGCAATTACATCAATTGAAAAATTAACAAGTGAATTGGATCTACCTAAAAGACTGAGGGATGTGGATATTAAAAGCGAAGACTTAGCAACCATTGCAGAAAAAGTTTCTCGTTCACCTAATATAATTTACAACCCTATTCCTGTACGAGATCCGGAGATAATTTTAGAGGTTCTACAAAAAGCATGGTAGGCAGGAGTTCTACATCTTAGGTTAAACGTGATTAGGATCTGACCCTTCCAATTTGTGATCTGCCAAAATATATAATGGGAGAGTTTATTGAAAACGAACGAAAT
>PBOV01000126.1 GCA_002724505.1 Rhodospirillaceae bacterium | reverse complement strand
TGCGGGGTTTTATTTTTTCTTACTAGAACGATATTGGGGGGAAGGGCCTCTCGAGGAAACAAAAATTGTTTTGATCGAAAAGGGCGCCGGTACAAAGCAAATTGCAGCACTTCTCTCGGATGCAGGAGTTATCGATAGTCCTACCCTTTTTCGTATTGGCGTTAGCTACAACGGGATTTCTGGCAAACTCCGTGCTGGGGAATATAAATTTCAAGCTAAAGCCAGTATGAGCACGGTCGCGTCAATCATTACATCAGGTCAGACCGTAAAACGCCGTATTACGGTTCCAGAAGGCCTCCTAGCTATCCAAATCAAAAAAATTATTATGTCGGCACCCGGCCTTACCGGGAAGTTGCCGAAAAACGTGTGGCGGGATGGTGGATTCTTGCCAGAGACTTATTTCTATTCGTATGGTGATACGCGCTTTTCTATTGTAATGAGAATGCAACAAAAGTTGACAAAAGAACTTCAGAGGGCGTGGAAAAAATGCGCTAAGGATTGTCAGTTAAAGACACCGATGGAAGCATTAATTCTTGCATCCATTATAGAGAAAGAAACTGGAAAACCCTCCGAACGCGAGCATGTTTCCGGGGTATTTCACAATAGGTTACGCTTGGGCATGCCTTTGCAGTCAGACCCCACCGTATCTTACGGTGTTACTTTAGGGCATTTTGTAATGAAAAGACCTCTATCAAAAATTGACCTACGAACAGCTTCGCCATTCAACACATATTTAAATAAAGGATTGCCTCCTAGACCAATATCAAATCCTGGTTTAGCCGCAATTCGCGCTGCAATAATGCCAAAAGAAACGAAGGATTTATATTTCGTTGCTGATGGACGGGGAGGTCATATTTTTTCTAATACATTGTTAGAGCATAATCGCAATGTAGCGATGTGGCGGAGACTACAGCGCAAAGTTAATGAAAAAAATATGGAAAATTAAAAAAATTTTCTGAAACTATTCCTTTAGCACGATGTTAGGGATCAGCCGGTCTGAGAATGAAGGCGGTAATACTCCTAACAACCAAGCAAGAAAATACATCCTTCGAGGAAATGCTATTCGCGCTGTATCTTTCTCGAGGCCTTTACGAATAATTTTAGCTGCTTTTTTACTCGAAATTATAAGTGGCATTGGAAAGGGATTGTTTTTTGTCATTCCGCTTTGGACAAAACCTGGACAGATTACAGACACTTTAATGCCATTGCCTGCGTGACGTGTTCTAAGACCTTCGCCCCAGACCTTTACGGCAGCTTTAGTAGCAGAATAAGCCGGTGTACTTGGTATTCCCCTAAACGCTGCCAAGGAACTCATTATCGCAATTTGTCCTTGCCCTCGTTTTTCCATTACTTCCAGGGAAGGAAGAACAGTATTTATTACGCCATTGATATTAGTCCGAAAAATTTCATGAGTAGCAGATGGCCCTCTTCCGGCACCGTCAACACCACCTGCGATTCCAGCATTAGCAATAACAAGATCTAAGAAAACACGAGAGTTGACGCTGGATACCCACTTAGACATTTCATTTGTATCCATCACGTCAAGGACCCTGTTTTCAACAATAGCTCCTTTATTTCGGCATTCTTCCGCGATTGTATTAAGTCGCTCAGCGTTTCTACCAGAAATTGCAAGAAAATTGCCATTGGTGGCATATTCTTTGGCGAGAGCTGCCCCGATTCCGTTGGATGCGCCCGTAATAAGAATAGACTTCTTTATTTCCATTGATTTACTTATTGATGGTCTTGTTGAGATTTGATTGCATCCTTATAGTATGATTAAATTTTAATTATACGTTACGGGGTTTTGGTGACCGTATCCAGTATGACGGGCTTCGCCCGTATTGACGGTGCAGAAGACGGATTTAACTGGGTTTGGGAGCTTAGGAGTGTGAACTCTCGTTCCTTGGACGTGAGGCTACGACTTCCAAACGGGATGGATAATATCGAAGCCAAAATAAGAAACACTGTTTCGGAACGTTTAAGCCGCGGCAATATTTCTGTAAGTTTGACCATACAAAAACCCCCCAGTCGACAAGAAGTATTAATCAATTCGGAAGTTTTAAAACAAATACTGGATATTTCGACCAAACTATCTGAAGACCACAACGTGTCTCCGCCTAACGTCGATGGTTTGTTGGCTATTCGTGGTGTTTTGGAAGTGAGGGATAAAGAAGAGAGTGAACAGCAGAAAAAACAGTTAGAAAAAGCTGTTTTTGAAACGTTTACCAAGGCATTGGATGAACTCATTGAGAATAGATCTGCGGAAGGCGAACGTCTCGCTGTGGGTATCCATCGACATCTAGATGACATTGGGTCGCTTATTACACAAGCCTCTTCCCTCGATGAGGCACAACCAGCTGTGATTGTGAAGCGGATGCGCGAACAGATTAATTCCTTAGCAAATGAATTACCCGCTTTGACTGAAGAGAGGTTGGCGCAGGAAGCTGCTATTCTTGCTGTCAAGGGCGATATTAGAGAGGAATTAGACCGTTTATCTGCACATGTCGAAGGAGGAAGAGAGCTAATAAAAGCTGGTTCCCCTGTTGGCCGTAAATTAGATTTTTTGTGCCAGGAATTCAATCGGGAATCTAATACGGTTTGCTCTAAATCGTCTGCCTTAAATTTAACTCGTGTGGGTTTGCAACTAAAAGCGGCGATAGAACGATTACGTGAACAAATTCAAAATATTGAATAAAAAGGTGTGAAGGAATGGCATCTAATCGAATAGCAAGGCGAGGTTTGATGTTGGTTCTTTCTTCCCCATCTGGTGCTGGAAAGACAACGATTTCCCGTCTACTTCTCGAGCGTGATTCTTGTTTGTCAATGTCAATTTCAACCACTACGCGTCCAATAAGGCCAGGGGAAAAAGATAGCCGTGACTATCATTTTGTTGATCCAACAGAATTTAATCTTATGGTCAATCGTCAGGAATTTCTTGAGCATGCGAAGGTTTTCGGGAATTACTATGGAACACCTCGTGTCGCGGTGGAGGAGGCGCTCGCCGGTGGTTCTGATGTTGTTTTTGATATTGATTGGCAAGGTGCCCAGCAATTAGGAGAAGTGGCGGGTGAAGACCTGGTCAGAGTTTTTCTTCTACCCCCATCAACAGAAGAACTAAATCGCCGGCTTCATCGGAGAGCCCAAGATACAGCTGAGGTTGTTGCGTCAAGAATGGCAAAGGCAGCGGATGAGATGAGCCATTGGGCTGAATATGATTTTATAGTAATTAATGAAGATGTAGAAACCAGTGTCGCCCAGGTTCAAGCAATATTAGCCGCAGAGCGGTTGCGGCGTCAGCGACAACTCGGCCTTTCGGAATTAGTTAAACGTCTCCAGGAGGGGTACTAACTACTTTTAGCGTTTGCCAATTCCCGATAAGTTTCAGCAATCCTACAAAATTCCCCTACCGTTATAGTTTCTGCCCGTGCTTCTGGGTTGATTTTCGCGCGTTTTAGCAGCTCTATTGGATAAGGATATAGTGACTTTAAAGCACTCCGTAGCATTTTGCGTCTTTGCCCAAATGCCGCTGCTGTGACTTTTTCTAAGATTTCAAAAGATGCTGGTGAAAGTGGCTGAGGTCTCGGTTTAAAATTTACCACAGCTGAAACAACTTTTGGAGGTGGGACGAAAGCGCGTGCAGGAATAAAGAATACCGTCTCCACTTCGCAAAGCCATTGCGCTATAACACTAATGCGCCCGTACTCTTTGGTTCCGGGCTCTGCTGTGAGTCTTGCCGCTACCTCTTTTTGAAACATCAGTGTCATAGAATTTATAACAGAGAGTTGACGAAGCCAGTTAATGAGAAGAGGAATAGAAATATTGTATGGTAGGTTGGCAATAACGGTAATTTTATTGGCGGAAGCCAAGTTCCTGATATTGAATTTTAATGCATCCTCTTCGATAATTTTCAGGCGTTTTGGAAAAGTATTGGCAAGAGTTTTCAAGCCCTTTATGCATCTCTCGTCTCGTTCCACAGCGATCACTTTTTTTGCTGAAGTTTCAAGGAGCGCGCGCGTCAACCCACCCGGCCCCGGACCAATTTCTATGATCGAATGGTTATTCAAATCACCGGCCACTTTTACGATGCGCCGGGTCAAGTTTAAATCGAGAAGAAAATGTTGGCCAAAGGATCGACGGGCTTCCAAATTATACCTGGCAATTATATCCCGTAGATGAGGTAGGTTCGTTTTGGCCTTCGATTCAGGCGGTGTCGTAGGCATTCACCATGTCCTGTCTTGTGGCTGCTATCTGTCCAGCGGTTTGTATAGCTGCTATGAAACTGTTTGGATTTGCTCTATTGGTGCCAGCAATATCTGCAGCCGTGCCATGATCGGGAGACGTTCGTACGATTGGTAAACCCAAAGTTATATTAACACCGTTATAAAAATCTATTGTCTTCGAGGGTATTAAAGCTTGATCATGATACATGCAAATTACAGCGTCATATTTCTTTCTGGCTGTTTGGTGAAACAGCGTATCAGATGCAAATGGTCCTATAACATTTAATCCGGTTGCCTGAAGTTGATTAATCGCTGGGGTTATAATTTCAATTTCCTCTTGTCCTAAGAATCCATCTTCTCCTGCATGAGGATTTAGGCCGGCGACGGCGATACATGGCCGGTTAATACCAAAGTCCTGTTTTAAAGCTGTTGCGGTTGTGGTGGTGCACAGGACTATTTTATCTATTGATAAGACATCTATAGCTTCTTTTAAGGACAAATGAATTGTTACAGGTACTACTCTTAAGTTCGCTGTTTCTAGCATCATTACAGCTGGTTTTTGTGCTTTTGTTTGATTGGCCAGATACTCTGTATGGCCAGGATAGCAAAAGCCAGCATCATAAAGTGTTGATTTCTTGATTGGATTAGTCACCATCGCGCTAGCAGCTCCGGAAAGAACAGCGTCTAATGCTCGGTCAATAGAACGAATGATTGCTTGAGTAGCAAAACTACTAGAGTGGCCTTCTGAGAAGTCCATATTTAATTTTTCTTCTAAAATTGGAAGGGCTTGGCCAAACACATTGTTCGCTAATTCCGGTTTTTCTATTGAGCGGATTGGAACGTCGACATTCATCTGTCGCACTATGTTTTGGATTCGAACAGGGTCATCTATCAAAAAGAAGGGATAGTTTCCGGAAGAGTGGTCTTTCATCCACGCTTTAATAGTTATTTCTCCGCCAATCCCGTTCGGGTCCCCCATCGTAACCGCAATTGGCGAGCAACTGTAAACCATCCTAATTTCCTTTTAGTTTATTCGTATATCGACGACTGAAGCTCTTCTGAGGTCGCGCATATATCGCCGAATTAGGACAGAAAGGCGCTTGCGTTTAAGCCGCGCTCTAATTTGTTGCGGAGTTGGGAGTTCAGTTTTTGGTAAGGTCTTGCTACAAACCATAAAAATTGAAATTCCACTTGGAGTTCTAATTGGCTTACTGGCTTTTCCCAACTCGATCTCACTTATAATTTTACGTAATGGCTCGCCAAGTTTTCCTATTTCCATTTTGCCGAGCAATACTTTGCCGCTTGCCTTCGCTTGCTTGGCCATC
>PBOV01000125.1 GCA_002724505.1 Rhodospirillaceae bacterium | reverse complement strand
TTGCCTTACTCCTCGATAATGCCCGGTTCTGATGAAGGACGATTTCAAGCGACACCAGTGGAAGGGCTCACCATTACGCGTACCCTCGTGCATCGCGCTGATCGCACGCCAAGTCTTGCTGTCGTTGAACTCTCCCGTCTCGTGCATGACGAAATAAAAAAAATGGTCAGACTAGGCAGGTTTGGGATCGCCTCAACCTGAAAGCTTTACTCGCTGCCAAATAATCGTGGCAAAATCAGAGTTATCGCCGGAAAGAAAATAATGAAGGCGACACGAATTCCATCTGAAACAAAGAAAGGGACAACGCCCTTAAAGGTTTCTATCATCGGAACATCCTTAGCCATCGAATTGATAACAAAGACATTTAGACCAACCGGCGGAGTTATCAGCCCAACCTCCACCACGATCAGCGTAATAATACCAAACCAAAGCTTGAGATCTTCAGGTGCAAGACCAAAGTCAAGGACCGCGATGATCGGCCAGAAGATCGGCACTGTCAGCAGGATCATCGACAGTGAATCCATAACAAACCCAAGCATAATGAAGAGCACCACCATCATGAGCAGAACACTCATCGGCGGCAGGCCAGATTCCTTAAAGAAAGTCGCCGCCGCCAATGGCAGCTGAGAGAAGCCAAGGAAAGCGTTAAACACTGCCGCACCTAGTAATATTAGGAATATTAGTGCTGTAGTCGTCGCCGTACTTATCAAAGCGTCGATGAAATCTTTAAACTTCATACCACCGCGGGACAGAGCAATTAAGAAGGTCCCAACAGACCCCACCCCGGCCCCTTCGGTCGGGGTAAAGAAGCCGAGATAAATACCGCCCATCACCAGGAGGAAGATAACAATAACCGGCCAAATATCGAGAAGAGCGAGAAACTGCTCGCTCCGGGTTGCCTTCGGTCCTGCCGGACCAGCCTCCGGGTTGATCCTCACAACAATAGCGATTGTTGCCATGTAGCCAAGCGCCGCGAGAATGCCGGGGATAAAGGCCGCCTGGAACAACGTGACGATATTGGCTTCAACCATAATCGCGTAAATGATCAGCACCACCGACGGCGGGATCAAAATACCAAGCGTGCCGCCAGCGGCCAACGCGCCTGTCGCTAATGACCCAGCATAGTTGTAGCGTTTGAGTTCAGGCAGCGCGACCTGCCCCATTGTAGCAGCTGTTGCCAGCGATGATCCACTAATTGCTCCAAAACCACCACAACCGCCAACCGCGGCCATTGCGATACCACCTCTATAATGACCCAGCCACACATTAGCTGCCTTAAAGAGCGCCTGGCTCAGCCCCGCCTTAGCGGCGAACTGTCCCATTAAAACAAAAAGTGGCACAACGGACAGGTCAAAAGTCGTAAAGCGCCAATACATTTCCCCTTTAAGATAACTCAGAAGAGCTGCAGGTCCGGCTATGATCAAATATCCTACCAACCCGACAGTTAGCATCGCCACGGCTATCGGAATACGAACCGCCAACAAAATCAAAAGAATTACAAACCCAAGAACACCAATTTCTAAACCTGACATTATGGGTTCCTATAGTGTCCGGTTCTCACGAACTTCACGATAACTCCGCACGGTGGTGTAAATATTTACGAAAAACAACAAGATCAAACACACTATAGCTAGAGGAAACGTCCACCATTGTGGCACTTCTAAAACGAGCGTCATCTGGTCATTATTATAGAGATCAATCCCACCAAGCGGCAGACGCCAGAGCATCAGAATAATAATCACGACATAAAAGAAATTACCGATAAAGTCACAAATAGTGCGCGCCCTGAACGACGTCTTGCTCATAAAAATATCGACGATAACATTTTCCCGGATCAGCTGACAGTAAGGCAGAAACGCGAACACAGCGACACCAGTTCCTATCGCGATTAATTCAAAATCACCGGTAACTGGCATACTAATAGTCGAACGACCAATCACACTAATCGTCGTCAGCAGCGCCATCGCACACAAGACCAAGCCACCAAATATCGCAAATGCTCGTGATATTTGAAACAATACCCGACCCACTGGATCAATGGGTCGGGTATGCTGGTCTGTAGGTTCAGCCATTAAAAAATACTAACGTCTAGCAGCAGTCCTACTTGTTATACTTTGCAATCATGGCACGGGCGTCAGAAATCAGCTGATCACCGTCTATGCCCTTTTTCTTCATTATCTTTATCCAGCGTGCGATCGCAGGTTTCGCCGCCTCTTTCATCTTCGCAACTTCACCGGCCGGAATGGTAAGAAAGCTGTTCTTCTTCTTTGACCTCATGACTTTTTCACCAGGCGCTTCAATATCATCCCAGTTTTGACCAGCCCATTTAGCAATGTTTTTACCTGAGAACTGATCGATAACTTTCTTGTGAGCATTGGAAAGCTTCTTATAGCTGTTCTTATTCATCAGAAAGGCAAACGTAGAGGTATTCATTCGCGGCTGGTCACCTGCGAGCTGAATAAAATTACTCGCTAATTCCTGCATCTTTATGGCTGGCGCAATTTCGAAAGGTAGCATAGCACCCTCGATAACACCCTTAGACAACATCTGAGGAATTTTAGGTAGTGGTGCGCCAATTGGCACAGCACCGAGTGATTTCAGATACCAACCCCCAGCACGCGTTGCGGTCCGGATTTTGAGTCCCTTAAGATCACTTACCTTTCTAATTTTGACTTTCTTGGTCATAAACATCGAACCCGCATGATTATGTAAAAGGATTACATGATAATCCTTGAATTCGTTTTTTAAATGCTTGGCTTGATAATCTTGAATGGCTAGTGCAGTGGAAAGAGCATTTTTGTGGATGAAGGGCAGTTCGAATACTTCCAACATTGGGAACCGGCCGGCGGTATACCCCGGCAGGGTATAAATCATATCAACAACACCATCCTTAACCTGGTCAGCAAGTTGGGGTGGCTTACCGCCCAACTGCATAGATGGATAATACTGAACCTTAAGCGTCCCCTTAGACGCTTTGGCAACCTTTGAAATCCAGGGTTTTAGAAAAGTTTTAACGGGATTAGACGGCGGTGGCAGAAACGAGTGTAACTTCAGTGTCACCTGCTGAGCAACAGCCTGACCACCAAAAGCCAACCCGAAGGCAACGGCACCTGCAATTACGGGCAAAGTCAAATTCTTGATCATCGAAATTCCTCCCTCTCGTAAACGGCACGAATTGTTCATGCCTTGTTATATAGAGTGACACCCTCACAGGAGACAATCAACTATCTTGACAAAAGGCCGACGCGTAAACTTAACCTAAAATCTTATTGCTATCGGCAATCCGTTTCGCGACATATTCACCCGCCGTCGTGTCAGGATACTTATGCGGGTTTTCATTATTGATACAACTCGGAAAGGTCTTCACCAGCGTATCAACATCAGGATCAACAAAAAACGCTATTGAATACCGATCTCTCAGACTGACCATCTGTTTTACTCGGTGCGGTGTTGAACGGTAACGGTCGTTAGTCCAAGTCGCAACCAGATCCGCTGTGTTTATAATGATGGTATCCGGAATATAGATCGCATCACGCCAAACACCGTCGCGCTCCTGCACCTGTAAGCCACCTACATCATCTTGAAAGAGTAATGTAATCGTACCGAAATCTGTATGGGCCCCACAGCCAAGCTGATTTTTATTAGGCTCTTCTGATACAACCGGATAGTGCAGATAGCGCAACGCAGTATTGTCACCCTTGTGACAATTACGAAAGAAATCAATTGGCAAGTCTAATGCAATAGCAAAGGCTTCCATTACAATATTAGCCCCGCGCAAAAACTCTTCAAACGTTCGTCCTGCCGTTTGGGAAAACTCAGCGGACGGCCACATAGCCGCCTTATCTATATTTTTTTTAACGTCGCGCATCGTAAAAGCCTCCTTAAGGTCAGGCGCGACGGAGGGATCTAGTCGTTGTAGTCCCGAAGGCTGATACCCATGATTAATCTCTTGGCTATAATCGGATAGATTTTTGATATTCTGCGGCTGGGCAAAAAAAATTTTACTTGACGCAAAAGCCTCGGCCAAAATTTCTGGATTAATCCCAAGGTTTTTCACATACATAAAACCAACTTCGGAGGCTGCCCAATCAAGCTCTGCAGCAACCTGCTGTCTCTTTTTATCACCAGCATTCTCGAAATTTTCAAAATCAATTATCGGAAAATCTCTCATGACATTTTTGCCCTTAAAAATTTAGCAAAACTTCAAACTGCGAAGGTTTTTCAGAGATCTCAAAGGTAGATTAAGTCTATACCCACGAAACCTTGGGTTACCAATCAGCAATCTTAGCGTGGTTTTCTATATAATATGTCAGGATAGCGCTGCGGTCGAGTTTACCCCGTGGGTTTTTGGGAAGTTCCTCGAGAACGTATACTGCTTTTGGTTGCTTAGCCTCGGGCAGTTGTCCCTCACAATGCGCAACAATTTCTGCATATGAAACAGCTTTGCCCGGAAAACAAGTAACGTAGGTTACAACCTCTTCTCCATAAATCGGATGCGGAACGCCAATAGTGCCAGCGTCTGCCACATTCGGATGCGTGATCAACACAGAATCAATCTCCAGGGGCGCAATATTCATACCGCCACGAATAATTAGCTCTTTGACCCGTCCGGTTATATGGAGATGATTATCACCATCAAAAAACCCGAGATCACCAGAATGATGTCCATCTTCAGGCAGGCGCTCGATACTGCCGTCGAGCAATAGGTACCCAAAAGCCTGCTGCATACCTCCCCCAACAATTATCTCGCCAGTTTCGCCTTTTGGCATACTATTTCCCGCACCATCAACGATCCGGATATCTTGGTATTTTTGCGCCGGGCCGATAGTGCCAACCTTGCGGTCGGCACCTAGATGTGCCGCAGTATTTCCGCCCTCGCTAGACCCGCAGCTCTGAGCGAGCCTAATGCCATACAACGCCTCAAAAGTACGCCATTGTTCTTCAAGTAAGGGAGCTGAACTTGAAGTAAGGAAGCGTAGATGTGGAAGATCTCTGCCATGTATCTCGTGTGGACGATTGATTAGCATGTTGACAATTGTCGGCACTACAAAGCCAACATTCACGTCATAGGTCTTGAGATAATCGAAATACCGGCTTTGTGAAAAATGTTTGGTAATGATCGTAGTTGCGCCAGCAACAAGTGGTGCGCCGAGGCTCATATGTTGCGCAGACAACCAGCTATAAGAGCGGCAATCAAAAGTTTTGTCGCCAGGTGCGAGCTGCAAATAATCAGCAGTAGCATCATAATTAAAATAAGCAGTTGCGTGCGTCTGAATTACACCCTTTGGCTTTGCGACAGTACCGGAAGTATAAAAAATGACGCCATGGTCATCTGGGCCAGCAACAGTTTTAATATTATCTTCGTCTGAAAGCGCCGCAATCTTTGCAAACCAACCTGTCGCCTTATGTTTATCACCCTCCCACTCACCGAGTGTAAGCCACACGCCCGGCGCACTTTCTTGCAAATCTTCGAGCCCGAGGCCTTCTTGAAAGAGAACAATTTTTGGTGCAATCGCATTAATGATTTCTGATAAATGGGATTGATTCATCTCGACGTGTACGGTCGCTAATGTAGCTCCGTAACGCAGCACGCTAACAAAAACCGCTAAATTTTCTACAGAGTTTTCCGCAAGCAAAAGCACCCTGTCGTTTGCTTGGATATCATATGACTTTAGAAACTGTGCGGCTTGATTAGAGACACTATAAAGGTCTCCATAGGTCAACGACTTATCCTGATCAATACAGTGAACATAGGTCCGCTTGGGCCACTGCATAGCGTTTTCAAAAACGATTTGATGGAATGACTTGGCGGCTAATTCCGGCATGAAGATGGTTTAGCATCGTAGGAACAGGGCAGCAATGTGAAGAAGCTACTTTTAGTCTTTTAGCCCCACTTGTTTTTGCACATCTAGTTCTTCAATTTCTACTTCCGTAGACTTGTGAACCTTCACCGTCGTGCTGGCAAGTGGGCGTCTCAATGAAGCCGGCTTAATCCCTGCTTTCAACGCCGTCATAACACCAACTGCTTCCCAGTAATTTTCAACAATATTAAGCTGCCCTGGTGCCCAGGGCAAAGCGTTGAGATCATTCTCCATAAGATTACTATTTTCACGGACAGCAATAACGGGAATACCCTGCTCCAAGGCAGCCAATGTCGGCAATCCTATACATTTGTCGGGCATAATCAGACAAGAGACATCGGCCGCAGTGAACACGCCATGCTCACGCATGGCACTTGTATCCGTGACAATTCTCGGACTTCGCTGTAACCCCTTCAACATACATTGCAGAAAGGTTAGCGACACAGCTTCGGCAGCAAGACGAGGGTCCACAATACCGAGATCAAAGTTCGCTACCGTGTAATTTTCTAACATAGGTGAATGGGCAGTCGGTATACCTTCCAAGAGTGACATACTGTGGGTCAGCATAGCCTCGACGCCGCCCCAGGGGTTAGTCATCTTACCGTCACTATGAAAATAGGCTTCGTGATATTTTTCCGAAGCCTCGATAACAGAAGCAATCGCCACAGCATCATAAGTGCCTGCGAAATCTTTAAGCACTTCCCGTATGCGCTCAAGGCCTCCCACAACTCCTGCAGCCCTCCCCGACTTTGTAAACTTAGCCGTCATTTTAAGAGGTGGATCTAATTTGACTACAGCTGGACAGTCTAAACCATATGTTGCGCGGGCTGCGCTGATAGCATTTACGGTGTCATTGGAAAAGACTTCAATTTCATGCTCGTCGATGATAACTAAAACTCTGTTAGACCTTACCGGCTGCAGTCCCACTGTCCCCATCAACAATCTTGCTATCGTGCTACCTTCGATATAAAGCGCGTTTTCAGGCATTTCATTGAGATCGGACGCGTTGACAACATTGGGATGCAGAATCAGTCGGTCGCAAGCTTCTGCGATTACGCGTGCCGCTGGCGTTGAATCACCAGCATGGCCTCCAACTTCGGATCCAATGCCTGTCGGCACAATAAAAACAGTATTAAAGTCATCGCTCCGATTAATTTTGCGTTTTACGAAGTCAAATAGAGAAAACTTCGGCCGCTCTGCATAAGTGTCTATACCCTCAAGAACACCAAGCTCACATTGATAATGGAAATCGTCTAGCCGTGAAATAGCAAACCGAACCGGAAAAGCTGCAGCATCTTTAAACTCAAATGCACTTTTAAAATGCTCAATTAAATTTCGATGACCAGGTGACGCTGGAATCAACGTTTCTTTTTCAAAGATTCTCACGCCTGTGGTCATAGCCGTTCTATAAACCTTGCGGAACAATCTCCAGCTACGAACCACTCAACAGAAAATTTTTCTGCAACTTTTGGGTCGAAATCCTTACAGGAAAAAACATTAATGTATACTGACTTAAGTTGATCAAGTGCATGGATCACTATTGAACTGGTTAGGATAAACTGTACTGCAGATGTCCCTTGAGTGTGAGGTGAAGTTTGTTTTTCTTCCTCCGGCAAGCCGATATCATCCCAAAAATATAAATCCTCACGCTGCATATCAATCAGCACACAAAGCTTTTCAAAATAAGTGCGTATGCTCTCTCGCGTGAAGGTTTCAGGATCACACTCATGCATATCCAGAATTAGTTCGATACCATATTTTTCCATTGTTACTCCGGAAATGATTTTACAGCGTAAACCCTCGAGAATCGCACCGGCATTACGGTCCGTCAATCAAGTATAAGATGCGGGACAAAGTTAGCCTCCGTACCAGTAATCAACCCTGCATCTTCCCGAATACCCATTCCCACAGCTTTACTAGCAATCAACCAACATCCCACAAGTGGATAGCGTTCGGAAAATTCTGGTAG
>PBOV01000124.1 GCA_002724505.1 Rhodospirillaceae bacterium | reverse complement strand
ATTTATGGTCGCTGTTCTTGATCCCAGGGCTTATTTTTGGTGGCTATATTGCGTTTCAGGCTGACACCGCCTCAACCTTTGGGACATTCATCGGTACGGAGACGGTAGTTTGGGTAGGGCTGGGGGGCGCCATCTTATCATTGTTACTTTGGGGTGTCGTCTCACCAAGCCGACCCGATCCAGAATTGCGCGACAAAGACCCGCTTGGCTGGGCTTCTGCTGGCCAGGGACGTCTTGGCGATGCGCCCGCTCGGGTCGTTGGAGACACCTGCTTTGTCACCGTGTGGGTTGCTTTCGCCTATTTAATTTATGAACTCGGGATATATTTCACAGGGGTTGATCTTAAGCAGCTCTTTGAAACTTGGGCACCTTTAGTGCCGCTAATCGCTATACTGGTAGGCTTTATCCCTGGCTGTGGCCCACAAGTCGTCGTCGTCACAATGTATCTTAATGGTTTAGTTCCGTTCTCGGCTGAACTTGGTAACGCTATCAGCAATGATGGGGACGCTCTATTTCCTGCCATTGCCATGGCTCCGACGGCCGCTGTCATCGCGACGCTCTATAGCGCTATCCCGGCCTTTATCATCGCTTATGGGTATTTCTGGCTTTTTGAATAATCAGACTTTCATGGGTATTTCTAGCAAAGCTGCCCGCAACTGCGCATCAGCCCATTGAGCGTTGGCTAGTAACGCGTCATCTGTATTGCGCTTGCCAACCATTTGGAAACAGATCGGCAAGCCATTCGGGCCCTCAAACAAAGGAAAATTGATCGACGGGGTATACATCTGGGTCCACAGTCGGGCGAAAGTCGCAGTACGAACTTCCGTTAAGCCGACTGGCGCCTCACCCGGCAAACTTGGTGACAGTATAATATCAAAACTACCAAAAATTTTATCCATCTCAAGCCTGGCATTATCCAATGCTGCGCCTGCATTTAGGTAGTCCTCTTCGCTTAAGCCCTTAACCCATTCAATTCGTTCGAGATTGTGGTCGTTAAAGCTATCTAGATTATCGCGCACTTCGGCCTCTAACATTAAAGAGGCCTCCCAGGCGTTTATCACGGCCGCGGACGGAATAATATCTGTGAATAACTGTGGCAGATTAAAGTCGGTTACCATGGCACCGGCATCCCTTAAAATTTCTGCAGCTTTTTCGACGGCTACCTGCATGGGGGCTTCCGCTTCATCCCAGTTAGGCGACCTCAAAAGAGCAATCTTAATTTTGTCCGCTTCCACTGCTGGCACGGCTCCAACTTGGACATGACGCATCAAAATCAAATCCTCAATTGACCGAGCAAACAGGCCGATTGTATCGATAGATTTCTTACAATGTCGAAAACCGCCTCGATCAATACCATCTAGGCTCGCTTTATAACCATATACACCACAATTAGCGGCAGGTCCGATCACCGAACCGCCAGTTTGGGTACCATTGGCTAGAGGAACCATATAGTCCGCCACCGAAGCAGCAGAGCCACTGGAGGAAACACCTGGCGTCCTGATTGGGTCATGGGGGTTAAGGGTATGGCGTGGTTTTGGACAAGCAAATTCGGTCGTCACCGTCTTACCCATGATAACCATGCCAGCATCTCTTAACTTAGCGACACAATTTGAATCAACACCAAAATATTTATTTTTGTAAGGCTCAAAACCATGGGCCGTTGGCATGTCCTTCGTGTCAAAAATATCCTTGATACCGACGGGCACGCCATGAAGTGGTCCGCGTCGTGGCTCACGATCCAGCGCCTTAGCCTGCTCCAACGCATACTCTGGATCAATGTAGTCCCAGGCGTGAATGGCACTCTCTCTTTCCGCAATGCGTTCAAGACAATCACGGGTAAGCGCCTCTGAAGTGATTTCGCCTGACGTTAGTAGAGCCGATGCCTCGGAGGCTGTCAGCCCATTCAGACCCATCGGCCCAGTTTTTGTAAGATCAACCATGTTGTTTCTCCTCTTGGGCTCCAATAATTAGGTCCGCAATCGAAATCGCTGTATCTTGCCAGTCGCTGTTTTCGGTAATTCATCGACAAAGTTAAACCAACGCGGGTATTTGTAACGTGCCAAACCGGCCTTGCAGTGTTCTAAAAGTTCAGCAGCCAGTGCCTCATTACCATCCGCACCCTCAGCAACGATGATAAAAGCTTTCGGCTTAATCAACTCATCATCATCGGCACAGGCAACAACAGCCGCCTCCAAGACAGCCGGATGTTCGATCAGCTTTGCTTCAATCTCAAATGGTGAACACCATATGCCCCCGACCTTCATCATGTCATCATTACGGCCACAATAGAAGAAATAGCCCGCCTCATCCTGATAATACGTATCACCGGTATTAATCCAACCATCCCGTAATGTTTCGGCTGTCTTTTTGGGATTGTTCCAATAATATTTGGCTATTGAACCACCCTTGACCCACAGCGCCCCACTTTCACCCTGTAGCAGAATTTTATCATCTTCTCCGATAATCTTGGCCTCGTAACCAGGGACAATCCGACCGCTGGCGCCTGGTTTAACGTCATCGGGGGCATTAGAAATAAAGATATGAAGAATTTCAGTCGAGCCAATTCCATCAAGGATCGAGCCACCGGTCTTCTCCTTCCAGCGTCTAAGAATGTCGGCCGGTAACGCCTCGCCCGCGGAAACGCAAGCTCGAACCGACGAAAGGTCAGGCGTACTGTTTTCCATCGCCTGCAATTGTGCCGCATAAAGGGTCGGCACCCCATAATAGATCGTGGCTTTGTTTTTCTTGATAATCTCGAATGTCATTGCGGGGCTTGGCGGCAGGGCTGACAGTACAGTCGTCGCACCGACCCACAGAGGGAAAGTCATGGCATTACCCAATCCATAAGCAAAGAATAACTTTGCAGCTGAAAAACAGATATCATCTTCCGTTATCCCCAGCACGCCTACCGCATAATGGACGCAGGTAACCGGTATATCCTTATGTGCATGAACTGTGCCCTTTGGGCGTCCAGTTGAACCTGAAGAGTAAAGCCAGAAGCAATCATCGTCTGCTGTTGCCGGCT
This sequence comes from Rhodospirillaceae bacterium, assembly GCA_002724505.1. GTDB lineage: Bacteria > Pseudomonadota > Alphaproteobacteria > MPNO01 > UBA2964 > UBA2964. The sequence continues at coordinate 12,435 of PBOV01000124.1, read as the reverse complement.
TGGCCTCGAGAATAGTTGCTGCATCAACAACTAATTCACCAATTGACCCATCCCCATCCGTAGGAAAAAAATGTTTGGGTGTGCGACTTGCTGCGGCCACCGCTGTCATGACCTCTGTCTCATATTCAGGACTATAAATTATGACAGAACACCCCGAATCCTCGATCATGAACTGATAGTCACCGGCACGCAAAAGAGTGTTAAGGGGCACGGGAACAAAACCAGCCTTAATTGCACCCCAAAAAATATAGAAAAACTCCGGACAATCTTTAACCATCATCAGCACACGATCACCAATCGTGAGATCAAGGGCGGAGAGCACATTGCCGTACCGGTTCACGTTTTCTGCCAGTACCGTGTAGGACACATCACCAAAATCGCCTTGAATGGCGATCTTGGTGCCCCTGCCCTCGTCGAGATGCCGGTCAATCATGGGCACAGCGACGTTAAAACTCTTGGAAAAGGAGACGTTTACGGGTATTTGGCTATCATCGACGCTGATCTGATTATTTGCCATATTGTTTGTCCTTTGTGGTTGGGTAAATTCTACAGCGCAATGCAATGCGACAAAAGAGAGAAGCATGACAAACGTAAAACCTATTATCATTGCCGGCGGCGGAATTGGCGGTCTAGCCGCCGCAAGAATGCTCGCGATTAAAGGTCATCGAAGTATTATTTTAGAGCAGGCACCGAATTTCGCCGAAATTGGCGCTGGAATTCAGCTTGGCCCCAACACACACCGTATGTTTGACCGGCTACAGGTCACTAAAGCCATGCACGAGATCGCACATTTCCCTGAAAATATTATCATGCTCGACAGCCTAACCGGCGAACAAGTTTTGACTATGCCACTCGGTCAAAAACTCGAGTCTCATTTCGGCAAACCCTATGCCGTTATCCATCGTGCTGATCTACACACCGTACTCTATGACGCGTGCAAAACGATGGGAGAGATAGATCTCCGCGCCGGCGTTGAGGTCTCCGGTTATACCGATACGGGCGACGGTGTAACAGTCGAGATCGTCGGGGGCCAAACTATTGAAGGATCCGCCTTGATTGGAGCCGACGGCCTCTGGTCAAAAATCCGCGCCAAGATCATAGAGGACGGCGACCCCATAGTCTCCGGGCACATCGCCTATCGCGCGGTCCTGCCAATTAACGAGGTGCCACCCGAACTCGACCAGTGGATGGAAGATGTCGTTCTGTGGGCAGGACCAAAAAACCATTTGGTACATTATAAGTTACGCCGTGGCGAGCTGTTCAACATCGTTGCCGTATTCCATAGCCAAAGATATGTAGAAGGGTGGGACGAGTACGGTGACCCTGAAGAGTTATATGAACATTTTAAAGGAACACGACCGGAAGTTCGAGCGCTACTAAACAAAATTGATGTGTGGAAAATGTGGGTATTATGCGACCGCATCCCGGTAAAGGAATGGACCAAAAATCGGGTCACACTAATTGGTGATGCGGCACACCCGATGCTTCAATATCTCGCGGCAGGCGCCGGGATGGCGATGGAAGATGCCGTGTGCCTAGTTGATTTGCTGGAAACCTATGATGGTGACATAGTCCGTACGTTCGCTGACTTTCCTGGAAAGCGCTACATGCGGACAGGCCGAGTGCAGTTAACTGCTCGCTTCTACGGCGATATTTACCACGCGGAGGGTGTCACACGCGAGCTCCGGAACCTGATGCTTAGCAGCAAAAAAGAAGGCAACCCTTACGCCGGTATTGAATGGTTATATGGGAGAAACACGGACCTACCAGGAGGCGCTTAAACAGTTACGAGCAACATTATCGCAGTCGAAACAACTTCAAGCATGATTTTCGTCTGCGCGACCAAACGGGTCAGTTAAATCGGACATATTCATAGTCGAAGGGGTGGCCATCAATGCCGCGGCTCGGCGGCGCTACCCAGCTTGCAATCTTCCCCGGCTGGACGCAGGCTTTCTGAAGCGAAATAACAAAAACCCGATCTTCTTCAGATGGCAGCCAGTTATCAATGTTCTTCTTCCAGTCTTCTTTACTAATCACCTGGCCATCAGGAGAGATGTCAGCATCAGAAAATGTACCAATCGCACGATGAAACCCACGATGCGGAAGTTTAAGCTCAAAGTCGATCTTATGTCGTTTGATTACCTTGTTCCAACGGGTTACGCCCGTCTGACAGTCATCAACATAGTCATCACGGAGACGTTCGTTCACTGCCAACAGAGCATTATATTCGACATCCTTAATGACCCCGTCTTCTAGCATCGTAACCCTGGAAAGACCATCTTTCAGGACGTGATCATCATCAATCTTAGATTCCTCAAAACGCCCCTTAAGACCTGCCGTGTAATAATTGGCAGCATTGGTTGAGACCTCTTGACCAAAAAGATCTAAAGAGACGCTGTAATGAAAGTTGAGATATTTCTGCAGCGTCTGCAGGTCTATCGCTCCTGCCTCACGAATTTTTTCGGGATCATCAGTCTTGAGTTCGTTCATCACTTCACAAGTCCGGGTCACTACTCGCATGACCCCCGTTGTCCCAATAAACATGTGATGGGCTTCTTCGGTCAACATAAACTGGCAAGTACGTGCCAGCGGATCAAATCCGGATTCAGCCAATGACGACAATTGGAATTTACCGTCCCGATCAGTGAAAAAGGTAAACATGAAATAAGAAAGCCAATCGGCAGTCTCTTCGTTAAAGGCACCGAGAATTCGAGGCTTATCAACGTCACCGGAATGGCGTTGCAACATCATCTCGGCTTCCTCACGGCCATCCCGTCCAAAATAGGCGTGCAGCAAATAGACCATCGCCCATAGATGGCGCCCTTCTTCACAATTTACCTGAAAAAGGTTACGGAGGTCATACAGTGAGGGAGCGGTCAGACCGAGCAAACGCTGCTGTTCAACGGATGCCGGCTCGGTATCTCCCTGCGTTACTATCAAACGCCGCAGCGAGGCCCGGTATTCGCCGGGTACTTCTTGCCAGACCGGCTGACCTTTATGCTCCCCAAACGGAATGCTACGACCCTCAACTGGTGGCGCAACAAAGATCCCCCAGCGATAGTCTGGCATCTTGACATACCCAAAGTTAGCCCAACCTTCTGCCTCGACACTCACTGCCGTGCGCAGATAAACGTCGTGATCAAGGGTCCCTTCCGGGCCCATTTCTTTCCACCAATCAATAAAACTTGGTTGCCACGATTCTAGCGCTCGCTGGAGTCGCCGATCATCGGCAAGATTGACGTTATTTGGAATTCTAGAATTGAGATCTATCGACATATTTTTACACCCTCTTCTTGTCGAATTCACTTCGTTGTCCTGTACCGTATAGCTTAAGTGCGCCCTCTGGACCCGCTGCGTTTGGTCGTTGGAAAATCCAGTTTTGCCAAGCGCTAAGACGCCCAAATATTTTGGTTTCCATAGTTTCCGGTCCTGCGAAGCGAAGATTGGCCTCTAGCCCGGTCAGACCATCAGGAGAAAAGCTAGCGCGTTCCTCAATGGCTAGCCGAACTTCATCGTCCCAGTCGATATCATCAGGAGCGAAGGTCACCAGGCCGGCGTCCTCAGCGTCAAGTGCTTCAAGGTCTCTCCCGACAGCCGCTTTCGCTTCTGAAATTTTTTCGGGCTCCCCCAGCAAGCGGGTCTCAAGACGAGTTAGCCCATTGCACATCGGGTAGGGCCCAAAATTCATATTAGTCAACCGCACCGAAGGCGCGGAAATATTGCTACCCTCAATTTGGCCATCGAGCATGAAAGAACGGTCAGCAATGAGGACCAATTCCAATAACGTTCCAGTGAAACAGCTGCCGGGTTCAACCAGTGCAATCAGGCTTCGTGCCGAAACATCGATACGCTTCAACGTGCGCTTGAGATACAACGTAATTTCTCGCACCAACCAGTGATCTTGGTGTCCTTCAAGAAGCTTATCGTAGGCCTCTAGCACCTCATTGTCGCCCTCAGTGCGGAACACCCATGTGCCAACCTGGCTTTCATTAAGCCGCAAATGGACAATCGCTGCATCAAGCTCCCGGGCGATTGCTAATGGCCAAAAATTAACGCCCTGTTCCACGACCCCCGGGCCATCTTTTGGGGGAAGGTCGCATGGCCCCTTGATCAAAAAGTTCACAACATTCGACCCGCGATCGACCTCTATTTTCAAATGGTCATAAACCAGCTTATCTCCATCATCGCTGACATTGAGAGCAGTAAAAGAGATGCCAATAGCATCCTTAGGACGATCAGACATCGCCGCAAATTCATTAGCCCTTTCTGTAACCGCATCATCAAATTTAGATCTGGGCACGATTTCATCAATCAAGTTCCAGTCTGCAGCGCGCTGACCGCGCATTCCTTCGGTAGCGGTGCAGAAGACATCTGAGCGGTCATGGCGTACTTTGCGCTTATCAACCAGACGGGTAAGCCCGCCAGTACCGGGAAGCACGGCTAATAATGGCAACTCCGGCAGTGATACTGTAGAAGCGCCATCATCAATTAACATGATATAGTCGGTTGCGAGCGCAAGTTCATATCCGCCACCTGCAGCAGTGCCGTTAATCGCACAAATATATTTCTGTTTGGAGAACTCGGTAGCATCTTCAATACCGTTACGGGTCTCGTTAGTGAACTTACAAAAATTTACCTTATGATCATGCGTCGACATTCCTAGCATACGAATATTGGCACCAGCGCAAAAAACCTGTGGATGATCTGAACAAAGAACAACGCAGCCAACTTCGGGATGCTCAAAGCGGAGACGCTGGATCGCGTCATATAGCTCGATATCAACACCGAGGTCATAAGAATTTAATTTCAGCTCATATCCTGGCTTTAACGTAGCATCTTCAGCAACTGACATCGCGAGCCTCGCGACATTCCCATCGATTGTTAAATTCCAGTGCTTATACTGATCTGGACTCGTGGCAAATCTGACTACCGGCTCACCGCCTGTCCCGGATGAGGGCTCATTTGTGGGGGCATTATCTCCCGGTGCCATCTTGCAGTTTCCTCCCTTCACCAGTTAACCGAAACTATCGGTGCTTTTTCATCCTTATTTCTAGCATTAGGACGCTGACCGACTAGTCGTTTTTTTTTACTAATATAGTGCTTAATCCCTGTTTTCCTATCCTAAAAAAACTTCGATTGCTAATTGTTGACTAGTCACGTATATATATAGCAACAGGTTTGGCCCCGTCAATAACGGTATTATCTAACCAAAATATTGTTTCAAATACCGGTTCCAGGGCGGCAATTTATCGACTTACGGACCAAAATAAGAATGGATACCGACACCGTAACCTCTAAGGGTACAAGAAATAACAAAGGCGCGCACGAAACTAATCTGCGGGACTGGATTGCGGCAAACGCCGAAAAACATCCGAACAAAGTTTTTATACAAAGCATTGACCAAAAAAAAGCTATTACCTTTAGTCAGTTTAAATCGGTCTGCGATCAAATGGCCAACTATTTGCAATCCAAAGGAATCGGTCCAAATGATCGCGTTGCCATGCTGTCTAATAATTCGATTGAACACCTCTGCGTTTACATTGGAAGCATGGCTTATGGGGTTACGGTTTGTACTATCCATGTGGAAATGAACGCCGTTTATTTTGAACAAATTTTGAATGCTCTGCAGCCCAAGCTGACCCTTTTTGAAGATTCTGAGGACAGAATTGACTCCGCAACGTTGCGTATCAAGACACCAGGTGATTGGATTAAACTTGGGACCTGGCAACCCGAAAGCAGCACTGGGTTTTATGGCGAAATAGAAAAATACCCTGCAAGCCCCGTCGAGCCCATTAGCCATTGGGAAGATGACGCCTCTATTTATTACACATCCGGCACCGCCTCCGCACCAAAAGGCTGCATTGTTTCGTTCCGCGAGCTCATCGAGAATACACCGCCAACCGCTGAAGGTCTGGCGCTGACTGAAAACGATCGCATTCTAGAATTTCGTGCCTTTAATTGGATCTCAGCACAGGTGCTTAGCGGCCTCAGCCCCCTCTCCAAAGGTGCTACAATCATTCTCGCCCGCAAATTCTCCCAAAGTCAGTATTTCGAGTGGATAAAAGAGCATAAAGTTACCATTGGCGTCTGCAACCCTACAGGGTTAGCAATGTTTCTAAATAGGCCTATCGATATCCATCACGACAGCATTCCGCACCTTCGGTTTATGACGTCGTCTTCTGCACCGCTCCTACCGGAGACATGGAAACAGTTTGAAGAAAAGTATGGTGTCCCGGTAGCACAGGGATATGGATGCAGCGAAATTGGCTGGATTGCTGTTTCCAATGAATTCACCCGGAAGTTTGGAACAGTAGGAAAACCGCTCGCCTATCACAAACTCACTATTGTTGATGGTGACGGTGTTGGCGTGCCCCCAGGAGAAATCGGCGAAATTGAACTTGGTGGCTTCAATAACAACGCCTACCGCTATCTCGACGAAAACGGCAATGAAAACATCCATGCCGTGGACCGACTTCGTACAGGCGACCTCGGCGTCATGCATGAAGATGGCTGCATCCAGGTCACAGGTCGCGCCAAGGACCTCATAATTCGCGGAGGCGTAAATATTTCGCCAGCTGAAGTCGACAATATTCTTTTACAAATTCCTTCCGTCGCCGAGGCGGCGACCATCGGTGTGCCTGACAGGATATATGGAGAGGAAGTGGTCTGTTATGTTGCGCCAAAACCTAATCTGAGTCTCGTTCCGAAAGACATATTTGAACATTGCAGCGACAAGCTACCGGAATTTCGAATGCCCAAACAAATAATCGTGCAAGCCGAACTTCCCAAAACAGAACGCGGCAAAATGAACCGCCTACTTCTCCAGGAAGAGTGGCAAAAGGAGTTCGGTAGCACCTAACCCGGATTTGTATCGCTCCCGCTCAGCGTGATAAAGTTTTTTTATGCAGGGAACACAAACAACAAGATATAAATCGGTGCGGACAGTGCTAGCTGAACAAGCAGCCAAGTTCGGCGACAAGCCATATATGGTTTCCATAGATCAGGACGAGAAAGTGCTGAGCTTTGATGCACTATATCAGCTAAGCAACCGCATGGCGCACCTCTTTGCTGCCCGAGGATTGAAGGCAAATGACCGCGTCTTAATGCTTTCGGAAAACTCTATCGAATTCATAGCAGTGTTTCTCGGTGTGCAACGCTACGGCGCTACTATTGCCACCGCCAATATCGAGATGAACACTTCGCACATCGGAGAAATACTGCAGGCCGTCGATCCAGCAATCGTTTTGGTTCAAGAAGGGCTTGGCTTGGAAAAGCTGCGCAATCCCAATATGACGTCAGAGTGGATCCCACTTGGGATTTGGAATGAGGTCGGCCAATCAACTGGGTTTTTCGACGTTGTGTCGAACTATCCTGCCGACGACGACATAGTTGAAGTCTGTGGACCCAATGATATTGCTGTAATCTTTTACACCTCAGGAACAGAGACCAAGCCCAAAGGGGTTATGCAAACTCATTCTGCCGTATGGCCAAATTATGATGCCACTGCTGATTGCGTAGAACTCAACGAAACCAGTCGCGTCGTTGATTGTCGTTCATATACCTGGCTCTCTTCACAAAATATGAGCCTCGGAGGACCCTTAGCCCGCGGCGCAACCGTTTATATGGCAAAGAAATTCTCACGTGGTAGTTACTTCGATTGGATAAAAAAATACCACGCGACCATTGGCGTCGTCGTACCCACGATCCTCAACATGTTTCTAAATAGACCCGTCGAGGTTCACGGAAAGGAGATGCCACATCTCCGGTTCTTGATGACTTCGTCTGCGCCGATGCTAGCAGAGAATTGGGCTAAATTTGAGGAACAGTATGGTATCCGCATCTGTCAGTCTGCAGGTTGTTCTGAAGGGGGTCTTATGTCTAGTCATCGCGGCATTAACCGTAAGATTGGCACTATTGGGTTCCCGTTAAAATATCAGAATGTTCGCCTGCTCGACGCAGATGATAACGAGGTTCCTAATGGGCAGAACGGCCAGATCGTAGTATCTGGACAACAAAAATCATGGGGTTATCTGCACCCTAATGGCCAAATTGAGAAACTGCCTCTGGAACATCGGACCGGTGACCTTGGCCAGATTGATGAGGACGGTCATCTAACTATTGTTGGACGGTTAAAGGATCTAATAATTCGCGGCGGCGTCAATATCTCGCCCGTTGAAATAGATAATATTTTGTCCCGCCATGCCGATGTCGTAGATGCAGCGGCCTGCGGCATACCCGATGAAATCTACGGTGAAGAAGTTATTTGTTATGTCGTCCGTCGTGAAGGCAGCGAACTCTCAGAAAGTTCTATCATCAAACATTGCGGCGAGTTATTGGCGCCATTCAAAACCCCCAAAAGGGTCTTTTTTGTAAAAGAATTGCCTAAGAATGAACGAGGTAAATTAGACCGCAGAGCGCTAATTTTAGAATGGAAAAAGACCCAGGCAGCGACGCCATAGTATTCGTGCAAGAAGGGGCTGAACGGGGTGAAACTTAAATTCCAATTAGACCGCGCTATTCTCTCTCTTCTTTAATTAAACGAGCCAACATATTGCGGGCTTGTAACGTCGGATAGTCCATTGCGACATCAATCTGATGTGCGTCTGGGAATTGCGATACCCGCCTCTGTACCGCCTCACAGATTGTTACATCTTCGCGAAATACTCTCCGGATAACACTTAACTGTTCTTCGGTTTCAGGGTCATCAAGCCCAAAATCCCGCGCGTTTGACCAAAAATGGTGCGTAGTTGTCCCGGTCTCTGGAGTAATGCCGTGAGCATTATGCACCGTGATGCCGTGTTCAAGATTCCCTTCAAATGCTCCGGTGTTCGCTTGCGCCGCGCCAACGTCAAACATGATGGTTGCCGGTGGCGTATATATCCAGCGGTTCCAGCTATCGCCCTTGCCTTTGATGTTTGCAGCCTTAGCCCAAAGGGGCGGGGGATCATCGTTAGGAAATAATCGTTCACATTTTAGTGCGCGAGGTTCGCGTTTGACGCTGGGTTTTACGCGAAGCTTTGCAGCATTACCAAGCGTATCCGGGTGCACATACGGCGAGTGGGTCTGATCTAGCTGAATATCAATGTAGGATTGATAGTTACACTCCACATAGAAGTAACCGTCGATATTCGCCCAGGCATTATTTTCAAGGAAAAAATAATCAGGGATTTGGCTCTCATCCGCTTTAGCTGCATCTCCCATCCAAACCCAAATCCAACGATTCTTTAGTATCACAGGATAGGAACGCACACACGCGCTCGGGGGCACAAGTTCCTGGGTTGGAATTGCCGTACATTGACCAGTCCTGTCAAAACGCAGTCCATGATAGCCACATTCAACTTCATTACCCTTTAACCGGCCAACGGAGAGCGGGGCGCTACGATGACAGCAGCGGTCTTCCAATGCGCCAATTTTTCCATCTTCACCGCGAAAAAAAACGATGGGTTCCTCACAAATTGTACGAGCCAACAGCCCCCCATCGAGGTGGTTTTCCCATCCGGCTACATACCAGGCATTCTTTAAGTACATAACGCTCTCCAATTCAAAAAATCTCCACTCCTCTTCTCATCCCCTCTGCAGACGCAAAATTTACTCGCCATAGATAATGGCGATAGCGTAAGAAAGGTGGCAACGTATTTATACTATAGATACAAAAAGGGCGGCTCAATAAGCCGCCCTATTTTTAGAATTAATCCTTCGATTTATCGACCAGTTCGTGCCAAGGAATGCACCCACCCCTTATTAGACATATAAGATTTAGCATGGCTGATTTGTTCTTTAGTGAAGAACTTGTCGGGAAAGACTTGATCAACTGGATAGACCGGGCGCAGAAAGTCGCTCTCGTAACCATAAGGCACAGTAGCATCAATCCCCATCCCGCCTTCAAATTGGGTATTGGAAGCTGTCCATTCGCGGTCACCTGCCGTCATGCGTTCAGCAGGCATAAAAGTTTGTCCACGTCCACCGGGGATTGGGTTCAAGATATCCGTTTGTGGGTTTACGCGCGTAGTCAAGTTCCAGATCACATCATCCATATCATAAATGTCTGTGTCTTCAGACATCGCAATTACCAAACGCGAGCCCTGCGAACAGCTAAGGATCGCCGACAGGAAGTTGCGCTGCCAGCCCTCATCAATCTGGCTACGCTTTTTGACTTGGATTATTGCTCCACCCCAATCCGTCATAGGATATGGAATGTTACAGTCCTGAATAATACCTGGCTGCATTCGCTCGCAGAGCTCATACATGGCGGCTTCGCGCACCGTTGTATCGATGTTTTGACAATCCATAGTGTGAACGCCAAGCGGAAAAACAATTGGCTTAGACTCGCGGGCGCGCGTAGTAACAGCTGTGACATGGAAAGTTGGTGCTTTATAAGCCTTACCCATGTAGCCAGCCCATTCAGGATGGAAATGGAAACGACCCTGAACCCCTGCTTCCTCAGATTCAGCTGTTTCATACCTGCGGTCGCGCGGATGCAGGTAACCTTCAAGAGTAATTTCCGCGTCAGCTAAAGCATAAGCACCTGGTACGGTCTTTGCTTCAACCATGCGAACTGGCTCACCAATCAAACGACCCGCGACGCCTAGCTCGTCGCAACCGGTGGGCAGGATGACATAATCAAAGCCAGCACCAGCCAAAAGGTTCGGTCCGTAGGGGATGCCAAAATTCATAGTCAAAGGAATTGGCTCATCATCACGATAATGCTTCGCCATAACCTGCCAGCCATGAGAACCAGGCGAGATCTGGAACGTCCCGACATTGCCCCAACGAAAATTCATTCTGTTGTAGGCCATATCCGTGCCGCCCTCGAAATATTCGCCAGCAAATAGACGTTGCCCAGACCCTACCGTCAATTCTGATTCGTATGTCGTATGGCGAATTGGCACCATATGCTCATTAACATCAGCCGGGTTAAGAATTACCTCTTCGTGGCTAGGGGCATCTTTAGAATCAATCACAACCGGTGGCAGTGGGTTGCGGATTGCATTAGCAATTGCCAGCGTCATTTCCTGCATACCATTGACGCCGAACAGTTTACACATAACACCCTGGTCGGAAAATAAGTTGGTGATAGCCCGGTGGTTAGGTTTTCCTTTGACGTTGTTGAACAAAAGCGGGCAAGCGCCATCTAAATGCTTTTGGACACCAGTAATCTCAAGATCAGGATTAACTTCGGTATCGGTTTCGATAATGTCCCCTTCCTGTTTTAGGAAGTCGATTGTGGAACGCAGATCACGAAGGGAGTCCGTTACTGGCGTTGGTTTGAGCTGTTCTCTGGCAGTAGCCATTTTTATCTCCTAATCCGTTCTGTGATCGTCTAATATCCGAAATCTGGTATCTTTTATACAAATTTAACGAAAAGTCGAGCACCCGATTTGAGGGTGTTTTTACGTGGCTTGGCTATGAAAAGCAAGCCTGGAATTCTCAAATAATACCCTGAAACCCCTACAAAACATGGAAAAACTAATTAATTAATTAATAATTACTTCGACCCCTTAGTATTTTGCGAACAAAGACTGTTGTTTCTACCTATTAAAACTATTGCTTATTGGCTATTTTGCATTGTTACAAAAACCCAAAAAGCATTTTAGCTTCTTTTTACCCATAGGAGTTTTCAGACATGTCCGCCGACACGCTCCCCGAGCCCTTTCAAAACTTTGTCAACGCAATACGTGGACATTTTGCAGATGGTAAAAAAGAGGCAGAATTATGGCAGTGCGTTTCAAAGGACTTAAAAACCCTATTAGCCAATCCTTCACTAATTCAACAATCGAAGAGTTGGCCTAACACAAAACAGGGAGATGGCCCTCCATCAAACCTTCTTTTTTATGAGGACCCTGAATACGGCTTTGTTTTTAACGCACTGGTCAAGGGGCCCAATTCTGTGACCAACGTGCACGATCATGGGCCAAGCTGGACCCTTTATGGGGTGCTCGACGGTGGCGAGCATATCCAGCGTTTCAGTCGTGTTGACGACAATCCTGTAGGGAGAGGCCCGGCCAAACTAAAGTTGAACGGTGAGTTTGATGTAACACCCGGCTATATTGATGTGGTGCCCCCGTGGGAAATTCACCAAGAAACAAATGGCGACCACCGCACTATTGGTTTTATAGTCCGCAGCCAGAAATCAGGGACGTTCAAACAATTTCGTTACAATCTAAAAAACGGGCATATTGCAACCTACAAGGGACCAACACAAATTCCATTTAATTTAGCATAAAAAGATTACGGTCAGCTCCTCTCGACAACTGTTTTCTTTTTAGAAACTAATAAAATTTGATATAGTAATTTTATTTAACAGGTCCTTCGCGGCGACAACACGATACCCCTCTTTATTTAAGAAATTATATATTCATAAAATCAATCGAAGGTATAAGAATTATTTATTTGAAATATGTCTAATGACCTATAGGGTGTTTCCGTTAGTTTTTT
>PBOV01000172.1 GCA_002724505.1 Rhodospirillaceae bacterium | reverse complement strand
GGGTTGAGGTAAAATATATCTCTCCAACAGATTAGGATAGTGTTGCAAGGCTTCTTTGCGACCTATTTGGTTAACCACGCTCAGAGCAAGCGCAGCATCACCAACGGTTCCCGTTACGTAAATATCGTCACCGACATCAACACCCGAACGCCGAATAGCCTTTCCTATTGGCACTTCACCTATAGCTGTTAATGAGAGTGTTAAAGGGCCTGATGTAGAAGTTGTATCACCACCCAACAATACAACATTAAATTTGATTTGATCTTCTGCAAGGCCCTTCGCAAAATCTTCCAACCATTCGAATGGTATATCTCCTGGCAGACTAAGGGCAATCAAGTAACCCCGCGGAGATCCTCCCGATGCGGCAATATCTGATAGGCTCACTCGGAGCATTTTCTTTGCAACCGAGTGAGCCGCGTCTTCTCCGAAGAAATGGACACCTTCTACCAAAGTATCGACAGAATAAATAGCGTCATACCCTGAAGTTATTGGTAATGTTGCACAATCGTCTTTCAGATTTGCGGCACCCGTATGAGAGCTAGTGAGCGGCGAAAAAAGCCGTTCGATTAAAGCAAATTCACTTGGACGTTTTTTCACGTCGTTCAAGGCGCGCCTCCAATTCACCCGGTCGCAACTGGCGTGCGAGCTTGTCAAGAACGCCGTTCACCATCCCTGGCTCTTTACCTGAAAAAAAAGAATGAGCGAGATCGACGTATTCCTTAACAACTACCCCTGCGGGAACCTCTAATTTATAAATTAGCTCAAAAGCCCCGAGCCGCAAAATACACCGCATGACCATAGGGAGTCTTTTCAGAGGCCAAGTCTCATCTAGCACCGATATTATTTTCTCGTCGACCTCTTCTCTATATTTACTCGAACCATTAACAAGCTCTTGAAATAAAAAATTATTAACTTTTTGCCCACCACTGACTTCCCCATCCGCTTGTCCTATACGATGAAGACGAAACTCTTCTATTACAGCATTTTCAGCTGAGCCACTAAATTCTATTTGATAAAGCGCTTGAACCGCTGCGAGCCGAGCAGCACTAAACAAGTTTATTATACGACTAGGCCTTGAACCCGCCCCCCTGCTCAAAGAGAAGTCGGGCTCATCTATCATTGTGAAAATAATTTAAAATGGCTCTTCAATTCTAGCATACGCAAACAAGCCCGTGCGGCATGTCCCCCTCTATCTTGCTCGCTTCGACGGGCGCGTGCTAGGGCTTGCTCCTGATTTTCTACGGTCAAAATTCCATAACCCAGCGCCAAAGAATATTTAAGAGCAAGATCTTGAAGTCCACGTGCACTCTCTCCACAAACGTAATCGTAATGGCTTGTTTGGCCTCTGATCACACAACCAAGGGCGATAAACCCATCAAAATTTCGTTGGGAGGAACCTAATTCACTCGACTCAATTGCAAACTTTATTGCTGCTGGAATTTCAAAAGCCCCAGGCACCTCAAATCGCTCATAGGTAGCTCCAAAGCTTTTTAGCTCACTTAAAACACTAGTGATCAACTCCTCAGCAATCTCTTCATAGTAACGCGACTCAACAATCATAATGTGCGGCGCATCCGCCATCGCAAAACCCTTTTCTTTTAAATTTAATCCTCCAAACGGGGGATAGGTACCCTTTCCGTAACACTTAGACCATATCCATCAATACCCTTGATTGTACTCTCTTTAGTATTAGTCAAAAGCCGCATCTTACTAATACCAAGATCACACAAAATCTGTGCACCAATACCATAATCTCGGATTACTGGAGCTGACTTTTCTCCTTTCGGCTTTAGTGGCTGTACGTCTGTTTCTATTGCACGGAGACTAACTTGATTAGAAAAACGTGCATTCCATGAGTCTCTTATTAGAACTACCGCACCTCTTCCTTCTTTAGCTATCATACGCAATGACATCTCTAACTCACCTGCTCGCGGATTCTTAATATCCCTCAATGTATCATCGAGAATATTCATTGCGTGCATTCGAACCAAAACTGACTCATCACTAGTGACATCACCCTTCACAACAGCAACATGTTCCGTACCATTTACTTCGCTTTCATAGACAATAAGGTCAAATTCACCACCAACTGTCCGCTTTAAATTAGTTTCAATGGTCCTTTTGACGGTCCCGTCATGCCTCAAGCGATAAGCGATAAGATCGGCAATTGTTCCCAACCTTAATCCGTGTATTTCACAAACCCCCACGAGATCCGGAAGACGAGCCATAGTCCCATCGTCTTTCATAATCTCACAAATTACACCAGAGGGATTCAGCCCGGCCAGCCTGGAGAGATCAACGGCTGCTTCAGTGTGCCCTGCTCTTACTAGCACCCCTCCGTCACGGGCTACCAAGGGAAATACATGACCGGGGCTTACTATTTTTTCTTCACCATTTTGTTCATTTATAGCTACTTCAATTGTTTTTGCACGATCACCGGCCGAAATTCCAGTTGTTACACCTTCGCGGGCCTCAATAGACGTTGTAAAGGCCGTACTAAATGTTTCCTTGTTATCCTTAGCCATCATGGAAAGGCCAAGCCCCTTTACTCGTTCATTGGTTAAAGAGAGACAAACGAGGCCACGACCATGGGTAGCCATAAAATTCACAGCATCGGCATCACATTTTTCGCCAGCAATAATGAGATCACCCTCATTCTCGCGGTCTTCATCATCGACAAGCACGACCATTTTTCCAGCAGCAATATCGGCTATTAATTCTTCAGGAGAAGATAAAGCTGCACTTAGATCTCTAGGCTCCGCTAATATTGATTTTTCTTTTGAGACGGCTTGTTGATCTGCCACGTTTATTCCTTTTCCATTAGACGGCTTACATACCGCGCCAACATATCTATTTCGAGGTTAACTCTATCACCTGCCGACTTTTCACCGAAGGTGGTAAACCTCTGCGTATGGTTTATTATATTTACACCAAACTGGTTCCCTGACACTTCATTAACGGTTAAAGAAACGCCCTCAAGTGCTACTGACCCCTTTTCAGCAATAAAACATTTCAAGTCTTCAGGGACTTCAAACTCAAAACGTTTACTGTCACCCTCAATCTTTGTCGATAAAATCTTCGCTATTCCGTCTACATGGCCTGAAACAATATGACCACCAAGTTCTTCGCCAAGTTTCATTGCTCTTTCGGTATTTACCCGAGTTCCTACGGTCCAGTCACAAATTGTTGTTCTTTCGAGAGTTTCAGCCGAAGCCTCTATGGCAAACCAACCATCACCTTTTGCAACGACTGTAAGACAGGCGCCAGAACATGCGATCGAAGCCCCTAATTCAATTTCCGCAGTATTATAGCCCGTATTGATTTCGATATTCATGTCACCATGTTTCTCTATCGACCGGACTTCGCCAACATCTGTAATTATCCCCGTAAACATTTTTTACCCCGTAAGACTATATTGCTCGACGAAATCGTCGCCAACACGTTCTACATAATGCGTTTTCATATTTATTGCATCCTGCAGACGCTCTATGCCCATACCAGCAATTGCAGGTAAGCCTTCATTGCCAATAATCTTAGCGGAACGATACCAAAATACTTCGTCTATTAATCCAAGTTTCAAAAAGGCAGAAGCAATTATCCCACCGCCTTCTATAAGTAAACGTGTTATCCCTTTTTCAGCTAAGACACCAACAAGTACTTTTAAATCGGGATAACCATTTTCATCGGGATTAATATCAAAAACTTTCACGCCTGCTTCTTGATAAGCGCGGCGGCGGCCAGAATTTTGGCAGGTTTCAGAAAACGTAAAGAGCCATGTAGGTATCTCGGGTGCTCCTACCACTAAATTATGGGTTAGTGGCAAACGCATGCGCCCATCAACCACAATACGCAGAGGGGAACGGTTAAACATCCCAGGCAAACGACACGTCAAAGATGGGTCGTCTTTTAATGCGGTAAGGGATCCAACCAAAATGGCGTCGTGATTTGCTCTTAACATATGCCCCGAGCGTCGCGCAGCGTCTCCTGTTATCCACTTGCTATCACCAGACTTTGTTGCAATCCGGCCGTCTAGAGTCGTTGCCAATTTGAGCGTAATCAGTGGACGATCATCCGTATTGCGTTTCAGAAAACCAGATGTAACGCGTTCCGCCTCAGATGCACAGACCCCAACATTTACATTAATTCCTGCGTCCCGAAGCATTTTAATGCCTCTTCCGTTAACCCGAGGATCAGGATCTTCCAATCCGACCACGACACGGGCAACTCCTGCATCGATTAGTGCTTTCGCGCAGGGTTCTGTTAAACCATCATGCGAGCATGGCTCCAACGTAACGTAGACAGTCGCCCCACGAGCAGCATCCCCCGACTGCCCCAAAGCTACTGTTTCCGCATGCGGTCTTCCACCCTGTTGGGTCCATCCTCTGCCGACTACGATATCATCTAAAACAATAACACATCCCACAGAGGGATTTGGCCAAGTCTGTCCTAAACCTCGTTGAGCTAAATTAATAGCGGTCCGCATATGGGCTTTATCGGCGTTAATTATAGTCAAGGTCACCAAGTGTCCCTACAAAGTCTTCAAAATCTCTAGCCTCTCTGAAGTTCCTATAAACTGATGCAAAACGAACGTAAGCAACGGAATCTAATGTGGAAAGCCCATCCATAACGAGTTCACCAATACGCTTAGATTTTACGTCACTTTCACCACTACTTTCTAGTCGACGGATAATACTGTTGATCAAACGTTCCACCCGTTCCGGATCAACCTGTCGTTTACGGAGGGAGGGATTCAGCGACCGCGCCAACTTATCCCGATCAAAGGGTTCTCGCTTACCATTTTGTTTAACAACAGTAAGCTCACGAAGTTGTACCCTTTCAAAAGTAGTAAACCTGGCTCCACATCCATTACAAGCACGCCTACGGCGAATTGCTGCGCCTTCTTCAGTTGGCCTGGAATCCTTAACCTGAGTATCTTCAGTTCCACAAAACGGACAATGCATTTCGTCCTTGCCCCTCTAGTTATTGGTTAGTGTAGATTGGAAAATGATGACAAAGTTCATACACCTTTTTACGAACTTTTTGTTCAACCTCGCTATTATCACCATTGCGGACAGCTAAACCATTAAGCACCTCAACAATCAAATTCCCTACTGCCTTGAACTCCTCAGAACCAAAACCACGTGTAGTCGCGGCTGGGGTCCCAAGCCTTATTCCTGAGGTAATTGTTGGTTTCTCTGGGTCGAACGGAATACCATTCTTATTGCAAGTGATGCCAGCGCTTTCAAGGCTCGCTTCAGCCTCCTTCCCGGTAATTCCTTTTGGTCTTAGGTCTACTAAAATCAGATGTGTATCTGTTCCTCCTGAGACAATATCCAGTCCTTCATTCAAAAGCGTTGTCGCCAAAACGTTAGCGTTGTCAACAACACGTGAAGCATATTTTTTGAATTCTGGTTGCAATGCTTCTTTAAATGCGACTGCTTTCGCCGCAATTAAATGCATTAATGGCCCTCCCTGAGTGCCTGGAAAAATAGAGGAGTTTATTCTTTTCCCAATTTCTTCATCGTTAGTAAGAATCATCCCACCCCGCGGACCACGCAAAGTTTTATGCGTCGTGGTTGTTACGACATGCGCATGCGGCAGAGGACTAGGGTACACACCTCCAGCAACCAATCCTGCAAAATGCGCCATATCAACCATTAAGTATGCCCCAACAGAATCTGCTATCTGACGACACCGCGCAAAGTCAATAATACGTGGATACGCCGAGCCACCAGCAACAATTATTTTTGGATTATGTTCCTTCGCTAAAGCCTCAACTTCATCATAGTCAATCCGACAATCATTTTTTTGAACGCCATATTGGACCGCATCCATCCACTTACCAGAGAAATTGGGTTTAGCCCCGTGAGTCAAATGTCCACCGGCTGCCAACGACATACCTAACAACCTATCTCCGGGTTTACAGAGGGCAACATAAACTGCCAGATTTGCCTGTGCACCGGCATGCGGCTGCACGTTGGCGTAAGCACAGCCAAATAGTTCCCTTGCGCGGTCCAATGCTAGCTGTTCAGCCGCATCAACAAACTCGCACCCACCATAGTACCGCCGACCAGGATAACCTTCAGCGTATTTATTTGTCATAATTGAGCCGGCTGCTTCCAAAACCGCATTGGAAACTATATTTTCGGATGCAATCAATTCTACCTGATTTTGAAGACGTCCAAGCTCGCCTTTAACGGCTTCAAAAATTTGGGGATCACTCTCACTCAAATCATTTGAGAAAAAGTTGCCATTGAGCGGCTTCAAAGCCCCCGAAGTAGCACTCTTCATTACCCTACCAACCCCTCCATAATATATTTCAATTTATCCAAGTTTTTGTACACGTTTGTGGTGTCTCCCACCTTCGAACTCAGATAAAAAAAACCTTTCAACACATTGTTTTGCAACCGATAATTCTATTAGTCTTTCGCCGAGAACAAGAATGTTGGCGTTATTGTGCTGTCTCGCTAATTCAGCCGCTTTTTCATTATTACAAAGCGCCGCCCTAATCCCGTTATGACGGTTTGCAGCGATTGACATGCCTATTCCGCTCCCGCACACCAATACGCCCTGTCCCGCCTGCCCCTTTAAAATAGCACTTACAACCACCTCTGCTATATCTGGATAATCGACAGCATCAAAGTTATCAGTACCAAAATCCAGCACCTCAAAACCCATCCCACGTAGCTGCTTAGCAAGGTCTCGTTTAAGTTTGTAACCGCCATGATCAGCGCCCACTGCTATCGTTTTCTGCAACATAACATTTTAGCCAAAAGGATTAAGAGTTTGTAAGCTATCTATACCATATCTAGTTGATCTAATGCCAGCCTATACCAATTACCGCCCTTTACTCTTTTTGCGAGTATTGCTTAATTTCCAAAAAAGTTTTTAGAATAAATCAAGTGTTCACAGGAAAAAATAATAAAGTTTTGGCTAAATAAAAATATTCAGACTCTTTTTATTGACAGAGTCAAAAAAATAAAAAAACATCTTAGTGTTTAATTTTTTTATAAAAATTTTACTTAAATTAAATGGAAAACTTAATGTCGGAAGATAAAATTAATATTGTAGATAACGACAAAATTCTCAAAATGACTGTAGAAATTGTGGCAGCTTATGTGAGCCATAATGATGTAAATTCAGCGCTTGTTCCTGATATCATAAATAATATTTACTCATCTCTTAACTCCTTAAACACTCAGTCTTCAAAAAAGCCAACTGAAGCGTTAAAACCCGCAATTAGCATACGCCGATCCATTACACCTGAATATATTGTTTGTTTGGAAGATGGCAAAAAACTTAAAATGCTAAAACGGCATTTAAGAGCTTCTTATGGAATGAGCCCAGATGATTACCGCACCAAATGGGGACTACCATTGGACTATCCAATGGTGGCGCCCAACTACGCCGAACAGCGTTCCAATTTCGCAAAAAAGATTGGTCTCGGACGCAAAAAAGGCGAGAAGGTTGCTCGGAAAAGTAAATGAGAAATTTAAAATTTCTTAAATCTTAGCTACCTGAATTTTTTCAACAATTTCAGGAGGCCGCAAAGGGGCCTGATCAATAAAAATCCCAAATGGTGAAAGTGCATCCTCAACCGCAGAAATAATAGCTGCTGGGCCGGGAACTACCCCGCACTCCCCGGCACCCTTAACACCCAAGGGATTAAGTGGTGTTGGACTTTCCATATGACCCACTTCGATTTGAGGAATTTCTGTCGCTGTAACAAGCAAATATTCGGAAAAATTAGTAGTGATTGGCTGCGCGGTATCGTCATACCCCATCCATTCAAACAATGAATTCCCAATGCCGTGAACCGTACCTCCAATCACTTGCCCATCCACAATCATGGGATTAACAATAGTGCCACAATCGTGAACAATAACATATTTAAGTATCGTGACCTCTCCAGTTTCTGGGTCAACTTCCAGCTCAACTGCTGCCGTTCCATTAACGAAGGTAAGGTCGTCAACTAAGAAATTCTTAGTGGCCTCCAGACCAGGCTCAATACCCTCGGGTAGAGCGTAACCCGGAGTTCCCGCGACAGCGTGTGCAACCTCACCAAGTCCTACTCTTAAACCGGGGACACCCTTCACTCGGATTTCTTCACCATCAAATTCAAGATCATCTTCCGAGGTTTCCAGCATGTGAGCCGCGATTTTTAAGGCCTTATTGCGTACTTCCATCGCTGCAAGTAACGCCGAGGAGCCGGCTGTCACCGTTTGACGGCTTGCAGAACCCCCAATCCCCATCGGGACGGCAGAGCTATCACCAATAACAACCTCAATATTATGCATATCGCCGCCAAGGTGTTCGGCAACAATTTGTGTTAACATCGTTCGAGTACTTTGACCCATCGCTGCTGCACCGCTATAGACCATAATCTTGCCGGACGGACCAACCCGCACAGAGACGGTTTCAAATGGTCCTCGCCCTGTACCCTTCACGTAATTAGCAACCCCTACGCCAATATATTTTCCTTCTTTTAAAGCTTGTTGCTGTTTTTCTGGAAAACCTAAAAAATCAATCCTTTCTAGGGCATCTTCCATACAGGCGTGATAATTGCCGCTATCGAGAATGACGAACGCTTCGCCTCGAGTTTTTAATTCTTTCTTGTAAGGAAGTTTTTCTGTTTTTATGAGATTACGACGTCTAATTTCCGCACGATCAAGGCTGAGCTCCCGCGCAGCACGATCTAACAACCGCTCCATTACAAAGACACCTTGAGGGTGTCCAGCTCCTCTCACAGGCGTTACAGGCACTTTGTTAGTTACAGCCAAGACTACGTCCATGTCATAGCATGGAACCTCATAGGGTAAAGAGACGATCAACGCAGAGTTAAAGGCTAAATTTATACCTCGCGCGGTATAGGCACCGTGATCATGAATCATTGAACCGCGGAGCCCTAAAATTTTTCCATTCTTATCTACCGCGATCTCTACATCCCAGAACTGATCACGTTCTTGTGTTGTGGAGATAAAGTGTTCGCGGCGATCTTCTACCCACTTTACTGGACGACCTAAAAGTTTGGAGGATAAAACAACGGATACATCTTCTTGATAAAAGACCAATTTTGGGCCAAAGCCACCACCGACATCAGGGATGAAAACACGAATTTGGTTCTCATTCATACCAAGCACGTCGATTAGAATATTTTTTGCGGTGTGGGCAGCCTGAGTGGCACAATGAAGAGTTACAAAATCTTCAACTGGGTCGTATATAGAAACCGCACCGCGACATTCAATTGAATGACTTCCGCCGCGGTGCTGCCAAATTGTTTCTGAAAATACGTACGGCGCCTTTGCAAACGCTGATTCTACATCACCATAGCCAATTTCAAATTGGGCCAGGACATTATGGGGCGACGATAAATGGGCCAGAGGCGAGCCCTTCTCTAGCGCCGCCCGGCAATCCGCAACGGCAGAGAGAATATCGTAATCCACACGAACAATCGCCGCCGCATCTTCCGCTATATGTCTAGTATCTGCAACGACAATTGCTATAGGCTCACCGACATATACAACTTCACAATCCGCTAGGATAGGCCGATCAAGCTCCTGTTTATATGATGGGCTGGGCAATCCAACCACAAGCCGATCATTGTTTAAATACGGCCTAAATTCCTCGATTGTATAAACTGCGTGAACGCCACGCATTGCTAAAGCGGGCTCTTTATTAATCGCAACAATTGTTGCATGAGCATGTGGGCTTCTTACAAAAGCCGCATGAAGCATTCCAGGATAAGCAATATCGTCAACAAAACGCCCCAGCCCCTTAAGGAGAACAGGGTCTTCTAAACGTTTTTCTCGGCTGCCAAAAAATTTCCAGCCGCTCACGAATTAAACGCCCTCCGCTTTGCGTAATCTTTGAGCAGCATCCAAGGCCGCAGCCACAATGCCCTGATAGCCCGTACAACGGCAGAGGTTACCGCTGATCGCGATACGGACTTCTTCTTCAGTGGGGTCAGGATTGTCACCAAGAAACTCGATCAAGGTCGTCAACATACCGGGAGTACAAAAACCACACTGCAAGCCATGGTTGTCACGAAATGCTTCCTGCAAGGGGTGCATTTCTTCATCTGAAGGGGCTATCCCTTCAATCGTTGTAATTTCTTGTCCATCTGCCTGAACCGCCAACATCAAACATGACCGAGCGCTTTGGCCATTTAATAAAATTGTACAAGCTCCGCAAACACCATGCTCGCAGCCAAGATGGGTTCCCGTAAGGCCTAGCTGTTG
>PBOV01000123.1 GCA_002724505.1 Rhodospirillaceae bacterium | reverse complement strand
TTTTAGAGGTGATCCTAAACCTTTACTGCTTGAATTTACTCCGGTTAACCGAATTAGGCGAGGTGGCGAAGAATTTTAGTGCTCGCATTTGTCCCTGTCGAGGTAACGAAATCTATAAAAACTTTACTTGAATTAGTTTTCCAATTGGGATTTTAGCGAATAAACTAGATTTATGCCTGAACGTAAATTTAAACAACATTCAAGACAACGCGCTCCAGCGGTTCCCATGCAACCCGTTATTGACCCGGCAGCATGGACGGCGTCTGACTTGGCTAATGACCAGGGCTGGGTTCATGAGCTATCTGAATTAGACATATCTGAATTGGATGGGCTTGTTGACACGATAAGTTGTCGTATCAAGGATATTCTTGAAATTAAGAAGTCAGATATTGACCTACCTAAATTGGCACCCAGACTCAAAAGGATAGCAAAGGACGTGCTTGATGGCCGAGGACTAGCTCTCATTAGAGGTGTACCAGTTGATCGCTATTCTAGGCTGGAATCAGCAATTGCATTTTGGTGTATCGGCGGATTCTTTGGTGATCCAGTCTCACAAAATTCCAAAGGACATCTGCTAGGCCACGTTCAGGACCTTGGTGGGACAACCTTAAAAAACCCAAATAACCGTGGCTACCAAACCCATGAGGGATTGCCCTACCATTGTGATTCTTGTGATGTGGTAGTCTTGCTATGTTTGCACCCCTCCAAATCTGGTGGAGAAAGTACGGTCGTTAGTTCGTTAAATATTTACAACGAAATCTTAAAACGGAACCCCGCCGCGGCAGCCGCACTTTCAGAGGCAATTTATCGAGATCGTCGCAATGAAATTCCTGAAGGCCGGGACCCTTGGTTTCAGCTTCCGGTGTTTAATTTTCACCAAGAATTTATGACGGTGAGCTGGCAGGGTGGTTATATTCGCTCAGCCGCAAGATTTGACGAGTTGCCGCCTCATTCTCAGGATTTGAAAGATGGACTGG
The DNA here is from genome assembly GCA_002724505.1 of Rhodospirillaceae bacterium. Lineage (GTDB taxonomy): Bacteria > Pseudomonadota > Alphaproteobacteria > MPNO01 > UBA2964 > UBA2964. The sequence continues at coordinate 6,619 of PBOV01000123.1, read as the reverse complement.
ATTTATTTAATGAACTCGCAAACGAGCTGTCTTATTCGATGGACTTTAAACCCGGCGATATTCAGATCTTGCACAATCACGTCACCGTTCATTCAAGGACAGCGTTTGAAGAATACCCCGAAATAGAACGCAAACGCCATTTGCTTCGTCTCTGGCTTGCTACGCCTGAAGGACGTCCATTGTCCACAGCATATGCAAATCGTTATGGTGATTTGAAACCCGGTGTAAGGCCTGCTGGAGGAATAATCGTACCAGGTACGGTGTTCAAGGCGCCATTAAGCGCTGAGTAAATAAAGGTGATCCAAATCCTGTTCGTTTTGGTAAGATTGATGTAGGATATTGGTTAAATATGATTTTCTTAATGAGATGGATTTACTGAGGAGAGTGTAAATGGATCTAGCAACCAGTGATAAATATCATTCGATGAGCGTTGATAGCTTTGATACGACAAAGTTACTGACAAACGCTGCGCGACAACGCGATGCAAGAAAATTAAATGAATTTCCTATTTTCGATACTGACGCTCATCATTACGAGGGTGAATCTATCCAGGAAATCATTAAATATATTGATGATGATGTTTTGAATCATCTTGCGCGTTCTAATCCCGGAATAATCTCGCAGGGTCGTGGCGGTTACCAGCCCATAGGGGGCAGAGTAACAAGGTACCCACTTCGTAAGATCGAAGAAACCCCTGCAGATGGTACCCATCGAGACATTCACTTGTCGCGTCGATGGATGGATGCGATGGGTATAGATTATATTGGTCTTTTCCCCACCGGTATGTTGGGCATTGGCCTCGCACCTCAAGTTGAAGTTGAGGTTCAATATGCCAAAGCTTATATGCGTTGGCTTACTGAGGAACTTTTGCCTAGCGATGATCGTGTAAAAGGTTACGTCTTTTTGCCCTTTAATAGTCCCGAGGCCGCCTATGAAATGGCGCAAGAATTTGTAGACAAAAAAGGCATTGTTGGCTTTCTTATCACAAGTCCAAGATATAAACCGGTTCACGATAACGCATATATGAAGACGTATCGATTTATTGAAGAAACAGGTATGCCCCTTATTTTCCATTCTGGTTTGAATTGGAACGATCCTCTGATGTCGGTTACTAACCGCTTTATAGCGGCGCATGCACTTGGTTTTACACTCTATAACGTCATCCATATGTGTAACTGGATATGTAATGCCCTTAACGAGCGCTTCCCAACTTTGGACGTAGTTTGGGTTGAATCAGGATTGTCCTGGGTTCCGTGGTTGGGTCAGAGGTTAGATAATGACTATAAAATGCGTTCCTCAGAAATCCCAGGTCTTAAGAAACTTCCAAGCGAATATATGGCGGATATGTTTTATACAAATCAGCCCATGGAAATGCCAAACGACTTGGACTATTTGGAAATGACTTTCAAGTTTATTAAAGCGGAAACTCAGTTGCTTTATGCGTCAGATTATCCTCATTGGGATGCAGATATGCCTTGTACCATCTACGACCTTCCATTTTTAGATGAGAAGGCGAAGCGAAATATTCTGGGTGGTAACGCAGTTAAATTGTTTAATCTTGATGTTTCGGAGCGGTATCCAAATTATAAAGCTGAATAAGGATTGGTTAAATTTCTTCATGGAGGCCGGGTTCATCCCCGGCCTTCTTACAAAGGGCCGATTATAAAAGATTTTGGCCTGGAGTAATTTTTCAAAATATTTCTTTTCAAGAAAGGGAGCGTAATGGCTAAAGAAATTCTCGTCGGGAAGGCGTCCGAGTTTAAGGAAGGGGACAAGAAGATTGTACCCAACGGCAAGAATAGTGAGATAGGTGTTTATTTAGTGCACGGTAATTGGTACGCATATGCCAACTTGTGTCCTCACCAAGGAGGTCCCGCCTGTGAAGGGTTGATGATGGCGAAAGTTGAAGAGGTGATCGCCGAAGACAAAACCTTTCAAGGCATGAAGTTCAATCACGATGAAATGCACATTGTCTGTCCGTGGCACGGTTGGGAATTTGACATTGCGAACGGTGAAGCCGTTGCCGATCGCAAGTGGAGCCTTCGGAAATTTGAAGTTGATGTTCGCGGAGAAGATGTCTATGTCCTCGCCTGAACAAGACCCGAGAGCGGCTGACCTTCCAGAAGGAGGTGAGGTCATCGCTCATATTCCCGATGAGGAGGCCGCCCTCCGCGCATTCGCTAAAAGACTTTCAGAAGTGCCTGAAGGGGAGCCTATCTCTAATGAAATTATTCAGGAAGGACTGACCGCTATGGTTCGTCTTTATTCCGTGAAATTTCAGCTTGGTGAACGGTGGGAGCCGTTTTCAGAGGGAGGTATGGTGCCGGCAACTGCAGCGATGATAATGTGTACAACGATGTTAAAGGCGGTAAATGTTGAGGTGTTTGAACTAGGTATGTGGCAATCGTGGTCGGGGGCTTAGGAACAGTTTATGGATCTTCCAATAAGCGATATTCATAAACAGTCCGTTAAATCTCTTGATACAAGTAGTCTGCTGAAAAATGCAGCGCGACAAAGAGATGCAAGAAAATTTTCTTCATTTCCCATAATTGATGTTGACTGCCATCACTATGAAAATGAGTCTCTTTCGGAAATTGTAAAATATATAGACGACCCTGTATTGAAACAGATGGGAATGGTATATACCGGCGGTGGAACCGGGGGGCAAACCCCATTTAATCCCGCTGGGGTCGGCTATCAGGACGTTGCCGGACGCGTCACGCGTTACCCACTGCGTAAAACGGAAACGACGCCGGGCGATGACCAGCATCGAGATGTGCACTTATCCCTGCGTTGGATGGACGCTATGGGGGTCGATTACGTCTGCCTATTCCCAACTCCGATGCTAAGCCTCGGGCTGCACCCGCAACCCGAAATAGAAGCTGCATTAGCAAAGGCTTATAATCGCTGGCTACTAGAGAACATTACAGCAAAGGAAGAGCGCATTAAAACAATGATGTATGTGCCTTTCAGTGATCCCGATGCGGCTTATGAAACTGTTAAAGAATTCGGGGACCATCCGGACGTTATAGGCTTCATGATTGTTTCCGTTCGCTATCAGGCGGTACACAGCAATGCCTATATGAAGACGTATGCCCTTATGGAAGAGCTGGGTAAACCTCTTGGCTTTCATAGTAATTACAACTGGAATGATCGCTTGGTAGGAAACAGTAACCGCTTTCTAGTGACCCACGCGCTTGGCTTTACGGTGTATAACGCAGTTCATCTATGTAACTGGGTTGTGAATGCCATGCCTGAGCGCTTTCCCAAGCTGAAAACGGTCTGGATTGAATCTGGTCTCGCATGGATACCCTGGGTGATGCAGAGACTAGATAATGATTATAAAATGCGTTGGTCTGAAGCGCCGTCACTAAAGGGGTTGCCAAGCGACTATATGCGCGAGATGTTTTATACCAGCCAGCCTATGGAAATGCCCGACAATCTGGATGTATTAAAAACAACATTTGATTTGATCAATGCCGATGATCAACTGTTATGGGCATCAGATTATCCTCACTGGGATATGGATGTCCCCAGTGTGATTTACGACCTTCCGTTCCTTGATGAACGCCAAAAACACAAAATGCTTGGTGGCAATGCCATCGATTTATTTAATTTGGATATTAGTCCGCGTTTCCCAAACTATAAACCAGTCTGAGGGTCAAACGGTGGCGAGCTTAACTGAGCGACTTGTTGGGTTGATTCGGGGAAAGCAGGTTTCGGATGCAGACCTCCATCAGACCGCCCTGCTAACCCTGGATGCTGTCGCTAATATGATTGCTGGGCGTAATTCTGTGCCGGGGCGCAAGTTGCTTAAATGGGTGACAGGTCGTCAAGGCGATGCCGCACGACGCGCCTTTGTCATGGGCGGCCTAACTCATATTCTCGAAGTTGATGATATCCATCGAGCATCAGTCGTTCATACAGGGTGCGTGACAGTTCCAGTTGCCCTTTCATTAGCAGTCGACCAGGAATTGCCAGGTGAAAAACTTTTGAAAAGTATTCTTTTCGGATTTGAGGCAAGTAGTCGAATAGGGATGGCGGTTGGCCCGGGGCATTACAAAATATGGCATAACACAGCCACCTGTGGTCCATATGGTAGTGGGATGACAGCCGCAACAGTTTTTGATCTCAGTGATGAACAAACTACTCATGCGCTTGGCAATGCAGGGACGCAATCTGCAGGTCTTTGGGAGTTTCTCGAGACAGGTGCGATGACTAAGCATTTACATGCAGGTCGCGCTGCAGAGGCCGGCCTGGTCGCTGCTGAATTGGCAGCGTTAGATTTCACTGGTCCTCCAGCTATCCTCGAGGGGAATGCAGGGTTCTTTGCAGGTGCCTGTCCGGACCCAGATCCAGATGCTGTCTTACGTAATCCGGAAGAAAAATGGCAGGTCCATTCTACCTCTGTAAAACCTTGGCCAGCTTGTCGACATACTCATCCAGCCATAGATGCGTCACTTGCCCTTTTTGATGACCTTAATGGTTCGTCAATAGAACGTATTGAAGTTGAGACCTACCAGGCAGCTATAGATGTCTGTGACCGCCCTGTGGCGAACAGCGAGTATGAAGGTAAATTTTCTTTACAGCATTGCGTAGCCGCTGCATTGAGCCGGGGTCAAATTGACTTTCTCGCCTTTGGTCAGGAAGCACGACGTGAGGCCGCCGAACTAGCAACCAAGGTAAATGTTACGTCTGCAGATCCTTATGCAACATCCTACCCAGGATCTTGGGGTGCTGCCGTTTCGGTAATTCTTTCAAATGGAAGGATATTAAAATCTGCAAAACCGGAATGTAAGGGGGATCCGGAGGCAGCATTAAATGATCAAGAGATGATTAGCAAAGCGGAGGACCTTATTCGCTTTGGTGGCTTTAATGACCCCGCACCAGTCATTGAAGGAATTATAGAAATGTCCCACGGTGGTAAGTCTATAAACGTCCAAAATATTTTAGTGCCCATTAATTAAAATATAGTAAAAATTTTAATTAAACCTAGGAATAAAGAGTAACCAATTACAAATTTTCCAAACGTAGATTGGAATTTGGAATTATATATCAAATCCATCTTGGTCTCTCTATTAAGTGCCTTGGTGTCTAATCAAAGTATTTCGGCTGGGATCTTCGCTTGTCTTGACCGATTAATTAAATAAAGGAACCTTATGATGACTCAGCAGGAAAAAGCAGAAAAATTTTTGGCGATGCACCGTGAAGGTATTTTAGTTTTACCAAATGCTTGGGATGTCGCCAGTGCCTGCGTTTTGGTTGACGCGGGGTTCTATGCGATCGCGACGACTAGTGGCGGTTGTGCCTTTTCTGTTGGGTTCTGTGACGGCGAAAATATGGGCCGTGATGGTATGGCGGAAGTGGTTCGTCGGATCGCAGGCGGTGTTGCGGTCCCTGTTTCTGCTGATATGGAAGCTGGCTACGGCCCGTCACCTGCCGATGTGAAAACTACCGTTAATGCCGCGTTAGAGTCGGGCGCGGTGGGCGTTAATATTGAAGATGGAGACAGGAGTGGCCCGAGATGTCTTCACGATCTCGATCTCTCCGTAGAACGGGTTCGTGCAGCACGCAAAGCAGCAGATGACTTCGGTATTTCAGCGGTAATTAACGCTAGAACAGATGGCTATATGCTTGGTGGTGAAGAGGACATGTTTGATGAAACTGTTAAACGAGCAAATCTTTATCTTGAGGCTGGGGCCGATTGTGCTTTTGTTATCGGTGTACGCGACGGGGATCTTATCAGACGATTAGCGGCTGCGATTAATGGCCCAATGAATGTATTGGCGGGACCAGGCACGCCACCGGTTCAAAAGTTAAAAGAAATGGGTGTTCGGCGCGTAACTGTTGGCGGCAATATCGCCAAGGCCGCCTACACCTTGGTTAAAACGGCCGCCGAAGAATTAGGGAATAGCGGTACATATGAATTTGCCGCCGGCATATATTCTCAACCAGAAATGCATCGCATCATCAAAGGTGGATGATGCGGAATTCTTAATTGTTTGGATACATGTATGGCTCTTTCTGGCTGCTAATAGAATTTCATCTATTAGGGTGATTAGGATTTGGTGATTTTAGATAGAGCGGATATAGCCACCATCGACGCGCACAGAACCCCCAGTAATATATGATGCGCAGTCACTGACTAGAAAGGCGGCAACTTTTGAGAACTCGGCTACGGAGCCATATCGGCCAGCAGGTATTGTTGCGTGTGATCTTTCGACGATTTCCTCTACCGTTACGCCCTGATTTTTAGCCGCATTTGCATCAATTGAATTTACACGGTCAGTATGAATACGTCCGGGTATAATGGCGTTTACCGTAACTCCATCGCTTGCTACTTCTGTGGCAAGAGTTTTAGCCCAGCCTAACAGTGAAGAACGTAGTGTATTTGAAATACCTAAACCTGGAATTGGCTGAATGACGCCGGAACTTGAAATGATAAGAATCCGGCCCCATCCCCGTTCTCGCATACCCGGTAAAAATGCATTGGCAATCTCAAGCTGGCTAATGACGATTGGCCGAAATTGTTTTTCTATAATCTCGAGGTCTGCTCCGGCTATGGGTCCTGGTGGAGGTCCTCCTCCATTATTTATAACGATATCAATGGCGTTGAAGT
>PBOV01000171.1 GCA_002724505.1 Rhodospirillaceae bacterium | reverse complement strand
CCTATGATGGCAGCGATAATTCTTCTGTTCGGTGTGTTTTACCTTTTGGCTAACATGCTTGTTGACCTGCTATATATGGTTCTCGACCCACGGGTTAGGCTGGAATAGTGTTGAAAATGGTCAAAACAGATCAGTTGCCGGGGCTCGATTATTTTGGAGCTCTTGAAAAAGCCTGGTATTACTTTCGTAAATATCCGATTATCCCGGTTGCTGTTTTTTTCCTTCTCGTTTTCGTAGCAGTATTCGCTCCAATGTTGGCTCCTTTCGATCCAGCGCAGGGAAGCATTCGTACAAGGCATATTCCACCTATGTGGTTAGAAGGTGGTAGTGCACAGCATTTCCTTGGAACCGATTCTCTGGGGCGGGATATGCTTAGTCGGGTAATGTATGGCGCTAGAATCGCATTAATGGTGGCTGTTAGCGTGCTTTTTGCAGGCGGCATACTTGGAACAATAATAGGTATGTTCGCCGGATACCTTGGGGGATTGGTCGATGAGATTGCCATGCGTACCGTGGATCTTCTTCTTGCAATGCCATTTCTTTTGGTGGCGCTTACGGTCGTAATTGTCTTCGGTCAAAGCCTTACACAGATGATCATATTGTTGATCCTATTCAGTTGGGACAATTTCGCTAGAGTAGTGCGCGCAGAGTCATTGAGGATTAGAAATGACGCTTATGTAGACGCTGCACGAGTTGCTGGGGCGTCTGATATTAGGATCGTGTTCCGGCATATTTTGCCCGGAGTTTTCGGAGTTGTTCTTATTGTGGCTAGCCTTAGGGTAGGCCAGCTTATTCTCATAGAGGCCACACTTAGTTTCCTTGGTGCCGGTCTACCAAAAAGTGTCCCCGCATGGGGTGTAATGGTTGCCGATGGCCAGGACTGGATCACTACAGCTTGGTGGGTGGCTGCAGTCCCAGGCTTTATGATTTTCGTGGTTGTCATGAGCTTTAACTTCCTTGGAGACTGGCTGAGAGATTATTTCGATCCAAGGCTTCGACAGCGCGCATAACCCGTAATACAGCTAGGGGTAATCAAATGACCACAAGGCGCCCGAACATAGTTCTAATCATGTCTGATGACCTCGGTTACGAGGTCATAGGTTGCAACGGTGGAACCTCTTACAGGACCCCTGTATTAGACGAAATGGCAGAAAATGGTGCCCGTTTCGAAAACGCCCATGTTCAGCCATTATGTACACCAACCCGTGTCCAGCTTATGACCGGAAAGTACAACTTCCGAAATTACATCGGTTTCGGGCTAATGGCTCCGGATGAGAAAACTTTTGGCCACGTGTTTTCAGACGCTGGTTACAAGACATGTATATCTGGAAAATGGCAACTATATTCTTACAATCCTCCAGGGGTGAGACCGGAACTAAGAGGCAAAGGTCAAAAGATAGAAGATGCTGGTTTCGATGAATACTGTGTATGGCACGCTCATCATACGGAAGCTAAAGGATCACGATATAAGGATCCGGTGATTTATGAGAATGGCTCATATCGTGATGATACGGACGGTCTATATGGCGATGACGTGTTTGCCGATTATGCCATTGACTTCATCGAGCGTAACAAAGACGAAGAATTCTTTGTGTATTTCCCGATGGCTTTGACACATGGGCCATTCGAACCGACACCTGATGACTCTGCATTCGCAAGTTTCGAACCACCGTCTAACTCCGAAGAAGCAAAGAGTGCCAAGACTTTTGGTGGAGTGCACAAGGGTGGTGATGTCGATGATCCAGAACTTTGGTACGGAAGTATGGTGGCATACCACGACAAGGTAATTGGACGCGTCAACCAGAAGCTGAATGAACTCGGTATTGCGGACAACACACTTGTGATTTACGTAGGTGACAATGGTGCTCCACAGGAAGTCTGCAATATAACGCACAATCATATGACTTCGTGTGGTGGCAAAGGTCTGACCTTAGACCGCGGTACGCATGTGCCGCTGATCTGCACCTGGCCTGGCACCATACCTGAGGGATCGACACCGACAGATTTGGTCGACTCGTCAGATTTTATGCCGACGATATTAGATGCTGCTGGTATATCTCCTCCGGATGATTACGTTATGGATGGAAGATCTTTTCTGCCTCAACTAAAGGGAGAACAAGGTAATCCGCGTGAGTGGATGTTTTTTCACTTTGAGCCTATGAGTTCCAATACCGTCGGCATTCGAGATGATGCCAGGTTTATAAGGGACCACCGATGGAAACTTTATGATGATGGGCGTCTTTATGACCTAGATGCTGATCCTGAAGAAGAGAACACCATTCAATCGCAAAGTGATAACGCGGAACAGGCCACTGCAAGAAAACGACTCACTCCAGTTTTTGCGCAAATGAATAAAGAGACTCTTCCGGTTAATTAGCGCAATCATCAATTCATGAAATGAGGGCTAGTCGTGAGCTCAAACGACCATGAAGAAAATAAATGGGGCAAATTAGAACTAGTATCACCTCAGCAAATTGAAGCTGGAGAACTTGCGTGTATAACCCTTCGATACATCGCTGGAACTATCGGCGTGGCGCGTGGGGGCACCCTAACTATATGGACAGATTCTGATTCCGATTGGGCTAAACCACAGGTGGAAGATCCGGCTGCAGATGGCTATCTGAATCTTGTACCCCCGCCCGGGTGTGCTGCCTCAGTTCATCTGCCTGATCACAAGTCTTTCGTAGTAACCCTCATGTCAGGCAAATTAGCCGAGGGAGATTCCATCGATATCATCCTCGGAGACCGAAGTGGCGGTGGTGCAGGTTTACGCGCCCAGACCTTCTATGAACCTCGCCGTAATTTTCTTTGTGAAGTGAACCCTTCAGGATCTGGTCCTGATACTTGGACTCCTATGGGGGCTGAAACAAAATCAGATAGCGTAAAAGCAGCCGAAGTTGGGCAGCAAGATACCAACTTATTAGTACTACAGGGTTCGTCAACAGGCAGTGCTACACCAGCAGTATTGCGAATTAGTGGTGGCGATGCTTCAGAGCTTTCAGCTATTGCACCTTCAGATATAGAACTTGGATCCGGTTTCGCCCTACAGCTTAAGGCTTCGGATATATGGGGTAATCCTGCTGAAAAATATCGTGGAAAAATTGAAATAAATGCTCCCGGCTTGGTTCTTCCGGGTGGGAATAGTCTGGAGTTTTCGGAAGAAGATGGAGGCGTGCACAGAATTGAAGGAGCGGTTTTCACGGAAGAGGGTGCTACTCGAATAGATATAGAAGATGCAGAAAACGGTCTTTTAGCCAGTAGCAACCAAATACGTATAAGTCAGAAACTTCCCACGCTCAAGCTTTTCTGGGGAGACCCTCATTCCGGTCAAATTGGTGACGCATCTAAGATCGGAGATTACTTCGCTTACGCAAGAGATGTATCTGCATTAGATTTTGCCGGTTACCAGCGTAATGATTCAGCTCATTCCACTGATGAATATGAAGTTCAGCAAGTCGAAGAAAAGGCGTATCACGAGCCCGGAAGATTTGTACCGTTACCTGGTTACGAATGGTCTGGCGCAGTGGAGGTAGGAGGGCACCACAACGTTTATTTCGGTCGATTCGACCGACCGATGAAACGTTGGAGAGGTGCGGATAAATTAGGCAGGCCAGATGAGACAGATCTCCCGCACGTTAAAGACCTACATAACTATTATCGAGGGACTGACACTGTAATAACCCCACACGTAGGTGGCACTCATGCCAATTTGGAGTGGCATGATCCAACTTTGGAACCCGCGATCGAAGTGACTTCCACGCATGGCTCATTCGAATGGATTCTGAGGGAATCTATTGGTAAAGGTTATGAAATGGGTTTTGTTGGCGGCAATGATTGCCATACGGGTCGAGCTGGTGACGATAGACCTGGTTTCCAGGAACGTAGGTATTCGAAAGGTGGGTTGACTGGTATTTATGCCGACCAACTGACATTGAAGAGCATTTTAGAAGCAATGAAAGCGAAACGGGTATATGCGACGACGGGTGCGCGCATAAGGGCTGGAGTAACAGTGGATGGCCATTTTATAGGTGAAAAATATTCTTGCGGCACTAAATGTGAGATCAAAGTCGATGTTGAGGGTACTGCACCTTTGGAGCGGATCGAGGTTTATCGTGGACTTGATTTGATACACACCGAAGTGATTTCAGGACCTCCGACCGGAAACAAAATTCGTGTTCTTTGGGATGGAGCAAGTCGGTGGTCAAGTTACTCGGGAATTCGTTGGGATGGCCATGTGTACGTTTCAGATGGAGAAATAGGTGAGGTAAGTCCTATCAGGTTCGATAGCCCTCGTTCAAATTATGAGCGGGTTGGTGCCTCTAAACTTGCGTTGAACGGGTGGGCCTGTGGTTATCCTAGCGGTTTGGTTTTTGATTTATCAAAAACCACTGATGCAGAAATCTCTTTTGCAATGAATTCATCTCTAATCGTCGGCCCAACATTTGCGGCTCACGGCGAAAAGCAGGCACTTAGGCGTATGGCACATGCTCCGGGAGATTCCGTCAGGGTTACTGGCACTTTAGCTCAGCTTCAAGATGGTCCGATGCAGGTTAATCTCGGTCACTCCAATAGAAATATAACTTTAGAACTTGCGCCAGAAGCAGTATCAGACAGGTCAACATTCACGGTTCTTGATCAAAACGTCCAACCTGGTGTTAACGCTTACTGGGTAAAAATTGTTCAACAAGACATGGAGATGGCCTGGGTTAGCCCGGTCTTTGCTGAAAAGCTTGGATAAGACAATCTAGAAAAAGGATCTACCTTTTTCGAAGGGCCCAGACCCAAGGAAATGTGATCTGCAATGAGGCTTGAAGATCTGATAAGCGGCTCAACGATTGTGGTTGAGCCAAGTGGTGAACGACTGAACTTGATATCTATCGAATTCGCTGGTGACGACGCTGTCAAAGCGGTATGCCGCTATGAAGACAATCGTCTGGATGAACGCGTTTTTTATCGCACCGACGAGCCGAAGTGACCAACATGAAAGCCGCCGTATATCTCAGCAAACAACAGTTCGAAGTTACCGACATACCTATGCCAGAACCGGGACCCGGGCAGGTCTTGATAAAGGTCAACAAATCAGCAATATGCGGTACTGACGTGCACGCATTCATGCACGACCTCGCACCAAGCGGTGCGGTCCTTGGACACGAGTTCGCAGGAATCATCTCGGCGTCAGGTGCCGGCGTGACACGCTGGAAAGAAGGCGATCGCGTTGTTGGTGGAGGTGGGGAGTGGCCCGTTGGCAAGGAACCGCCCACCAAGAGTCATCCCAGGTACAACTACCGCACGATGGGTTTTACCGATACCCGAACCAGGGGGTACGCGGAGTACACGGTTCTAGATGATTGGGCACCACTCCCGATACCCGAGGGTGTCACGGACGAGGTTGCCGCTCTGACCGAGCCGTGTTCGGTGGCCGTCCATGCAGTACGTAGATCATCGCTTAGGCTTGGGGACACAGTAGGTGTGTTTGGTGCAGGTCCAATAGGTCTACTGGTTACGCAGGCTGCTCGTGCTGCCGGGGCAAATGTAATCGTTTCCGAGCCGGCGCCGGGGCGCTCGGATGCGGCACTGGCGGTGGGTGCACAAACCGTAATCGATCCGTTCGAGCAGGATCCCGTGGAACGGATGGTTGAACTTACAGACGGCCACGGTCCCAGTGTCGTGTTTGACTGCGCCGGATTGAAAAACACGTTACAACAGGCATTTGATGCTGTACGCAGGGCCGGCCAGGTCGTGCTTGTTGCAGTGCCGTGGGAACCACTCCCGCTACTCCCGGCGGAATGGATGGCGCGTGAGATTGACTTCAGATCAAGTTGGGGAGGATTGCCAGGGGACTGGAAAATCGCACTGGATCTAATGGCCAGAGGGAAAATCTCGGCATCGTCACTAATGACGGATACAAGCGTCATCACGCTCGATGAAATACAAGAACATTTCGAGGCTTTGATGAGCCCAACTACTCAGCTGCAAACAATCATTCGAATGTGAAATCACGGACGAAACGCCAGTTTCGAAACTCTGAAAAATCTCAATTCCGATACATCATAACTGTCCGTACAGTGTTGACTGATTCACTCTCAGAGCACAGCGCTCGAGCTAGTCGGAGGTAGTGGGTTCGAGTCCCACAAGCTCCACCAAACTGCAAATAAACTAGAGAAGCCCTCGCAGAAATGTGGGGGCTTTTCTGTTAGTTGACCCTAAGAGAACCCAATAGCACCGAATAATTCGCTGATTCGGTCGCCTGTCGTACCTACTGGGAACACCTACCGCCGATATCCATCGGAATGATCTCTGTTAGATGTCAGATTAATTGCCAGAATCGACCCATCCCTTAGTCTCTAGGTTAGCAGCGGTTATCAAATCGATATTTTCGTGGTCGGGGATCTCCATTTCGTCGATCAGTCCATAGCGACGGGCTCGATTTCGCTGATAGGCGCCGCATATGTGAAATCCGATACAGCCCGGGTTATTTCGGAGCTCTGAAAGCACTTCCGAGTACCACTTACCATCGTTTGGTGATATTTCACCCGGTTTGGTGTTCCACTTCATGCCTGCGGAATCGGCGAGCAGCACTGGTTTATCAGTTTTTCTATACCAGTCATCTAGGTGAATGACAGGTTCTTTGAAATCTTGGAAGGACATTATGTCAATGTACGGAAGTGCAGAATTCACGATTTCCATCGGGATCGATTCAGTTGCCTCGTACCTGTCGCCGAGGATCAAGTGATGCGTGTCGTATCGTCTAATAGCATCGTGTGTGGTTTTGTAGTAGCGGTGTGCGAGATCGGATAATGCTTTGCGACCAGTCTCAGAGTTCAGTTTCTCGGGATCAAATATCGGGCCTCGCCACGCGTTGACCGGTCGTGTGTGAACCCAGGTTGGGCAGTCGCTATAGAAGTAACCGATCAGGTTCGGATCTTCGGAAAGCTCTGCGACATGAGCGCGTGCGACATAGTCGCACCAATCTTCCCATTCCGGACTTAAGAAATCGTAGTGCCGTGAGAACTGGTCCCACTGGTGCGATTCGGTGAATGGCAGCAGGTGGCAGTAAGGCATATCTAAAGTCTTGTAATCTTCCGCTGAAAAACCCGATGAATGCGGGTAGTTTCTGATTGTGACTTCTTGAGTCCAGCCGACCGAGTTAAATCCCCATTTATTGAGATTTGGGACCACTGATTCTTTAATCCACGTCTGTGTGCTACTGCGGTACTTATTACGCCATATGTCGATATTTTCGGTATAACGCATGGTCGCAGGGTCGATGTGATTCACTCCCAAAGTGAAGAAGCGATCTCCTTCAGGCGTGATCAGCCACCAGCGACCGTCCCGCCGGTCGAGCGTGAAATATCCGTCAGAGTCGATTTGGGTGGTTCTCAAATACTTATCTCTTTTTCTGTATTAGTGACCATAATTATCTTTGTGACCTAGACCCGTTCTTACAAGATATCGGCGATTCTTTTGCAGTCCAAAGTACTGAGATTCCTTAGAATAGAGATGCTTTAGCTGGTCTTGAATCTGCTGGGCTAGGCACATAAAGATTATTCGAGGGTTTTGCTAATCCGATGGGATCTTGCTTACGGCAGCGCAATTGAAATAAACCGGTAGGTATATTTCAATCAAAGCGAAGCTTATTTTGTGACAAACCTGTGAATTTGATTGCGCCTTTATTTTTTCGAGAGTATTAGTAGCACGGTTGTTGGGTAGCTAATTGGTCAGTACAGGATGGAGTCAGCAAGAATGGTCTCGTCGGAATGAAAGATTTGTGAAGGCTATAGCGACTGCTCCCACTGAACGTGAGGCGAGAGTCCTCTCAAGCGACTTCGGTAGATCAGTTCTCAGAGAGTACTCAACAAGTTTTTTTACAGTCACAAGGTTTTTGCCTACGCAAACAAGACGACGTGTTGAAGAAATATACGCGGCAGTTCGCTACCCCGATGAGATTGCGGACACATTTGATCTGAATAATTCAGATCGAAAAGAGTTGTTAGAAGTTTGGCTGGACCAGTTCCAGATATCGTCGGGCTTTGACGGAGCAAAAGAATGCGCTCTCGCCGGAATGCCTGCGGCGCTATGTGGATTCCAAGCTGTCTCGAAAGAAACGTCTATTCCACCAGAATATTATTTGGCGTTTATGGGAGCAATGAAACTCGACGTAGGTGATATTTCATTTGATTCTTGGTCTGATCTAATCGACAAGTACGTGTATGGATCCGCCACCGTTGTTGGATACTTTTTGGCACATGTGTACGGCAGTGCTATCACTAGTAATCATTCTTCGACCTTAGCGGCTGCTAAGAATTTAGCCGTAGCGCTTCAGCTAACGAATTTCGCCCGAGACGTTAAGGAAGATTATTTGCAAGGTAGGCAGTACGCCCCCACTAATGTTGCAGGCTTACCTCCTGAAAATATTGCAGGATTCCGAGAGTGGACCAGGCATTGTCAGGTTCTTCTTGCACAGGAAGCGGAAAGATGGTTCGAGAAAGCGTCTAAGGGGATGGATACTTACTCAGAGGACTGCTTAACAGCTACGAATGCATGTCTCAATGTCTACAGGCGTTTAAACCGAAAGATACTTTCAGATCCGAAATCTATCGACTCTCGAGCGAGTCTTTCGATGAGAGAAAAACTGTCTGAATTACCGGTCAGTAAATATTGGGTTATTCCTTCGGCATTTCTAGGTAGATGACTGATGAGTAAAAATCTTGTTGTGATCATCGGAGCTGGAGTAGGTGGGCTAAGTGCTGCCATACATTTAGCATCTAAGGGATTTCAGGTAACAATATTCGAATCTCGCGATACTGTCGGAGGTAGAGCGAACGTTATTTCGAGTTCAGGATATCGGTTCGACACCGGTCCATCACTTCTGAACTACCCTTGGGTTTTCGAGGAACTTTTCGAAACCGCAGGAAAAGACCTCCATGATGAATTAGAGCTCATAAAGGTTGATCCAGCTGTTAAATTTGTATGGCCCGATAACACTTATCTAGAGTTGAGCTCCGACTTACATGTTTTGGCCAATGAATTAGAACGTTTCGAGCCGGGTAGCTCAACCGGTTTATTGAGTTTTCTCGCAGACGCTAGAAATAAGTATGAGATCGCCTTTTCTAGGCTAGTTACTAAAAACGCTGATTCGGCTTTGGAATGGTTCAGAGCTGCAGGACCTAAGCACCTCACGCAACTGGGTCTCGCTAGGTCAATGGACTCTCAGCTCAAAAAGCACTTCAAATCATCAAAAGTTCGAGAAGCTCTAGGCTCATACGCTATGTATCTAGGCGGTTCTCCTTACGACTTGAGGGGGATTTTTTCAATATTGCCTTTTGGTGAAATTTACTACGGGTTATGGCTTCCAAAGAACGGTATGTATGCGCTGATAGAAAAAATGGCGGAATTAGCTTTGTCTATGGGTGTAGAGATTCGGACCGGTGAAGATGTCCTGGAAATCACCACTGACAATCAGTGCGTAACTGGTATCAGAACGGAAAACGGCCAATTTAGCGCACGGTCGGTTGTTTCCAATGTTGATGTACCGACCACATTACTAGAATTGATCGGGGATGGAGATGTAACTCACAAAACCAAAATGACTCCAGGTGTGGTCACTTTTTATCTTGGGATTCGCAATAAATTCCCAAGTATGAACCATCACACGATATTCTTGAACGAGCAGTACAAGAAGTCATTCGAACTAGTAACGGGTGGGGGAATGATTCCAGATGCGCCACCGTTTTATGTTTCGATCCCTTCGAACACAGACCCCGATCTCGCACCGCCAGGATGTTCTGCGATGTTCGCTCTTGTTCCTGTGCCCACTATATCTCGACTGAGAAACCCTGACTGGAATGAGATCGTTACTAACCTCCGCACCTACATTTTTAGTCAATTGAATTATCAAGGAATTTCAATAGATGAATCAAATATAGAGTTTGAGGAAGTGTGGACACCAATCGAATGGAAAGACAAGTTTGGCCTATACGATGGATCTGCATTTGGCGCTGCTCATAATTTGAAGCAAATTGGACCATTTCGCGCGCCAAATAAATCCCGCTCAGTAAACGGGCTCTATTTCGTTGGTGCATCCACGACACCTGGTACCGGTGTACCAATGTGCGTTCTCAGCGGAAAAATGGTCGCTGGGCGGGTAGTTGAAGATTATGCATGCTGATTCCTACAACATTCATATGAATCAGTGGGGTGAAGGAGAATATTCCTATCTGCTGCTACATGGCTGGGGAGGGAGTCATAAAACATTCCTGCCGATTCGTGATTTGATTCCAGAAAATGCCAGGGTGTTCGTCCCTGATCTTCCAGGATATGGAGAATCCACAGCCCCTCCTGAGCTAGTTTTGGAAGATTTCGCAGGATCGATCATTGACATGATTCCTTCTGGAAATCCTTTGACCATACTGGGCAATTGCACTGGAGGGGCGATTGCGGCAGAAATCGCTAGGATCTACCCTGAAAAAGTAGCCCGTATGGTTATCGTCGACCCATTCGCATACGCTCCCTGGTATTTCAAAATATTTCTTTTAGGAGATTTCGGACGAAACGCTTATATGACGACATTCGCTTCTAAATTGGGGCGCTACGTTACGAACAAATTCCTCTCTAGCAAACGATCCGATAATACAGACCTGACCGCATCATTTAAAAACGTTAATCATGATTTGGTTTATAGATTTTTAAAAATGATGGCTTCTATAAATCCAACGGAGCGGTATTCGGATATCAACAAAGACGTGCAGATTATTTATGGGGAGCGGACTTTCTCGGCTGTTAAGAAATCGGTGGATCTGCTACTAGATATGTGGCCAAATTCCAATGCCCGAGAGTTATCTGGAATTGGGCATCTGCCGATAGAGGAATCCCCCGGTTTAGTGGCTCGGGTGGTGTTTGGCCAATGAACTTCATGAGTGCTCTTCTGATTTGCTCAGTAGTTTTGTTGATCCCGCCAGTTCTGACTGCCGCTTGGAATGCTGCGAGATGGCGAGTAGATGTGAACTCGCGGCGAAACTTTAACCAATCTGTTTCTGTTCTTGTGCCATGCCGTGACGAGGAAAGAAACATCGAAAGTTGCATCAAATCGGTTTTTGAGCAAATCGATGAAGTCGAATCGATATTTTTGTACGACGATGAGTCAACTGATAACACTTCGGAAATATTGAAGAAAATAGCAAAGGCTAATCCTAAAAAGGTAACGATTGTTCCAACCGTTCATAAACCTGCAGGGTGGACAGGTAAAAACCACGCCTGTTTTCAGTTGGCTGCGAATGCTAAGTCTGATTGGCTTTTGTTTCTAGATGCTGACGCTAGATTGAAGCCAGATGCTATTTCGAAAATGCGTGAAATCGCAGCTAAAAAACGAGTCAGTTTTCTATCGGCTTGGCCTGAGTTGCTGGTGAGTAGTATCGCTGAAAAACTGCTGATGCCGATTTTGAACCATATAGTATTCACACTGTTTCCAGCACCATTAGCTGACTCGAAGAATGATGAGTCACTAGGTTTAGCCCATGGTGCCTGCATCTTTATGGACCGAAACATATATCTAGAACTTGGCGGTCACGAAACAGTAAGAAATGAGCTGTTTGAAGACACGATGCTGGCAAGGTTATGGAGGCGTTCCGGACACAAGTCGGCGTGTACTGACGGTATAGGAATAGTTGCAGTAAGGATGTACGATTCCTTTTCTTCGATAATCAAGGGATTCACCAAAAACTACTACCCTGCGTTCAAAAAACGACGTTCATTTTGGATATTTCAACTCTGGAGTCTGACAGCTTGGACCGTGATACCAATAGGTTGGACAGTAGCTCTGCTGTTCGGTGAGGGTGGGGTACTGTCGTTAGCTCCAATTTTGTTGAGCATTTCACCGAGAGTGATTTTGGCCGCGAGGATGCGACATCCCATTTGGTCAACAATTTTCAATCCAGTTACAAACCTCATAGCGCTATATATCGGAACGCTGTCGTTCATTAATTGGACGTTCAATAGGGGCGTAGATTGGAAAGGGCGCCATTATTCCGGCACCGAGTCAACCGATAATGTCTGAACGCGTGGCAACAATTATCGGAGCGGGTCTAGGTGGACTCGCGACTGCTGTGAGGCTTTCTGCACTCGGCTGGCGAGTGCATGTTCTTGAGCAAAATCATTTACCTGGCGGCAAACTCAACAGATTTGAATCGAAAGGTTTCGTTTTCGATACGGGTCCATCGTTACTGACGCTTCCAGAGCTCTTTCAAGAGCTTCTAGAATTGGTAAATATCAATTTTTTCAAAGAATTGACTCCTAAGCGGATAGATCCTTTATTTAACTATCGTTTTGCTGATGGCAGCCAGTTCGTGTATAGCAGTAGCATTCCGAGCTTAGTCCAAGAAATCAAGTCTCTGACGGGATCAGAAAGAGACGTCGATGGATTCCTGAATTTTTTGGATTTGGGCCGGAGAATTTTTGAGCTTTCTGAACAAACTTTTTTCAAGAAAGTGCCTTTCCAATCGGCGTCATTAGCAGACCTGATAGCGTTGTTTAGATCTCCTAAACAAAGAGCTTGGGGAAACTACGCCAAAACGGTCGATTACTACTTCAAAGACTCCCGTCTAAAGCAAGTATTCAATCGCTATCCTACCTACGTAGGGTCTTCTCCGTATGAATCGCCTGCGATTCTTAGTGTCATACCATATCTTGAGATGCGTGAGGGTGGTTGGTACGTACCGGGAGGGCTGTACGAAATCGTTCAGATATTGATCAAAAATTTACCGAAAAATGTTCATATTCACACTGGATGGAAAGCGACAAAAATAGCCCAGTCGAACAAAAAATGGTTCGTATATGGACAACAAGGCGAAAAAATAGAATCAGATGTACTGATTTCTAATGCGGACCCGGAGGAGATTTGGGACATAAGCGATGGGAACCTAGGCCATAAGCACAACCCTCGAAACTTGTCGTTGTCCGGATTTGTCGCATTACTTGGATCACGAAACCGTTTACCAGAAAGTTTTCATCACTCGGTTGCATTCTCTTCTGACTATAAAAAAGAATTCAACACTCTTTTCAAGTCTCGAAAATTTCCAGAAGATCCCACCGTTTACATCAATATTCCCTCAATTTCTGACCCTGGTATTTCTACGGGTGGAGAAAGTGGAATATTCGTGATGGCTAATGCCCCTCCTATCGGTAACGATTGGACTGACGAAGACTCGGAATTTGCACTCAATCGGATAAGAACTCGTCTTGATAAATCTGGTTTGAATGAAATATTCGATCGGGCTGAAATTTTGAGTCATTGGACACCGAGAACATTTCAAAACGCCTATTCATCACCATCAGGTGCAATATACGGTCAGGTGTCCCACGGATGGCGTAACAGTTTTCTCCGACCTCGGATGCGCCAAAGCAAGCAGCCTCCTTTCTACTTTGTAGGAGGTGGGACTCATCCTGGAGGTGGTACATCGACAGTGCTGATGTCGGCGAAGATCGTGACCAAACTTATTACTGATGATCATGATTAAGACAGGTCATCTGAGGAGTGCCTTTTCATATTCTCTTTGGGTACTGCTCTTAATACTTTTGGTCGGTGGAATTGCTTCTACTGGTTTCTTTGAGAAACCACCAGCCGGGACGGATTGGGCAGCGCCGACGATGTTAGCTGTCTCGGCCTTACTTGTTCTCATGTACTTCGGACTTAGAGGTGTAGTAGGTCTGATCGTGGGCGGTCTAATAGGTTTTGGTGCCGAGCTTATCGGAGTCTCAACCGGTTTCCCATTTGGTGGTTATGAATACACAAACGTTCTAGGTTGGTCGATTCTAAAAGTGCCAATCGCATTAATAGCGGCTTGGATATTGGTCATATCTTTTACTGCTTGTACTGCTTCGATGTTGAAATTAAGGTTCAGGGCTTCGATGGTATTCGCACCATTTTTTTTAGTCATAATCGACCTTTGTCTTGAACCTGTTGCAACCGGTTCCCTCAACGCATGGTCATGGCATTCGTCCGCTATCGAATATGCGTACTACGGTGTTCCTTTGACAAACTTTGTCGGTTGGTTTTTAGTCGGCTTTTTGGCCTTCTTACCGGTAGTCGGAACAGTACCTAGGCAGACTTTTTTCGCATTTCTGCCAGGCGCTCTAGTCATCGCATTTTTTGTCGTGGTCAACCTGCTAGAGAGACATACTTTTGGAGCACTTGCTGGATTCACCGTTCTTGTAATTGGGGTATACGGGTTGTTGCGACGTAATCGAAATATTTTGTCGGGTTGAGATGTCATATGAGGATATTGACGATGCGATTAAACCCGTTCGTAGTGGCGATTCTTTTAGTGTCTATTCTTGTGCTCCAAGGCTGTTCAGCTACTCAATCACCAAGCATCATACTTGTTAGGGGTATCTGTTCATCAAATGATGACCGGGCCGATTGGGCATCAGGGGTTGCTGAAGTCCTGATAGAGAATCGAGATTTTGCCGACGACAATTCTGATAGACAATCCCCTCGTATCCTAGAGTATGGTTATTCGCCAGATGGCTGGTCACAAATTTATAGTCCCGGCGATACTTTGAGTTCGATCGATAAGTCAGTAAAAAACTTAAGTTCGATCTACGAGGATTACCCAGAAGAAGAATTTGTCATAATCGCACACTCATTGGGAGGTGTGGTTGCTTTGAGAGCTCTCGCGCTTGACCTAGAAACGGGCGGTGGAGATGTTTCTGATCGCACAAAAGCCATTTTTGCCATTAGTTCTCCAGTGTTAGGGCTTGACGAAACTCAGACTACCCTCGGGAGATTGTTGATAGCCATAACCGCTTGTAATAGCGAATTATTAACGCGTGGTAATTCAGTTTTGGATGATCTTTCAAGCGATTCTTCGACTGTTAAATCTCTTCAAAGGAGCGATTGGGGGGAAACCAAAGTTACCTTGGTCCATAATCGAGCTGACCGGTTGATCGACTTCAACTATCGGCTAGTTCCACCGTCCGTCAGGACCGTCTGCGTCGACCTACGAAATAATGGGTCTGTGCTCAATCATGATGCGCCGCTACGGGATGAGAATTTTACGTTGGCTATGATCGATGAAGTTATCAGTAACGAGAATCGACTTCCGATTTGCTGATCAACACTAGCGAAGAGTATTTTGCGACTTGATTTTGTCTGCCCTAAATTAATTAGGGCTGGATCCGACCGTATCTCCTGTAGCAAGAATTTACTCGCTGTTGTCACTTGAGCCAAAGAGGGTAAGTTCACCATGGTTGTTAAATCAGCAGGGGCACGTTACTAGTTTGGCAACACAGAATTTTATGGTTTGTGAACGGTTAGGATTCCAATCAAGCTATTTCGCACATGCTGCCTCTATTTGTGCTGCCATATTGTTGAGCATTTTTCTAAACACCAAGGCGTGGAGAGGATAAAGCGCGAACCAGTAGAAATGGCCGATCCACCCGCGCGGGTTGAATGAGACTGTGTGTTCCAGACAGACATCACCTGATGCGTTCTCGAACACATGAATATCGAAAACTGCGTTTCCTGGCAAACGCATGTCTGCAGACAACGTAAGTCGATTGGTTGTCACCCTTGCAACAGTCCAAAAATCCAGCTGGTCGCCCAATTGCAGGTTTTCGGGTCTGCCCTTTCTGAACCCCACTCCTCCAACTGATCGATCGATCCAGCCTCTGAGTGTCCATAACCATGATTGCCATTTCCATCCATATTGCCCGCCGATTTGACAGGCGATTGTGAAGGCTCTCTTGGGATCGACGCTCAGAGGGCGTGTACGTTTTTCCACAAACCTCGTACCAATAAGTGTTTTGTAGTCTTTTGCCTTGCCGTTTTTGTCAAGAAATTCAAAAGACGATTCTTCGTCGCTGATCGCCGTTTTAATTGCCTGTTTTGTG
>PBOV01000170.1 GCA_002724505.1 Rhodospirillaceae bacterium | reverse complement strand
TAGGGCCGCGCCTTTATTGCCACGTTCCTCTTTAACGACTTGTATTAGTAAAATTTGACCTCTTTTTATTACCTCTTGAATTTTATATCGGCGCATTGGGTTTTCACGGCGTTCCAATTTGCTAATATTGTCGCTGTCCTTTTCAGCCTCTTCTTCCTGGTCTCCTATCTCTAATGAATTATTTTCATTAAGTCCTGTGGCTTGTTCAGGCTCATCACCTTCTTTCGACTCGATTTTCTCGGCAGGGTCTTCTTCGTTTTCATCCCTGACTTGGTCAGAGAGAACTTCCTCCGCAGCTATTCTATTCTCGCTCTTTCCAATACTTCCACTGTTATCCTGGTCTTCGGTTATTCTCTCCACGTTACCATCAATTTCGTCGATATGGGCCTGCGCTGCAGATGCATTTGCTTCGAACTGTGCCACGTCGCGTTTCAATGCTTCTCGATCTTCTACTGGGATCTGATAATAATCTGGATGAATTTCATTAAAGGCGAGGAAGCCATGTCGATTTCCACCATAATCAACAAATGCGGCCTGCAATGACGGCTCAACTCTGGTTACCTTTGCAAGATAAATATTACCCTTGAGTTGGGTTTTAGTGGATGTTTCTACGTCATATTCTTCTAAGCGATTGCCACTCGTGATTACCACCCGAATTTCCTCCGGATGGGTACCGTCAATTAACATTCGTTTTGTCATTAAAACTATTTCTCCACGGCCAGAACTAAAAGCCCGTGCGAACAACGGGCGGTGTCTGACCGCTGTTATTCAAAGCCGGCGGCCCCTGCGTCAACCCAACTAATTATTGGAAAAGGGAAATTTTCTTTTCCAAGGGGGGCGCTCTCGTGCGGCCGCTTCTAGCTTCAAGTTTCTCCAAAATAACCGCGAAATCAAAGCGCAATCACACGGGTCGTAACAGCGTTATACAGTCTCGCCCGATTGTCGCGCTCCCAATCCAAACAGATTACTGTTAGTCGGTCGTTCGCGGTTGTTCGCAACGCTTTTAGGATACGTGTACGCAACAAATTCTACAATCAGTATATTTTTTGAAAATTAACCTTTGGTTTTGTATCAACTATGCCCTTGGAAAGGCATTGAAGTTTAGCTTTGTTAACCCTATATCTGGTCATATTATGGCAAAGAGCCACAATATATTCTGTTTTCTAAAAGTTATTACGTTTTACGTCGGGATTGCGTTGCTAAGCGGGGTTACGATAAAAGACGCAGCAGCCACTCCCATTGTTAAATCTATAAGAATTGGAGATTATGAGAAAAAGACCCGTTTTGTAATCGAGTTAAATAAATCGGTAAATTTTAACGTATATTCTCTTAAAAATCCCAATCGAGTTGTTATTGCGCTTCCGGAAGTTATTTGGCGCATCAAAGAAAAATCCAAGAGAGTTAGTAGACGAATCTCCGGTTATCGGTTTGGCCTTTTTCGTCACGGTCAGTCTCGAATTGTTATTGATTTAAGATCCCCTATGAAGGTAAGTAAATCCTTTAGATTATCACCACAGGGAGGGCGCAGTCATCGAGTGATTTTTGATATTGTCGAGATATCAAGCAAAACTTTTCCAAAGGCCCTAAAAACTCGTCCGGTAAAAAAAGAAAAGATAGGGTCACGGCGTTTGTTGTTGCAGCAACCTCCTTTGCCGCCGATAAAGAAGCCTAAGCATAAGAAGTTCTTTAAACATGTGATCGCTCTAGACCCAGGCCATGGAGGGATTGACCCTGGAGCACGTGGAATAAGGGGAACACTTGAAAAAACTGTTGTTTTGGAACTGGCGCAGGAGGTCAAACGTCAATTATTACTAACAGGAAAATACCGCGTTGTGATGACAAGGTCACGCGATGTCTATGTTCGCCTGCGCGAGAGAATAGCTATTGCGCACCGCGCCGGAGCCCATTTGTTTGTTTCATTGCACGCAGATTCAATTGGGAACAAGCACCTTCGTGGTGGTTCTGTTTACACCCTCTCTGAGCAGGCTTCGGATAAAGAGGCAGAGGCACTGGCGCGTAGAGAGAATAAGTCTGATATAATTGCGGGGGTGGATTTGAATGTACAAAGTCAGACGGTAGCTAAAATTCTCATTGATTTGAGACAACGACTGACAAAGAATAATTCTGTTGTCTTTGCTAAATTACTGGCTGAACAACTGAGTAAACGGACAGTTATGTTGCGTCGTAAGCACCGTTTTGCAGGATTTGCCGTTTTAAAAGCCCCTGCGATTCCATCAGTTCTGATCGAGATGGGATACCTTTCAAACCTTAAAGACGAAAAACTCATTCGTCGTGCCAGCCATCGACGTCAAATCGCAAAAGCAGTAGTTATCGCTATTGGTCGATATTTTTCTCGTCAACAATCTTTAAAATAGTCATAAAACCGCCCAAATTTTTAAGTACGTTAAATTTCTAGGTCCATACCTCTGACGACTTTAGAGTTTAAAATGAAAAAGCTTCTAAAAATTGTTATGGCTTTAAGCACGATTACTTTACTTCTAGGTATTTTAGGGGTGATTGGAGGTGTCAGCGTTTTTTGGCACTTTGGGCGGGGCCTTCCTGACTACAAACAATTGGTTGGATATGAACCGCCAACGGTAACCCGCATTCATGCTGGTGACGGCAGCCTTTTAGCCGAGTTTGCACGAGAAAAAAGAGCTTTCGTTCCTATCCATAATATTCCAAAAAAAGTCATAAAGGCATTTTTATCTGCTGAGGATAAAAAGTTTTACGAGCATCATGGAGTGGACTTTATAGGTATCGCACGGGCGGTTCTCACTAATTTAAGTCGAATAGGAAGTGATCAGCGGCTCGTTGGCGCCTCGACAATTACGCAACAGGTGGCAAAAAACTTTTTTTTAACAAATGAGGTTTCGATTGATCGTAAAATAAAAGAGGCAATTTTAGCGTTTCGAATTGAAAGGGCCCTGTCAAAAGACCGAATTCTAGAACTCTATCTTAATGAAATTTATCTTGGGCTTGGGTCATATGGAGTTGCGGCTGCGGCTCTAAACTATTTTGATCGGTCGCTTGATGAACTTACTTTGCCAGAAATTTCATATATTGCGGGTTTGCCTAAGGCTCCCAATAATTATCATCCTATCAAAAAGCCTAAAGCGGCGAGTAATAGACGTAATTATGTCATCACAAGGATGATGAACGACGGTCATATTTCTTTAGAATCCGGTTTGAAGGCAAAAAAAGCACCGCTGGTTATTCGAAAGAAGGGTATGGCAGCTATTACCAAGGCCGACTATTTCGTTGAAGAGGTACGACGCGAGCTAACAGAGAGGTTTGGTGCTAAGGAGCTATATGGGGGCGGGCTCTCCGTCCGTACAACCCTGGATCCAAATCTACAGAGAATAGCAGAAGAAGTGCTTCGTAGAGGTCTTATCGCTTATGATCGAAGGCACGGTTGGCGTGGACCATTGGCGCGTCTTGATCAGATTAAAGATTGGCGTCGTGCCTTAGCGAAGGTGCCTATGCCGAAAGGAATTTCTGATGCTCGTTTAGGGTGGCGAAAGGCGCTCGTTTTTTCTGTCACTGAGTCTAAAGTTATCATTCGGTTTTCAGATGGTAAAAGCGGATATATCCCGCTGGATGAACTTAAGTGGGCACGAACTTGGTTAAAGGATCAAAAGCTGGGGCCGAGAATTAATAGACCTGAACAAGTTTTGAAGTTTTTGGACGTTGTTTTAGTAGAAAAATTAGAAGATAAAGATAAAGATAAAGAGGATACTACTCTTGAGGACGCCTTTGGATTACGACAGGCTCCAGAAATTGAGGGTGCTGTCGTGGCTGTCGACCCGCATACTGGACGAATTTTAGCCATGAGTGGGGGGTTCGCTTATGGCCGCAGCGAGTTCAATCGAGCGACCCAAGCGAAAAGGCAACCTGGCTCTGCGTTTAAACCGTTTGTCTATTTGGCTGCCATGGAGCACGGCTATACACCGTCAAGTCTTGTGTTAGACGCGCCATTTGTCATGGATCAAGGTCCGGGGATAGGTTTTTGGAAACCGGCGAACTATACCAAAAGGTTTTACGGTCCTAGCCCGTTGCGGTTGGGGATCGAAAAGTCACGAAATTTGATGACAGTCCGGTTAGCTCAGTTTGTTGGTATGGAAAAAATTGCGGATTACGCACGTAGGTTTGGTATTTCTTCTGGTATGTCACAGATGTTATCGATGTCGCTAGGAGCAATGGAGACAACATTGTTGGGTTTAACAACGGCATATGGAATGTTAGTTAACGGTGGTAAAAAAATCATGCCAACGCTAATTGACCGCGTCCAAGATCGTCATGGAAAAACCGTGTTCAAGCATGAAAGTCGTCTATGCAACTCATGCAATAATGTGATTTGGGAGGGACAACCGGTGCCAGTCATACCAGACAATCGAATTTCTTTAGCCGATCCTAGAAGTGCTTACCAGATTGTCTCAATGCTTGAGGGTGTTGTGCAACGGGGGACAGGCAAACGCATAAGGGCGGTTGGCAAACCTTTGGGTGGTAAAACTGGTACGACAAACAAGAGCCTTGATACTTGGTTTGTTGGTTTTTCCCCTGATCTTGCTGTTGGTATATTTTCTGGCTTTGATCGGCCCAGGACATTGGGGAAACGTGAGACCGGAGCGTCTATTGCTGTTCCAATCTTTCGTGATTTTATGTCTTTAGCGCTGAAGGGTAAACCACCCATCCCGTTCCGGGTACCTGCCGGTATTCGTCTGGTTCGAGTAAATGCGGTAACTGGAAAACTCGCGCAGCCGGGTGATAGAAAAGTTATTCTTGAGTCATTTAAAGCTGGTACTGAACCAAAATCTATACGGGGAAAACTTGTTTTCCCGACTCAAAATATGCCGACAGCACCTGCCAATTCTGCGCCGTCGCTTGGCACGGTTATAGGGGTGTATTAGCGTACTCTAAAATAAATTATAAGTTCTTTAAAATTCTGTGATATTTAAATCGATAATATTATGCGTGCCGAAACCCAAACCTTAATTGATGAAATCCAGCGGTCGCTTGTCCTGCTAAGGAGGCACCTTTGACTGGGATAACGCCCTAAGACGTCTTGATGAGTTAAATGCTATTGCTGAAAATCCTAACCTTTGGTCAGACCAGTCCAAAGCACAGGGAATAATGCGAGAACGTACAAAGCTAGAACAATCCATTGAAGAAGTAAGGGAAATTGAGCAGGAACTCGAAGATAATATTACCCTCATTGAACTTGGTGAAACAGAAGATGATGAAGGAACCTTAAATGAAGTTGATGCGATGTTGGAACTATTACGTGCCCGTAGCGCTAAACGAGAGCTGGAGACGCTCTTGTCAGGTGAGGCAGATAGTAATGACTGCTTTTTAGAGGTTCACGCTGGTGCCGGTGGTACAGAGTCGCAAGACTGGGCGGAAATGCTGATTCGGATGTATCTGAGATGGGCTGATGCGCATGATTTTAAAGTTGAATGGCTGGAAGAGAGCCCTGGTGAAGAGGCAGGCATCAAATCGGCAACAATAAAGATTTTGGGTTATAATGCTTATGGCTGGTTAAAAACCGAAAGCGGGGTTCATCGACTAGTCCGAATATCGCCTTACGATTCAGCTGCCCGGCGCCATACTAGCTTCTCTAGCGCTTGGGTCTATCCGGTTATTGATGAATCCATTGATGTTGGGTTCGAGGACAAAGACCTCAGAGTTGATACTTATCGCGCTTCAGGCGCAGGTGGTCAGCACGTGAATAAAACAGATAGTGCAATTAGGATTACTCATATCCCAACCGGGATTGTAGTGCAGTGCCAAAATGACCGTTCGCAACATCGTAATCGAGCCTCAGCAATGGATATGCTGCGCGCGCGCCTATATGAACGAGAGCTGAAAATCCGTGAAGAACAAGCGCAGGCTGAACATGAGGCAAAGACGGATATCGGCTGGGGACATCAAATTCGATCTTACGTTTTACAACCATATCAAATGGTAAAGGATTTACGTACCGAAGTTGAGACTAGTAACACTCAGGGCGTGCTTGACGGCGACCTTGATCAGTTTTTAGCAGCGTCGTTAGCCCAGCGAGTTAGTAGTGATGCCGATTATGAAGCGGAGAAATCAGAATGATTGTGCAAAAGTCGATTGAATCAAAACTCAAGAAAAAGTTAGAGCCTTCCCATTGCCAGGTATTGAACGAAAGTCATATGCATAGCGTGCCTGAAAATTCCGAGACACACTTCAAAGTTATTGTAGTTTCCGAGGTTTTTGCGGCGAAAAGTCGGGTTGCCCGTCATCAATTGATCAACGGTATACTCTCTACGGAAATAGCAGGACCAGTTCATGCGTTATCTATTCAAGCACATACCGAAGAGGAATGGCTAAAACGTAGGGGTATGATTTTAAAGTCTCCTAATTGCGTAACTGCTGATTAAGCGAGATAGGTTTTAAATAATGTCGATAAAGGCTTTGCCCAGTGGAATGAAGCACTAATACCGCCGTCGTCCTCAATCTTGCGCTGTATTTGGGACACCCGACTCTGCGATACACCTGCGAGATTGGCAACTTCGCGCAAAGGCAAGTTGCTAACACGACGTAATAAATAGACCGTTACGCGAAAGGCTTCCGGTGCGACTTTTCGGTTGAATAATAGGGATTGAGAAACGCCCGCAGTTATTGCTACTTCTTCTAAAACTTTTTCTAACGTTGGCCTCGCGGGGTCCGAAACCCTTGATGAAACCTGATCCAGCGGAAGCGTGGCAATTCGGTTAGCAATTCCCTGAAGAAATTGTTCGTCTCCTAAATAATGCCCACCACGGAGGTTGTCCCATGGCGATGGTCCCCCGATTCCCTCGGCGACATACTTACACCATGAGTTTCCAGGGTCGCTTATGTTTGATCCAAATTGTGCTAATAGTCGATCGGAGGCTAACCAAGACGGAACGGGTTCGATAAAGGCGGTAGATCGATAACTAGACCACTTCCATTGATCAGTTTGGTTTATCGCTTGCAGCCGTAAAGGGTTCAAGACGACGTGGCGACAGACTGGCAGCAAATGATGTTTTTTTTGAAAAATTATTGCTTTATATCGACCACGAAAGAGGTGGCCTGATTGATCATGATTTCGACCAAACCATTGCGAGTAGGCCATATTTAAACGTCCGATTCCACGCCCTAAATTAGCTTCCGGTGTTTCTATTACTAAATGGTAATGGTCTCCTAGTAGGCAATATGCATAGCAAAACCAACGCTGTTGGGCAATTTCGCGTGCAAGTAATTTTATGAAATAATTTCCATCTTCGGCGGAAGTAAACAGCTTTTGGCGGCCATTAGCACGTGCAGTTACGTGATAAACAGCACCCGGATATTCGATTCGGAGTGGACGTGACATTTCTAATCATAACTCAAACCATTATATAAAGTAAAGTGACGGTACTAATTTAAAATTAAGGTAGAATGATTTGGGGATCCCCGCTAGCTGCCTTGTTTGGTGGGTAAAAGAAAGGGGT
The DNA here is from genome assembly GCA_002724505.1 of Rhodospirillaceae bacterium. Classification (GTDB taxonomy): domain Bacteria; phylum Pseudomonadota; class Alphaproteobacteria; order MPNO01; family UBA2964; genus UBA2964. Next base: position 594 of record PBOV01000170.1, on the reverse strand, counting down.
AATGAGCCATAAAAATATTTTTTACCAAATCCTTCCCCATGCTTTGGGATTCGCAGCCCTTTTCATCGCAAAAATAAAGAAAGCAGTGATGACCAATTGAAACATGGCCCCTTTCTTTTCATGAAATCCTCTTAAAGATATTGGAAGTCATAAAATCCCAAGTTTTCATAAACTTTTCCGTCGTCTTGGGTGAAAGATTTTGCCCTCGCGCCTCTAAACCCAATGAAAAAATCTCTAATTTAGAAGGTAAATTATGTGAAGTTTTCTCAGCTACTTTCCAAAAACGGCTATGCGCAGGGAATTTGCCGCAAAGACTTCCAACAGAACGCAAGCGTGGAGCAACGATATAAGGCCCGCCTGGCTTCTGGTATTTCCCCGTTTGGCCATGTTTCGGGGTATTAAAAATTTTTGTTGTACGGGTTGGGGTGGCCGACCTGGCGGAACAAGCTAACCAAACTCCAAAACAAGACCTTTATTCCAAAGCTCAGGAAGCTTTTGCGCTAGCGTGGCTTTATAATCGCGATCTGCACATGTAAAAAAAGAGCCCACCGCGTTAGTTAAGGATACGCACTTCTGTTTAAAGGAAAATAATTT
>PBOV01000169.1 GCA_002724505.1 Rhodospirillaceae bacterium | reverse complement strand
GCTCTTTCACTGGGGTGGAACTCGCTAGCTTCCCATGGGGGTTCTGCGTTTATGATGTTTCTTCGCACAAAAAAATTTGTGACGCTAGTCCGTTATCCAAAGTTGGATTTACAGATCACTTTGTCCGTCATACTTTGACACTATCAATTTTTGCAGGAGACCCCCCATGGATGGTTCGCAGGCGAGCAATTTAAAACACAAAGTAACCTTTAATGATCTTCGTGAATACATTGAAGAGGTTGACAGACTAGGAGAACTGCGCCGCGTCGAGGGAGCTTCGTGGGAAGAAGATATTGGTATGGCTGCAGAGCTATTACTGCACAGCGAGACAGCCCCCTGCGCTTTATTTGACTCAATTCCTGGTTATCCGAAGGGGCATAGGGTATTTACGAATTTTTTTGGCGGGCGGCGCCAGAACATCACCCTGGGCTTTCCTCCCGATCTTACAAAATTTGAGCTAAGCGTAGCATTTAACAAGGCATATCAGGAAGTGGTCCAAAGGCCTCTCCCATTTAAAACTATTGATACGGGGCCTGTGATGGAAAATATTATGGAAGGAGATGATGTTGACGTTCTATCTCTGCCGACGCCCCTTTGGCATGAAGGAGATGGTGGGCGTTATATCGGGACAGGGTCATTTAATGTCACCCGTGACCCAGAAGAAGATTGGATAAATGTCGGCACCTATCGGGTCATGGTGCATGACAAGAACACTGTCGGGTTTTATATTTCACCTGGAAAGCATGGTCGGCTTCATCGACAAAAATATATGGCGAAGAACAAACCTATGCCAGTTTGCGTTGTGGTCGGTGTTGATCCGCTGAGCTTTCTGATGTCTTCTTCGGAAATTCCCTACGGTGTGTGCGAGTTTGACATTATGGGCGCTTATCGCGGCCGTCCCGTAGAATGCGTTATCGGCAAGCACACGGGCTTACCGTTTCCGGCAAATGCCGAAATCGTACTTGAAGGGTTTTGCTATCCCGACAAATTACATCCTGAAGGACCGTTCGGTGAATGGACCGGATATTACGGTAACCCTGAACATAATGGGCCGACGTTGGATGTTAAGGCTATCTATCATCGTAATGATCCGATAATGCTTGGCTGTCCACCACAGCGCCCGCCTGAAGAACAGTCACGGTATCGTGCTGTTGTGCGATCAGCTTTGTTAAAAGAGCAAATTGAGGCTGTGGGTGTCCCTGATGTTCAAGTTGCTTGGTGTCACGAATGCGGCGGCGGTCGTATGTTTACTGCAGTGTCAATCAAACAGCGTTATCCGGGCCACGCGACACAAGCAGGTCAAATTGCCTCTCAATGTCGCCTTGGCGCTTATGCGGGAAAATTCGTTGTCGTTGTTGATGATGATATTGATGCCTCTAATCTGGAAGATGTAATGTGGGCTCTGTGTTTTCGTGCAGATCCTGCGACTGATATTGATATCATCAATAGGGGCTGGTCCACAGGCCTGGATCCGTCTATTCATCCGGATCGTAAGGAGATTGGAGACACCACCAACAGTCGGGCTATTATAAATGCTTGTAAACCTTTCCACTGGATTGATCGCTATCCCAAAGTCAATACGCCGGACAAAGAAACTTATGCCCGTGCAAAGGAGAAATGGGGCTGGCTACTCAACACAAATCAGCCTCCGACTAAATAACACCGGTTTTAAACTGAAGCTTTTGCCTCGTGTCGGGCCATAAAATAAGTTGAGCCAGCGATGATAGTTGCACCGGCCCAGACCCAGATGTCTGTTGTTTGATCAAAAACCAGGTAGGCAACAAAAGCGGTAATTGGGAGGCGTAAATATTCGATTGGTTCAACAATCGTGGCTTCGGCATGGATAAATGCGCGCACAAGACAGTAGGGTGCGACTGTTCCTGAGACAGCGAGCAGCAGCAGGGCCGGCGTGTCGCTTAACGTTGGTGTGACCCATGTAAACCAAATCGCGGAAGGTCCAAATTCTGGGATATGGTTTACTAGTAACCAACCGACAAACATAGATAGTGCCGAAAAGATAGATAGCATAAATTGATAGTAAAAGGTTGTCGTCGTAGCGTGCTCCGTCTTACCAAGTGATCGTGTGTAAATTGCTACCCCAGCATACGAGAGTGCTGACCCCAAAACTAAAAATGCGGCGGGGCTTAGAGGTACAGCACCTGGACGAAGAATTATTAAAACACCGCCAAAACCTATGAGCGTACAAATCAGTCGCACTGGCCCCGGGCGCTCACGTAAGAAAATTACGGCAAGTACAACTACCATCAAAGGGACCGTAAAATGCAGGGCAACAGCCTTGGCTATAGGTAAAAAAGCTAGACCAGCGAACCATAGCCACATACCTAAAAAGTTTGTGAGGTTTCGCTGGATATGAAATCCCAGCCGTTTGGTTTGTATGAATTGAAACCCCCGCCAGGATACGATCGCCAACAATATTATCAGGCCAAGAAAATTCCGAAACAAGACTAGTTCAATAGCAGGGATATGTTTCAAGAGAGCAACTGCAATTGGGACAAAGGAATGGGCTGCTGCTGCCCCAAGGCCCCATGTGACACCAACAAGTACTGGGTTCCCGACACTTGAATGGTGGTTTCCATAGTTCATCGCTTTACCCCGTTGGCGTTATTCGTATCGCCTCTACTGGACGCACTTCCGGGCCTTATATCTTTGGCCAAATATGCCGATGGCCAAAAACGAACAAAAAGCTTGGAATTTGAAACCTTCACAGACCGGATATCATTTAGAAAAGTTCTAGTGCGACCCTGACCTATAATTTGATCAAATGCATAATACAGGACCGGCTTGATAAGTTTTTGATGAATTTTGACTTTCCCAACAAAGAATTTTTTAAAAAGTAATCCTTGAGAGGAGGAAGCAATAATTGCACGGATATTGAGATAACTACCCAACGGATTTGAGGGCAAACCTACTGACATTTTAATAACGATACCACCCCCTGATGCTTTGACTTTAGTCGCCACATTTGGAATTAATTTTGTGGCAACTTTTAAAAAGCTATTTATTTCATACGTAGTAGTCTGAAACTCCGTAACTTTATTTAGTGATCTCAAATGAGAATTGCGGCGTCTAACTAATTGCTGTGCAGTCTTGAAATCTTTCAGGGTTACTGTCTGATTTATTTTAACTGCTGGCGCCTCTTGAATAAAATTTACCAAATTGGTTATAAGCCAGCCTATGAGCATGGCGAAAATAATAAGACTGCAAAAACGAAATAGACAGCCCATCTCATGCCGCTCACTAAGGGTGATTATATATTTTAAAAGTCTTCTTATATTGAGTAGTTAATATTTTAACAAATCAATCAGTTTTATGTCACGAGAATATCGTTAATTGACGCCAAAATAAGCGCGCAGAGCCCTCCCCCAACAAAAACATAGATTAAATTACTTCGGTCAATAAGGCTTGTGGTTGGTAGGTTAAACATCGAAGCGCCTGTAACTATTGAAAGGCTGCTGATCGATACCGCGGTGCATAATCCCCAGCCAGTAAGGAGTGCTTGCATCAAAACGAGGTCAGAAATTCCTGTCGGTATACTTGTAAATAATACGAGAAGGATAGTTCCCGATACGATGGAGTGGATGGCTAACACTCCCATGATATTCATGAACATAATAATAAAGAAAATGATGGCTGTCGCAGAGAGGTTAATCCCTCGTATCCACTCGAGTAGTCCCATATTCGGAAGTGCTGCTTCAAAGACCCGCCCGATAATTGTAGCAAATGTCAGGATGGCTATTTCTGGACCAATGCGAGTAAGTCTTTTGCTAGTTTCTTCTATAGCTTTGGAGATAGAACCTCCTGGAGCTGCAGCGACTGCTAGTAAGCAGGGCAGGGGCATAGCTATTACAAGTGCCTGTAAAGTGGAAAAACCAGTCCAAATCGCTGTGCCAACCACTATCATGGCGGCCAGGGCTATAGGGGGCGCGACAGGCGCTAATGTCATCAAAGATTTCCATAAAGCTAGCAGCCCACCTTTGCGGTCAAAGCAAATAATTGACAGAATTATACAAAACGCTGATAGCCCGAGACCTATCGACATTATCTGCCAGAGGGGAACTTTTGGTAAATATTGGCTGGCTACCGCCATGCCGACCACAAAAGGTGACCAAAGTGGTACAAGTGCCATGCCTCGCATTGCAGCAACAAATACTTCCTGACGTTCCCTTTCAGAAGCATTGCGTCCGAGTATTGGTGCCATGATCGCGAATACACCGACCTGAAGGATTGATCCCACAAGAAACCCGCCGACGACTAATCCACTATCTCTTCTCTCTCTATCTAGCGCGGTAAAAAGTCTTCTCGCGACACCTATTTCTGGACGCTGGTCGGCTGTCGCACGCAATAAACCAATGGTGGCGAGGAAAGCAGGGAAGATAGTGGCGCGCGTCAGTCCTTCCTCAATTGCACCCCATTTATCATAAATTTGGGCTATGACAATTGTGCCTATCGCTAGAAACAAGCACAGAAGTTTAATATTCCAAGGGGCTCGTGGTAACGCGACAACTGTGACAAGCGCAAGCAGCACGGCCATGATATTTGAAACCCAATCAATAGGAAAAATAACTTGAGCTATGCCAAATATCCAAAGGAGACTGATTGACACCACCAATAGTCGGGCCATAAGTGATAAGTTATTTGAAGTCGTCATGCGGACCTGAGAAAAAAGATTTTTTCGTAAAAACTGAAGTCAATTTCCTTATGGCACTAAATTAATTTTAGGTTTCGAACAAGGGAATTAGTTTAAAATTGCAACTTGTTTAAATTTTTATATCACCCTGATTTTTTCCAATTACGATATTTTTGAATAGGGAAAAGTAACTAAGGCCAATAATTTTAGGGGTTTCCCGATTTTTATTCTGCAGAATACTTCGTTTGGTATTTTGATTAAGCAAGAAGTTCAGCCGGAAATTTTTCTTTGGATGAAGTAGAAAGGGACAAGCAAAAGGATACCTGTAGTTGACATTCCTGCCATTGCGAAGAATGCCTTGCCAGTATAAAGCTGATAAAGCCAGCCAGAG
>PBOV01000168.1 GCA_002724505.1 Rhodospirillaceae bacterium | reverse complement strand
GCGAATTCTGCCCCTATTCCTTGGGCGGCACCCGTAACGAGTGCGACGCGTCCTTCAAGCCGTCCCATGTCAAATCCCCCCTATCTTTTTTATCGCCGGCTCCCGGCGTCCCCTCACCGAGGGTACGCACCTCGGTATTCATCTTCAAATCACCGCGGCGCTTTTGTGCAATTATCTCACCAGTCTGCCAGTAATCACCCTTTACAGCACGCTGCGCCATAGTTTCCAAATCTTCATTCCATTCACCCATATCATAACCATACCAGGGGCGTTGTGGCTTTAGTTTAGGCAACCCGAGTTCATACCAAATCTCCGCAGCCCCTTCCATATATTCACGTTTGGGTAGAGATACCGGTGGGTAAGTCTCCTTTAACGTCGCATCAACCAAAACAGCGGAATCATTAGAATCCTGAAGGCTGCGAGGTCCATGCCCTTCGTCCTTATTCTTGAGAATCTCAACATCTCGGTGAGGTTTACAGCGATAGGACATCGCCCAAAATACGGCGTTCGTATCGTCAGGATCGATATCTTCATTTACAGCAATGACCCACTTACCTTCTGCTCGCCTCAGGGAGGCAATACCGTAGAGTGCGCGCCAAATCTCTGTTCGCGGCATATCACGATCAACGACTGCGATAATGAGCTTGTGCAAAGATGTTAATGGCTCGTGAGTGCAAACGTGTTTAATTCCCTTAATCCCCAAATGGTCTCGGAGATGCTCGATTTGAGCTGCCTCATAGGCGGGGCGTTTGATCGCCGAACTTTCAGACGGCGTAACCTGGCTGACCCAGGACACCATTACGGCATCTTTGCGCCGCGTTACCGCCGTCACATCCATAAAGCCGTTATATTCTTGAAGATTCACATGGCCGTGGCTTTCCCCAAATGGCGCCTCCGGTTCCAATAGCTCTGTCGAAATATACCCCTCTATGACAATTTCTGCCTCTGCCGGGACCATAAGATCAACTGTCTTGGCCCTAACGACGTTTAATGGCTTACCGCACAAACCACCGGAGACTTGGAACTCATCATACTTCTCAGGCACCTTCTGGACTGCGGTGAATGAAACGATTGGCGGGGCTCCGATAACAATGGCGCAAGGCATTGGCTTGCCAAGTTTTTTCCACTCCTCCCAATGCATATAACCGCCCGTACGCAACTCAATCGAGGGGTTAAACCCAACCCGATTAGGTGCTTTAACCATTGCACGGTAATTGCCCATATTTTGGATATCGTTAGTTGGATCCTTTGTAATAAAATGCGAAGCGGCAAAATATGGGGCGTTATCCCACCCTGGCGAAGAAATCGGCACCGGTATCTGATCGACGCCGAAGCCGTTTAATAAATCGTCACCTTCATAAACCAAATCATGACATGGCGCCTCATCAAAGGGGACCTCCTCAGGATCAATTGGGTTATTTAGAGCCTTGATCCATGTTTCTTTTATCTGGTCTAACTCACACCCCATTCCAAGCTTGTAAACGGCACTATTAGCGGCAAGTCCTCCAACCAAGACGGGAATATCGTACTCCCTTCCTTTTGAGTCTGTGACGTTTGAGAACATCCAAGCCTTGCGATCTTCCTCTTCAATCCCCCCGCGATACTGCCACCTTACCAAAGGATGCATTTCAGTATCCTTGTTGATTTTACGATCGACTTCAAAAAGTAAGCCCGCCTCGCGCAGCGCATTTATATGTTCATGGAGGTCAACATAACCACGGTCAGAGGCCGTTTGTTCACGGACAGGTTTAGACATTTTTTTCCCTTTTGCCTCGAGAATATTGAGTTTGAATGGGTTTTCGAATTTTCCGAAACATATTTTTGAGCCCGTAAAGAGTCAATACGGTACCGTATGGTTAAGAAAAGGCTCTGCCCAATAACGCTCTTAAAGGGCATCAATTAGATTGAAAAAATTGTACTAGTCTTACTCTTCCGCTCCCCAAAACTCCCCCTGACGGAGGATTACCTCAACCCTACCATTTTCTTTAGATGCACTATCCAGCGGCTCGCCATAAACATTATAGCGGGGATGTTCTGCCGTAGGGTCAGTCTTGGCTCCCACACGCAGGAGTACCAATGGCTCGTCACTGACAGCCTCAAAACGATAGTAGCTACCGGATGGCAGCATTACCCCTTCATATGGTCCACAAACTTTTTCTTCACCCCGAGGCCCATGGAAACATGCCTTACCTTTAAGAACTAAATGGAAGTGATCCTGGTCCGTATGATTATGTAGCCCATTCTCACCGCCAGAGGCATAAACCTTCAAGTTTGCCCAGAGGTTGCCAGTATCGGCAACTATCTGATTAGTACGCCCCTGCTTAACTAACTCAGCGCGAAGCTTAAAGAACTCTGCTGGTGGAGCATTAGCGATATTCTTTTCACGCGTTTGCCGCATGGCATCAGTTTCGTGAACTACCTGTCCCTTATCAACACCATCTAATGGCATATCAGCCTCCATACTTAATTCAAGTTAAAGCCAGTAATAGGTCTAACCACTTTTTGGGTAGCCTAACGATTCAAATCAGCGAGTGCTAGCGGATTAGCATGATTCAAATCAGCGAGTGCTAGCGGATTAGCATATCGTGTTTACTGCGTGCTATTTTTAATCGTTCGTCTTGCTCTCGGCCACCGGAATGCAAATACTCTGCCGTAATGACCGATATATAGACCTCAGCACGAATTTCTGCTGTTTTATCGTTATGCCCCAACGCTTTTAACTGATCGACGAAAAACTGCCGCCTGAAGTCATCAGCACGGCCTATCCTTTTTTGCACTTCGGGGTGACGCTGAGCCCAAAGTCGCAATGCAGCCGCTTGGCCTCGTGTACCACGCGTGATACTCTGCTCAATAACATTCCACATACGGTCGCTGGGGGTTTCCGCGGAAGAGACAGAACCTGGGCGCTCCTCCTCTCTCATTCCAAGCCAACGTTCGATCATCGCGTCGATCAAACCCTGACGATTTTTAAAATGCCAGTAGAAACTTCCTTTAGTAACGCCCAGTTTTAGAGCTAGTTGCTCAACCCTAATTCCCTCAACACCCGAATCACCTAAAATATTCCAGGCAGCGTCTATCCAATCATCACGACGGATGGACATTATTTTTTATCAAACGGATTTCCTGGCACGTCGCGAATAGAAGTGTTTGGCAACACATCGTTTTGTGCGCTCCGTCGGCCGTTCTCGAGATAATCACCATCGGCCGCACGCTTAGCCATATCATCCCACTGATCATTCCAATCCCCGAGTGAATAACCATGCCAGGGGCTTTCAGGTTTGAGCGCCGGCAACCCCAGCTTCTCCCAAAGTTCTTTAGCGTCTTCCATATATTCTTTTTTTGGTAATGCTATTGGGGGCATATCAGATTTAAGCGTCGCGTCGATCAGCATTGTCGCCTCTTCACGTCCCATTCGGGTATCGCTTTTGGGGCCGTGACCTTTGTCACGATGAGGCAATATAGCAACATCAAGAGCAGGGTTGGCTCGATAAGCTAGCGCCCAGAAGACCGCATCACCCTCATCGGGATCAATATCTTCGTTTACCGCGATTATATATTTGCCCACCGCTGAGTTGAGTACTGACGCTCCGTATAATGCCCGCCAAATTTCCGTGGTAGGCACATTCCGTTCAAACACGATAAATAATACCCGACGTATATTAGTAAGCGGCTCATGCATGGAGACACGCTTCACTCCCTTAATACCAAGATTATCGGTTAAATGGTTGTGCCATACGGGCTCCCAAGCGACGCGCTTGATTACGCTAGATTCTGAAGGAGTAACCTGAGAAATTATGCTGGCTATTACCGCGTTTTTTCGGTGTGTAATCGCGGTAATTTCCATAATATTATTATAATCCTCAAGGGCTATATGCCCGTGACTTTCACCAAACGGCGCTTCCGGCTCGAGATACTCAGGATCTATATAACCCTCGACCACAATTTCTGCTTCAGCTGGTACCATCAGATCGACCGTCTTAGCCTTGACCATGTTAATCGGAACACCAACCAGACCACCCGCAACTGCGACTTCATCAACCCCAAGCTGAAGCTTTTGAGGAGCGCAATAGCAAACACTTGGCGGACCCCCAAGAATAATTGCCATGGGCATTTTTTCACCGCGTTTCTTGTATTGCAGCCAGTGCTGATGGCCCTCAGCTCCACCTGAGCGTACTGACATTCTCACCGCCATTCGTGTCGAACTTTTTAAGCCCGCGCGGTAAGTCCCCATATTTTGGACGCCTGTTTCTGGGTTTCGACTAATGCAACCGGTCGCCGTAAAATAAGGCGCACTATCAAAACCAGGGGTTGAAATTGGGATAGGCAGGCTGTCAAGGCCCTTTCCATCCCCCTCAAGTTCTGAGTCGACGACAATCTCTTGACAGACAGCATCGGTTACCTCGCGCGGTGGAATGGGGTTGGCAATTGCGTTACTCCACACCTTACCAATATCCTCAACTGGCGCACCTATACCAATACTGTAAATTGCCCGATTAGCTGAAAGGGCGCCAACTGCGACTGGCAAGCCGTAATTCTGACCTCGAGAGCAAGTGATATTGTTGAACACAAAGGCTTTACGATCAGTCTCCGGAATTCCGCCACGAAACTGCCATCGCACCAACGGATGCATCTCGGTATCTTTATTTACGGGTTTATCTATGTTCTGGAGGAGACCTGCCTTATCAAGGGATTTGAGGTGATCTTGAAAATCGGGGTACCCTTTTCCACCAAACGATTTTGGATCGTTCGCCATATTTACTCTCCATGAACTGCTCTTGAGGAACTTAGCATGCGCCGCTTCCCTCTTCCGTTAGTGTATGGCCGGAAATCTATAGGGAGGCTCAAGTATTGGCAATCCAAGCTAACGTATGAAACAAAAATTAGCGTTTAATCCCGCGCACCGAGACCCGCTACCTCCTTGCCGGCTATTCGGCCAGTAACAAAACATTCAGCGATATTACCGCCTGCGAGATAGAGGTGGCCAAAGGAACTCCCCATTTCACCCGCAGCATAAAGCCTTGGAATAGCCTCACCGTTAACATTAACTATCCGTTGCTTGGCATCGTGAACAGGACCACCCTGAGTATTTGAGAGGACAGGCCATACCTGCCCAGCATAAAAGGGCGGTCGCTGGATTTTCATCATGGTGCCCGCTGGACGCCCAAAGTCGTTATCAGTCTTTGTTACACACATCTCATTCCAACGAGCCATGGTAGACTCGACCTTGCCCCCATCCAGACCGAACATCTCTGCCAACTCGCCTACTGTATCGGCTTTCTTAATAATACCTTCCTCTATTTCTTTGCTATTATCTTGGCTCCAAACGTAAGTCATATCGCGTTCATTATAGGCGGGGTTGCCCATCGGGAAACGCCGTCGTCCAAGCTCGTCATAAATAAGTAAAGATGGAATTCTCGGAAAGCTCTGAGTGACAGGATCGTAATGTTCCATGGGTCGCCAACCTGTATCTTGGACATATGGCGGAAATTCATTCATATAACGATCACCGGATTGATCAACAATTATCCAGGGTGCCTGAACGACCGCACGCTGCTCAAGACCGGGGATCCAGTCGGGAAAGCGTTTTACACGAATTCCATAAGGAAACTCTTCCTTATCCGGATGAAGAAAACCGTAGGAACCATGGAAATGCCACATGTGCCAAAGATCCGCGCCAAGTGCCTGCGCCATTCGAATCCCATCACCAGTATTGCCGCCATTGGCAGCTGTTGTCACTGGCATGATTTGCCAATATTGCTTCTGCATCTCAACATTGGCTTCAAATCCACCACTGGCAAGAATGACACCTTTCTTCACACGAATACGTCGTTCACCGTTGGCCGTTCCAACGACAATAACAATAACTTCGCGGTCAGCATTAGATATTAGTTTTTTGGCGGGCGTACTGCAGCGTACTTCAATGCCTCGCTCCTCAACGTTCTTCTGCAGGACGTAAAAAACTAAAGGGCCACCAGGCCGCCCTTTTACTTGCGGGTAGACCGTTCCCGCATCAATATTTGGGATAGCAGTAATTTGGGTATAGTAAAAGGCATCCTCACCAGGGAAGGGGTAATTACCGCCGCGTTCACGGATCATAAACTCAGCGCCAGTTAGCTCTGTAAGTTTACGGGCATAAGGCTCATTATCCTGCATTCCATCTGCTAGTGCGCGCAGCACTGGATCCGGAGTTCGGCCGGCATTGGTATGTTTTAGATATGTAAAGGCCCCATCGGGATTTTTGGTAGAACAAATAGCACCGTGAGAACAGATCGAAATACCGCCCGGATCGGGCATTTTCTCGATGAGAAGAACCTTAGCTCCCGCGTCGTGCGCCTCTATAGCCGAAACGCCGCCCGCAAAGCCAAACCCAACGACAACGACATCAAACTCCTCGTCGAATTGATGCTCAGATTTCTTGTTATTCGACACCATCTCTAAACTTTCCCATTTTTATTAACTAAAAATATAATAATGGATTGAAGACACCTCGAAAACGCCTGCCACGAAAAGCCAACAAAAAAAGCGCCGGTCTCGCATAAGACCGGCGCCTTTTTTGAATAGGCTACAACTAAAACAGGTTAGCCCAATTGATCGTCCTAAGTACTGGAAAGACATTTCCAAGCACTGTTTGGGGCCATGGAATAATCAGTATGTGATGGAATAGACCATAACAGAAAATCCAAAGTGAACAACTAATGCCCATGGTTACGGCCCAACTTGCCCGACCCCAAAACCTCATATATCCGACGAGGAAGATGAACATGGACACCATCAAGCCTACTAGCGAGGCGCAAAGGAAGAAAAAACCACACCAGCCAAAGTAAGCGAACGCTCTTCGAGTAATCGTTTCTTTGCTGAGATCACCGAAGTCCACGACAATATCAAAATGTACGTCGGTTTCCGCTTCTTCCTTCGTCACTTCCGTTCCGTCGGCGCGCTTCGTCGTCACCATCTTGGCACCAGCCTGATAAAACAACTTGGCAAATAGGAAGAAGGCCAGAATGACCAATGCCATATACCCGACCACCTGGGGCACAAGGCGTGCGCCAAATTCCCAGGTGGAGGCAATTGACAATTCAATTACAAACAACACAAAGATACCAACACCAAACGCAAAATCGAGGTCAAGGCCACGCTTATTGTATGCGAACGTTGCTTTTTGTTCTGTCGTTACGCCGGCAGCGATATCTTTTCGCCTTTGACGTGCGTCACGAATATACGGGCTCATAATTCCCCAAAAAGTGAGGATGAACATGAATACGACAACTGGAAATTCTGTAATGTCGTAAGTCCACTGTGCTCCATATCGCTCGACAGAAATAAACATGTAACGTTCAACCAAGCCGCCGAGCACGAAACCCAAAACCAATGGTGGACGCGGCCAGCGAAGCCGTTTCATGATAAAGCCAAGTAAGCCAAACCCAAGCAACGCCCAAATATCACCCCACTGACGCGAACCTTGGAAGGCGCCCACAAATACTACGGCTAAGACAATTGGCACCAAAATACCCGGGCGAATTAATGCTAGCTTTGCCAGCTGCTGCGCAAAGGTAAAACAGATACCGGCCCCTAGAAGGTTCGCAACCGCTACCGACCACACCATGGTATAGGTAACATCCAATTTCTTGGTAACCATGTCCGGCCCGGGGACTAGTCCATGAATTAAAAATGCGCCAAGGATTAGTGCCATAGATGCTGAACCGGGAACACCAAAGGCGATTGTCGGCACCAAGGCGCCTCCCTCTTTAGCATTATTAGAACTCTCAGAAGCGATAACGCCACGCACATCACCTTTACCAAAGGTTTCCCCTGCTCCCTTCTCAGTTCGTGCCGCGTGCCCATAGGCTATCCAGTCAACGACAGAGGCTCCGATACCGGGGACAGCACCAAGGCCCGCGCCAATCGTACCGCACCTCATAACCAACCACATATTTGCGAAGACGTCCTTAACGCCAACAAATTGACTGTCCGTGATTTTGGTATCTTTGCCGTCAGCTGCAATCGATTTTTGTTGGATAGCAAGATCGGCCAGTTCTGGAATGGCAAACAATCCCAAAGCGAGTGGCACGACAGGCAATCCATCCCACAAATACAGCGAGTCAAAGGTCCAACGCAGGGTGCCTGTTTGAGGGTCATCCCCTGCAGTAGAAACTAAAATACCAATACAGGCACCGGCTAGGCCCTTAAGCAGTGAGCCACCACTTAGTACGGAAGCTAACGAAAGACCAAATATACAGAAAGACAGTAATTCTGGCGATCCGATATGAAGCATCACTGGCCGAAGAATTGGAATACTGACACCAAGAAGCAAGGCGCCCCAAAGTCCACCAATAACCGATGCGGTAAAGGCAGCCCCATACGCGCGTCCAGCCTGGCCTTTGCGAGACATCGGGTAGCCGTCAAGGATGGTTGCCGCGGAACCAACCGTACCTGGCACCCCGAACATTACCGCTGGTATTGTATCCGAAGTAACGGTAACTGACTGCAAGCCCATCAAGAATGCGAGCGCAGTATAGGCGTTCATATCAAATGTAAATGGCAAAAGCAGGGATAACCCCACCAAACCGCCGAGACCGGGAATAACACCAACGATCAATCCGATGATAACTCCGAGAGCCAGAAATCCTAGTCTCTCAAACGTAAACAAAATGGTTAAAGCCTGTCCGGCTTCATGAAGTAGGGAAATTTCGTCCATTATTCTCGCCTATAAAATTCTGCACCAAATACAAAAAACCATTATGCCAGGCGCAGGATTCCCGCCTGATGACATAACTCTTTAGAAACATTCTTACAAAAAGCCTCGCTAGCAGGACACCCCTATCGAGGGAATGACACATAGGCAAAATCAAGAAAATCTGCCATTCTTGAAGCTCCCACCACTATGTCAGCGCGTCCAACCGAAAACACACTATACCGCTAGGCTCATTAAATGTCCCAGTTGCGGGCGATGGGATATCATCAGAGCGTCACTGTCAAGGCTGAACAACCGGTTTTCTTATCCAATTTCTATTATTAAATTTACAGTAATCGGAATCTGAAAAGGATTGAAGGTGGTATCCAGCAGCCTCAAACCGCAATAGCCTCACAACCCTTTATACGATAATATAAAGAAATGGATTAAGAAATTTGCAAATGGGGAAGTGAAGAATGGCAGAGAAAATTGTTTTGGTTACGGGAACAGGGGGCGGGATAGGCGCCGCCTGCGCGCGCGGCTTACTTGAAGACGGCAATAAGGTAACAGCTTTAGACGTAAAGCCCGTCCATGCAACAGTCCTCAATGCCGCCCATGAAGATAATTATATTGCACTAGAAGTTGATGTCTCCTCATTGGAAGCATGC
>PBOV01000167.1 GCA_002724505.1 Rhodospirillaceae bacterium | reverse complement strand
CTTGCTGAGGCTATTGTTATAATTTCGGCTGTACCAATAAATACTGAAAACGAAGTATAACGTAGATTGACACCAAAGGTTTCGAGTGGCTTTATCGGCGCGCGTTGAGGCTAAGGCGACGCACCTTTGCTAATTTTTGTGACGGTTACATATGAAAAATTCACTCTGGGAGACCATTAAAACCGTTATATATGCAGTTCTTATTGCGTTAGTCATTCGCACAGCGGCTTATGAACCTTTTAATATACCATCTGGCTCTATGATCCCCAATCTGTTGATTGGGGATTATCTATTTGTTTCGAAATTTTCATATGGTTTTAGCAAACATTCATTTCCACTAAGTTCCGGGCCATTTTCTGGACGAATTTTTAGTAGGGAACCAAAACGTGGTGATGTCGCTGTTTTCAAACTTCCAAGTAATAATGAAACAGACTACATAAAACGAATTATTGGTCTTCCTGGTGATAAGATTCAGCTAAAAGGCGGGCGTTTATTTATCAATAACAAAATAGTCCCGCGGAGAAAAATTGCCCCTTTTCCTATGCAAACCTCGTCTGGTCGCTTTGTTGCAGTAAAACGTTACGTCGAAACCTTACCGAACGGAAGGGAATATCAAACTCTTCAGAAAGATGGGGATAAAGGACCACTGGATAATACTCCGGTGTACCGGGTCCCAACCGGGCATTATTTTGCGATGGGCGATAATCGAGATAACTCACTTGATAGCCGTGTACCCAACCGGCAGGGGATCTCCGGGGTGGGGTACATACCGGCAGAAAATCTTGTTGGTCGTGCTGAAGTTCTTTTCTTCTCTACTGATGGTACCGCTTCTATCTTTGAACCTTGGGGCTGGTTTCATGCCGCCCGGTTCAAACGTTTTTTTCAAGGTATTAAATAATGGCTATGGGGAAAGGTTCCCCCACTCAGCTATGCCGAGCGATCGGCTTTGACTTTAACGATACGTCACTGCTTACGCATGCGTTAACCCACGCTAGTGTTGAAAATTTGTCTAACACTAATACCTATGAACGCTTAGAATTTCTTGGCGACCGTGTTCTTGGCCTGGTCGTTTGTGATTTTCTAATGCGCACGTATCCTTTTGAAGATGAGGGGGAGTTGTCGCGCCGTTTAAGTGGTCTCGTTGATCGCAATACACTTTCGTCTGTAGCTTCGTCGATTGGACTTGAAAATTATATTATTCATGGCGTTGGAACCTCTTTGAATGACTCGATTAAAGCAGATGTAATGGAAGCCATTTTTGGTGCGATTTACCGTGACGGAGGTATAGAGCAGGCTCGTCATGTAATCGAAAAACTTATATGTACTCTTGCAGACGAGGTTAAAGCTCCACCTACAGATCCGAAAACTGCCCTGCAGGAGTGGGCACAAGGAAAAAAACTTGGTCTGCCATATTACAAAGAAGTAGATCGGTCTGGCCCTGACCATCAACCAGTTTTCTCGGTCCAAGTGTTTGTGGAGGGTTGGAATAACTGCATGGGCGAAGGCTCTTCCAAGCGCTCAGCGGAACAGACTGCTGCCGCAATGATGCTCAAGAGAATTAAAGAAAAATCAAATGGCTGATCAGTCAAATACGCGGTGTGGATTTGTTGCGTTGATAGGTGCGCCAAATGCCGGTAAGTCGACTTTGATGAACCGTATCATGGGCACTAAAGTTTCGATTGTGACACATAAAGTACAAACAACGCGCGCGAGCGTGGTTGGTGTTTTGACAAACGGTGATGATCAAATTGTATTCGTCGATACGCCAGGTATTTTTGCGCCAAACCGTAGATTGGAGCGTGCGATGGTTGCCTCCGCCTGGGCTGGAGCTACGGATGCTGATAAAATTGTATTACTCATTGATGCCGAACGTGGTTTCGGTGAAGACGTTCAACTTATAATTGAGGGCATCAAGAAGGTAGATAAAACGGTCATTATTGTACTAAACAAGATCGATTTGGTCCCTCGTGAAAATTTATTAAGTCTCGCTGAAAAGCTACAGGACATTAGTATTCTAGAGTCCTTATATATGATCTCCGCTTTAAAGGGTGATGGCGTAAATGACCTTCTTTCAAACTTAAGTGAAGATTTGCCGAAAGGCCCTTGGTTATATCCCAAAGACCATCTGAGCGATATGAATGAGCGTTTGTTTGCAGCAGAAATTACCCGTGAGAAATTATTTTTATCGATGCATCAGGAATTACCTTATTCACTCACCGTTGAGACTGAAGGATGGCAAGAACGGCCAGATGGTAGCTTAAAGGTTGATCAGGTAATTTATGTTGAAAGGCCGGGTCATAAGGGGATTGTCTTGGGAAGAGGGGGGCAACAGATCAAGCGTGTCGGAGTGGAATCACGCAAGGAACTTGAACATATTCTTGAGCGTCAAGTGCACTTGTTTCTATTTGTAAAGGTGCGCGAAAAATGGCGCGATGACCCGGAGCGCTATCGAGAAATGGGACTGGATTTTAGCGACTGATTGGTAGTCTATCGCTGGGGTTCAATTGTCTTCTCGAACAGGCTATGCCCTGCGATGTCTCTGATCCCAACAGTCAGTGTGCCCGTTTTGGCGTTAATTCTGCCATGTCCAAAATATACGTATCCAGCGCTTGGTGGATTATTTCCTTTGGGCGCCCGCGGCGTCCGATAATGGCGTTCAGCACCAAAAGTTTTATCGTAATGCATTGAGCGTCCGGGTCGGGTGTGGAATGGACCAGATATAAACTCCCAAAATGGTAAGAAATCTCGAAAGGCCGCTCGGTCTGGGTGAAAATAATGGGCAGCAGAATAATGGACATCTGCCGCTAACCATACAATATTTTTAATCTTTTGTTCTTTTATGTATGAAAGGATATCGGCAATCTCGAATTCTCTTCCAAGTGGAGGCCCATCATCATTATTTGAAAATTTGTCGTATCGGGGGCGTTCTCTCTTTTTCTTGTGAGCTATTGGTAGCGGATTGGCGATGATCTTCCAGAGTGCGTTGGACTCCGATAAAGCTCCTTTCAACCAGTTAATTTGAATCTGTCCAAGGAGTGCTGTGTCCTTACCAGGGCTCTTTTGTTGGTTTCTGTTGTTTTGACTTCGGTAACTTCTGGAGTCGAGGAGAAAAACATCTACATAGCTGCCATAGGACACTTTACGAAAAATTCGGTTTGGGTCTGTCTGGTGCCGTTGCATGGGTGTAAAATCAAAGAAAGCTTGCCTGCCATTTCGGACCAGACTATCTACGTCTGTTTGGGTATAACCTTTGCGGAACATGATGCGCCGTGACAATTTACGCCCCGGCCACCAATTATTGGTTACTTCGTGATCATCCCAAGTAGTAAAGGCAGGAACTTCCTTGCAAAAGTTTCGATAGTGGGTATCAAGGAAGTTATAGCTATAGTTGCCGCGATAATCTTCAAGACTTTCTGCAACCTGAGATTTTGCTGGTGTAATAATATTTTCCCATTTGTTGCCGTCCGGCATCGAAGCTCGTTTTAAAATCGGTTTGTCAGAATAAATACGATCTCCTAGGTGGATCAAAAAATCAGGGTGTGTTTTTCGCATCGTCTCAAATAATTTAAGTCCTCCCCAATGAGGGTTGATTCCCCATCCCGCACCACATTGATCACCGCCAAAAACAAAAGTAACGTCACGGTTTCCCCCAGGGGTGCGAAAATGCCCCAGACGTGTCTCTGAGGCATTAATATCGTCAAACCGGACGCGGTAAAATATATCCTGACCCGGTGGGAGGCCGGTGAGAGTGACCTGACCTGTATAGCCAGTTTTTTCCGTGACAAAGGGTCCCGCAACGCGTTGGGAATCTTTCAGCCTGGGAGTGCTTGACCAATCAACGAGCATCTTGGCTGATTTGTTTGAACGTGCCCAAATTATTGCGCTGTTTTGGGTAATATCACCGGAAGCAATACCATCCGCGAAGTGTGTTCTTGCGTTTGCAGCGGTTACTATTGAGGGAGCAACACTAAAGCCCGCCAATCCCACAACGAGTTCACGACGAGACAAATTAGTTTTGTGATTTGATTCGGCGATTGTCATTTAAATCTTTCCTTGTGTATTGGTTAAGAATTGGGCGTGTACGGCATGGCCGTCAATACCTTATAAAGGGTTTATGGAGTGGACCGATGAAGGGTTGGTGCTTTCGGCGCGCCGCCATGGTGAGAATTCGCTCATCGTCAATTTGCTGACGCGTGAGCAAGGACGACATGCAGGGCTAGTGCGTGGTGCGTCGAGCACTCGAAATCGAGGCCTTTTTCAACCTGGAAACCATTTGCGCGCTAATTGGCGCGGAAGGCTTGCTGAACATCTGGGCAACTTTACTTGCGAATTATTACACGCCCATGCCGCCGACTACCTGCATCAACCTTTGCCGCTGATGGCCTTGAGTTCTGCAACTGCGATCTTAGGCTCTGCTTTGCCTGAACGTGCCCCGTGTCCGTCCGTATTTGAAAAGCTACAGGCATTAATTGGAAATTTTAATAAATCAGGCTGGCAGGTGCACTATATTCGATGGGAGCTTGAATTGCTTGCTGAACTGGGGTTTGGTCTTGACCTTAGCCGGTGTGCGGCAACCGGAAGCGATCAAGAACTTATATACGTTTCGCCACGGACGGGAAGAGCAGTATCAGCTGAGGCAGGACGAGATTATCAAGACCGGCTCTTATCGCTGCCAAAATTTTTACGTGAAGAAACCAATACCGATGTAAGTGGAGCTATTTTGTATGAAGGACTGAAGCTAACCGGTCATTTCCTTGGACGTCATGTGTTGAGTGATACCCGTTTCGGCTTGCCGGCAGCCCGACAAAGGCTCGCCGATAGCATCCGTCGTCAGCCTACTCATGAAAAAAAATAGATTTAGACAAAATGCGTATGTTATTGCGTCTTTTAGCTAGCTCACCACTATATATGGTGTATAACTGATTTATGGCTGTAAGTTCTAAAAATACCGAGAACACTACGGAAATTCGTCTTGATGAAGCGCTAGGAGACCGCTATCTCGCTTACGCACTCTCGACGATTACCTCACGTTCGCTGCCAGATGTACGAGATGGCCTAAAACCTGTTCATCGCCGATTATTGTTTGCAATGCGTCAGTTACGGCTTGAACCTGGAACAGGATTTAAGAAGTGCGCTCGCGTCGTGGGAGACGTAATTGGTAAATACCACCCCCATGGCGATACAGCGGTTTACGACGCACTCGTGAGGTTGGCCCAAGAATTTGCTGTTCGCTATCCGCTAGTAGAGGGTCAAGGGAATTTCGGTAATGTTGATGGCGATTCTGCTGCAGCAATGCGCTATACCGAATCGCGGTTGACCGAATATGCTTTAGCGATGCTTGAAGGAATCGATGAGGCTGCTGTTGATTTTCGCGAAAATTATGATGGCACGGAAAGTGAACCAATTCTTATGCCAGCCTCGGTTCCTAATCTGCTAGCGAACGGCGCTTCAGGAATTGCTGTCGGCATGGCGACATCGATTCCTCCTCATAATCTCGAAGAAATTTGTAAGTCACTAACGCATCTCATTAAGTTCCCTAACGCTACAATCGACAAGCTTTTGTCGCTGATGCCTGGACCAGATTTTCCTACTGGCGGGGTACTTGCCGAAACCTCTACCAATATTAGGTCCGCATATAAAACGGGGCGAGGCAGTTTCCGCCTGCGTGCAAAATGGAAAACTGAGAAACTTCAGCGTGGGCAATGGCAGATTGTCGTTACTGAATTTCCTTATCACGTTCAGAAAAGTCGCCTCGTTGAAAAAGTTGCTGAATTAATGCAGGCCAAAAAGTTGCCTATGCTGGATGATATTCGGGATGAATCCGCAGCAGATATAAGACTAATTCTAGAGCCACGGTCACGAACAATTGAACCCGAAATATTGATGGAAACATTATTCCAAAATACTGACCTTGAGGTCCGTATTAGCATGAATATGAATGTTCTTGATCTTGACACGATCCCGAGGGTGATGGGTTTGCGGGAAGTGTTACAAAGTTTTCTTGATCACCGTCATGAAGTTTTGGTGCGACGGACCAGCAATCGTTTGGAGAAGATAGAGAAACGCCTAGAGGTTCTTGCTGGTTATATGGTCGTGTTTTTAAACCTAGACGAAGTAATCAGTATTATTCGTAATCAAGACCAGCCTAAACCAATGCTAATCCAGCGTTGGAAATTGACAGATATCCAGGCTGAAGCAATTCTGAATATGAGACTGCGGGCTTTACGTAAGCTTGAGGAGATCGAAATCCGTAGCGAAATCGAAGGCCTTGAAAAGGAACAAAACGCTCTTAAAGTTCTTATGGAAGACGAGGGTTTGCGCTGGAAATCCATTGCCCAGGAAATATTAAATATACGCAAACGCTTTGGCAAAAACACCGAATTGGGCAAGCGACGTACCGAGATCGGTGAGCCCCCCAGCGCGACGATTGTGCCCATAACAGCTATGATCGAACGCGAACCAATTACAGTCATTTGTTCTCAAATGGGATGGATCAGGGCTGCAAAAGGTCATGTGGATGATTTTTCTTCTCTAAAGTTTAAGGATGGAGATAGATTTCGATTTGCTCTCCGCGCCCATACAACCGATAAAGTTCTTATGTTTGGGACTAATGGAAGGTTTTATACATTCGGTTGCGATAGGCTTCCTAGTGGACGGGGTCATGGAGAGCCTGTTCGTCTCATAACAGGGCTTGGTAATGATCACGAT
>PBOV01000122.1 GCA_002724505.1 Rhodospirillaceae bacterium | reverse complement strand
TCATTGAAAACTTATTTTCAACAGTTGTGTAATCTTTGTACCCCAGCCTTGCTATAACCTTCATCTTAAGTGTATCCACCAAACCAGATTCGGTTATGTATTCATCATCAATATGAACACCAACCACACGTCCGAAGACAACGTGATGCACTGATTCATCTGAGTGACCCGGAAGTAAAACTGTCTGATGATATACACACTCGAAATGTGCTGGGGACTCCGCGACGCGCAGAGGCTTGACTTGAACAGATGATAAAGGCGTTAGTCCTACCTCGGCCAATTCATCAATAGCAGGGTCTTCGATCCAGCTGGAGTCATTCATTTTATCCTTGATGTCATATGTGGCGATGTTGAAAACAAATTCTCCAGTTTCTTCCGCGTTTATCACAGAGTCTTTTTTACTGCCGTCTGGTCTGGACCCTCCGGAGAACAAAACAAAAGGAGGGTTGTGAGATAATGCGTTGAAATAACTGAAGGGAGCCAGATTGCCGACTCCCCTTCTACTGATCGTACTGATCCAGCCTATAGGTCGCGGCACTGTTAGCGCTTTGATTGGATTGTAGGGTAAGCCGTGATCATTTTTATCAGCGTCAAAGTACATATGATTTTCCATTCTTGTGGTTATGTTTATATTATTTATGCGTCAACCGTTTTGCAAAGAAACAAAAGTTATTGGCTAGCAAGGGGCGCAATATAGGCCAAAATTGGTGGGAGCGTTAAAGCCGCTAAAATTGTTTGTGCTGATAGTATTGCAGCCATCAAAGGGGCATCACCCCCCATTTGGCGAGCAAGGATAAAAGATGCCGGTGAGGCCGGCGCACCGCCAAACAGGACAATAATTGCTAAGGGCAGACCGGTGATACCAAAAAACTGACATAAAGCTATAGCAATAACGGGCATACAAATAAGTTTAAGAACTATAGTGGTTCCTAACGCGACAAGGCGAGAAAGATCTAAAACAACCGCGAGGCCTGCGCCAATACACAGAAGGGCAATTGGTAGTGTCCCGCGATCAAGAATTGAAAGAAAAGTGATTAACCATTGGGGCGTAGGGATTGAGAGCATATTTATGGTCCAGCCAATTGCGCAGGCAATAATGATCGGATTTTTAATCACTTGTAATGGCACACTTGCCCAGTTTGGTTTGCCATTTCCGGCATAGGCGGAAATTAACGGCACTAGTGAAGTATTTATAAAGGGCATCATTACAGCTAGAAAATATGCGCATAATGCAACGCTCTGGGGTCCATAGAGTGCATCGCCTATCGCAAAGCATAGATATGCGTTGATCCGGGTTGATCCCTGCAGAACAGATGTATATGCGGGGCCGTCAATTCGCATAACAGGTTTAACAATGAGGGCTAATACAATCATACTCGCCCCGAGAGATAGGATTGTTAATGCCATTGGACCAACAGGCATCGCAGATAAATCGGTTTCAGTGATGCTTCGGATAATCAGGGCAGGGAGAAGGATAAAATAAGTTAGCTTCTCAGCTGGCACCCAAAAGTTATCTCCGGGAAACCCGAACCGTTTAAACAAATAGCCTACAATAATTAATAAGAAAATTGGTAAAATCGTTACGGCAATCGATAACATAGAGGAGGCGCCTTTCGCTCAGTCTCAGAAGGGGGTTATGTAAGAGTTTTCCTCTTAATTATCGATAGGTTAATAGCCTGCGCGTGTATCTATTACTTGCAAAAGTGGCTGATCACCTCGGAGCCGAAGAACGTTTTCCTTAATTTGTGGGACAATATCGATTGGCCGGGTCTTGCGAGCGGTGTGTGGCATCAAGGTAATTTTAGGATGTTTCCAAAATGGGTGGTCGGTGTCGAGGGGCTCTTGCCGAAAAACGTCAAGTGTTGCCCCGGCGAGATGATCGCTATCTAGTAAATCAATTAGGTCTTGGTCGACAATATGTTGACCGCGACCGATGTTGATAACAGAGGCACCTGAAGGCAGAAGCGATAAAGTTTGCATACAAAGAATATCTGCAGTAGCTGGGGTCAGTGGCAAGATATTAATTAAAATATCCGTTTGCCTTAGAAATGGTTTTAATTCGTCCTCACCAATAAAACTTTTGATGCCCTCACGAGTTTTTTTTGTTCTCGTCCAGCAGGCAACCTGAAACCCAATATCACGAAGTATTTCAGCACATTTGTAGGCCATCAGCCCGAGACCCATGAAGCCAACACAACGGTCGCATGCTTGATAAATTTCTGGCTTTTCCCATACTAATTGGCGTTGATTTTCTATAAAGAAAGGCATCTCACGGTGGTGCCGCAAAACATGAAGCAAAACATATTCCATTATCATGGGGTCTCCTTGAGGAGGACTTGATCGGACAATCGGAACATGGCTTGGAAGGTCTGGGGTTTTGAGTAGCCCATCTACTCCGGCCTGAAGAGTAATTATTAGCTTTAAATTCGGTAGACGAGAAAAAATTCCAGGCTCTCCATGAGACATCAAGACAATATCAACTAAAGAAAGGTCTGCTTTTTTTAGATCCATAAATAGTTTTTCATTGGGTAGAGCGGCTTGAATTGGGTCTGCCCAACGTCTAGCCGGGCCCATAAAATTAGCTAATAAAATGGTCATATTTTTTCTTTAATCTGCAGTCGTAATTTTAGCTGTTGTTAGATGGTTTTATGGAGTTCTAAAAGTTTTATCAGTTGATCTATTATATTGAATCGAGGTTTGGCGTCTAATTGAATGGCCGACAATTTAGGTCCAGGTGTCAGGGGGTGGCCCGCCATTCTGCGAATAATGGTTAGACAAAAAATCTAACGCTCCTTGAAGGATATAGGCTGCAGCCATCTTGTCGACATTTTCAGCCCGTTTGGCCCGAGACATGTCAGCCTCTAGCATTGTCTTGGTTACGGCAACGGTTGAGAGTCGCTCGTCCCAAAAAGCTATCTCCATGTCAAAGTGGGCTTCGAGATTGCGCGCGAATTGGCGTACTGATTGACAGCGCGGGCCTTCGGTACCATCCATATTCACTGGGAGGCCGATCACAAGGGCAGCAACTTCTTGTTCAACACAAATATCGAGTAACTCAACAGCCGTCTTTGAGAATTTTTTTAAGATCAAAGTTTCCATTGGTGTTGCGACTGTTCGGGAAGTATCTGAGAGAGCTAAGCCGACAGTTTTTTGTCCAATATCAAGCCCTAAAAGTCGCCGGTTAGGCGCCAAGATTTCAGAGAAGTCTATAAGCTTGCGAACCGTCATGTGCGATGTTACCTTCCGCGCGCTCAAATTTGGGTGAATTTTGGCGGGAAACTATCCCTTTTAACCGAATAACCTTTGTGAAAGTAACACCCTTAAACCATCAACCTTGAGATAAATAAGCCATGTCGGTCGACAAATCCACCGTGGTTCGCATTGCACAGCTAGCCCGGATTAGAATTTCTGAAGATGATCTAGGTGCACTTGCGGAGGAGCTATCCAAAATCGTTGGATGGGTGGAGCAGCTTGATGAGGTCGATACAGAGGGTGTCACACCTATGGCGTCGACGACTGAAGGAACCAGCCTGCGTCAAAGAGATGACGTTGTGTCAGATGGTGATTGCAGAGATGAGGTGCTATCAAATGCTCCTGAAACTAAGAATGGCTATTTCGTCGTCCCTAAGGTGATTGAGTAGTGGGAATGCTTAATAATCTTAATCTAGCCGAAGCACAGGCTGGTCTTGCTAAGGGTGATTTTACATCACAGGAGTTGACCGAAGCTCATATTGCGGCGATTGAAAGCGCTCGTGATTTAAATATTTTTGTTACCGAAACACCTGAACGCGCGCTGGCAGACGCTAAAGCATCAGATAAGCGCCGCGTTACCGGCGAGGTCGGGGCGCTGGATGGGTTGCCAATTGCCATCAAGGATTTGTTTTGCACCAAGGGGATTAAGTCTACGGCATCATCGCATATGCTTGAGAGTTTTGTGCCGCCCTACGAATCGACGGTCACTGCCAAGATGCTTGATGCCGGAATGGTTATGCTAGGTAAAACCAACCTCGACGAGTTTGCGATGGGTTCGTCAAATGAAACTAGCTTTTTTGGTCCGGTAATTAATCCATGGAAAAGAAACTCTGACAATAAACCATTGGTACCTGGTGGATCTTCCGGCGGGTCGGCTGCGGCCGTGTCAGCGCGGCTTTGTCTAGCTGCGACAGGGACTGATACCGGCGGTTCAATACGTCAGCCAGCTGCGTTTTGTGGCATTGTAGGTATGAAACCTACATACGGGCGCTGCTCGCGCTGGGGTATTGTAGCCTTTGCTTCTTCACTGGATCAGGCGGGACCATTGACCAGGACCGTCAGAGATGCGGCAATAATCCTGCAAACGATGGTCGGTTTTGACCCTAAAGACACAACATCTGCTGATGTCCCCGTTCCTGATTTTCAAGCAATGTTGGGGCAGGATGTTAAGGGAATGAGAATCGGAATTCCAAACGAGTATCGCATTGAGGGAACCGATCCAGAGATTTTGGCACTTTGGGAGCAGGGCATAGCTTGGCTAGAAGATGCAGGCGCTGAAGCGATTGAGGTGACTTTACCACGCACAAAATACGCACTACCTGCCTATTATATCATTGCCCCCGCCGAAGCGTCATCCAATCTCGCGCGTTATGATGGCATGCGGTTTGGGTTGCGTGTCGACGGCGATACACTGGATGAAGTTTATGAAAACACCCGAGGAGAAGGTTTTGGCGATGAAGTTCGTCGGCGCATCTTGATGGGAACTTATGTGTTATCTGCGGGTTATTACGATGCCTATTACATTAAGGCCCAAAAAGTCCGAAAGTTGATTGCCGATGAATTCTCCCTAGCTTTTGAAACGGTGGATGCGATCCTTACCCCATCCGTGCCGAGCGCGGCATTTGGGCAAGGAGAGAAGAGTGATGACTTGTTGGGGATGTATCTCAATGATGTAATGACGGTGCCGGCAAGTCTCGCAGGGCTACCAAGTATCTCTGTGCCGGCCGGCTTGTCTTCGGACGGTTTACCTTTAGGCTTGCAGTTGATTACCAAAGCGTTTGACGAAGAGACACTGTTCCGAGTTGCGGATATTCTTGAACAATCGGCGCGCTTTACAGCGCAGCCTGGGCGAAGGGCTTAACTCTGTCATGCGGTATCATTTTTGGTATGTCCTCATTCATATTGGTCTTGGCGTGATCGGGTACCAGTATTTCACCTTTACCAATATTGGAGGTTTGTACGCCTTTGGCGTGTCTCTGGCTGTTCAAGCCTATGCTATTTTTGAGATTCATCGGGATGCCAAACCGAAGTTTGACGCTTCATTACGATCCGCAAAAAGTTTAAAGGCGGCTGAAGAAATGAAGGCAGACTATCGCAAGAGACTATCACGTGTTTGGTTCATGCGTTCTTGTATGTATGCCTTGCTCACACTCCTCTCGACAATGGCGGTTCGTGGCGGTGGCACATAGGGACAGGGGATAGGTTGATGGCTAAAGAGAATTTGATAGAAGGCCATACAGGGGATTGGGAAGTTGTTATCGGGCTGGAAGTTCACGCTCAGGTAATTTCTAATGCTAAACTATTTTCAGGGGCAGAAACATCGTTTGGAGCGGAACCAAACGAACAAGTTTCTCTGGTAGACGCAGCGATGCCTGGAATGTTGCCAGTGATAAATAAAAAAGCGATAGAGCAGGCAGTCCGTACTGGGCTTGGGATCAAGGCGCAGATCTGTCCTTTATCGGTCTTTGACAGGAAAAATTATTTCTATCCTGATTTACCACAGGGCTATCAGATATCCCAATTTAGTAATCCTATTGTTGGCAAGGGCGAGATCGTTATCGATATGCAGGAAGGGAAGACCCGAACTGTCGGTATTACTCGGCTCCACCTTGAGCAGGATGCGGGTAAGAGCATTCACGATATGGATCCGCGTAGCACCTTTGTTGACTTAAATCGCTCGGGTGTGGCGCTCATGGAAATTGTCTCTGAACCAGATTTGCGATCGGCAGATGAAGCGGCTTCGTATCTCACTAAACTGCGGGCTATCCTTCGCTATCTAGGTACATGCGATGGTAATATGGAGCAGGGGAGTATGAGGTGTGATGCTAACGTGTCAGTCCGTAAGGTCGGTGATGAGTTGGGTACGCGCTGTGAAATCAAAAATGTTAACTCTATTCGCTATGTAGCTCAGGAAATTGAATATGAAGCCCGCCGCCAGATCGAAGTAATAGAAGACGGCGGAGAGATTGCACAAGAAACGCGCTTGTTCGATGCTAAGAAAGGCGTTACGAGCCCGATGAGATCTAAAGAAGAATCCCATGATTATCGATATTTTCCAGACCCCGACCTGCTACCGGTAACCCTATCGCAGGAATTCATTGAG
>PBOV01000166.1 GCA_002724505.1 Rhodospirillaceae bacterium | reverse complement strand
TCGATCTCACTTATAATTTTACGTAATGGCTCGCCAAGTTTTCCTATTTCCATTTTGCCGAGCAATACTTTGCCGCTTGCTTTCGCTTGCTTGGCCATGGGCACCATATCATCACAACCCTCGATATTTCTAATTAGAAGATTGGCGAGGTCCATTTGAGTTTGCACATCCCACTGAGAAGGTTTTTCACTTAGTGGTAATTTTATTCGACGGAGGTCAACAATCGTTTTATCTAACCTCGGCTCTAAAATTTTTCTTTTTTCCGCTAATAGGTAAATTTGGAAGCCGGAAGGTGTTCGAATTGGCCCTGCAATCTCCCCCCGTTTCATTTTAGAAACGGTAAGCGCTAGTTTGGAATTCAAGGCGCCTTCATGTAACCAGCCCATATCGCCACCGATAGAGCTGCTAGCCACTCCAGAAAATTGTCTGGCAACTGCTGCAAAGTTAGCACCTGCTTTGAGTTCTTTAGCAAGACGTTGGGCAATTTTTTTTACCCTAGAATCTGGGTTTGCACTATCAACGGGAAGGAAAATTTCGGAAATACGATATTCAATTTGTCCTTTACGTTTTTCAAGATTAACTAAAATTTCTTTCACCTCCTCATCGCTAATTGTTATACGAGGCACAAGACGTCGTCGTATTAATTTAGTCCACGCAATTTGAGATTTGAGGCGGGCGATCACTGCTGTTTCAGTCAGTCCTCTTGACTTTATAAAGGGGATTAATTGTTTAGGCTTAAGGTTATTCTGTTTCTCGAGGACGCTCATTGCCACTTCGATATTCCTTTTTGAAACAGAAATATTTCGTGCCTTTGCTTCTTGTAATTTAAGCCTCTCGTCAATAAGCGTTCTCAACACTTGGTGTTTGAGGCGTTGTCTCGTTTTAATGGATGGAGAAATGCCAGATGAAACGATTACGACCTGCATTCGCGCTTGCAAATCATATATTGAAATAACATCCTCATTTACAATTGCAGCGATCCTTTGAATACCCTGTGTTAAGGCTGTGGTGATCGGACAGAAAAGCGAAAAGCTTAAAAGAAGTGAAATTATTGTGATATTTTGGAATAAGAAACTTCGCTCGATAAAATTTTTCATAATTTTGTGGAGTTCAATTCTCAAATTAGGTTTTGGGACCATCAGATGAAGTATAAATCTCACCAAGGTTCTTGAAAATCAGCTGAAGAAAAATGGTGTCCGAGGGTTTGACATCACGGTCCTGTGTAAAAGTCCTGATGAAATTGAGCTTCATCGTAAAACAGTCGCACTCAAATTTTAAACCAACGCCTTGTTCTATGGTGTTTGAGAGCTTTAAGTCACGTCTTGTTGATGATTCTATAGACCAAGATTTCGAAAATTGAGAAGAAAATCCGTAGCTTAGTTCCTCACGATCAGAAAATTCTCCAGAACCTGATCCTTCGTCAAAAAAGTTATAATTAAGATTAAATTTAAGAATCGGTGGTCCTGCATTTGCGGAAAGCTCGTTTCTACGGGCTGAAAAATTATCCTTATCCATTCTAAATCTATATTGAAGTTTCAAGTCAGATGACGGTCGTATAGAGAGCTTGCCAACAATATCCGAGAAATGGTCATTTAAACCCGAATTGTCTGCAAAATCATTATTGGATCTCACGCGATAGCTTTGACCAATAAAACCGTCTGAATAAAAATTAGCGCTCATACTTCCGAGATGCAGGCCGTAATATATTCGGTGCCCTCCCTCTACCCGGTCAAGGCCGGTAAACCTGTTGCGGCTAAATAAATTAGTTTCGTCAAACTCTACATCTTGGCTATCCTCGTTAGATATTTTCTCAGGATTGCCACCATTTGGGGCAAATTGGACCCCTACAACAGGCTCGATTATTTGTGTGGTGGAGCCGCTTCTGCGAGAAAACGGGAACCGCCAGTCCATGCCAATACGTGGAAAAATTCGACCCGTGAAGCCCGTTGAAGTATTACCAGAATTATCTTTCACATTACTGCCGTAATAAGCGTCGGTCTGCAATGAAGCGTATAGATGATAGACTTCACCGGTTGCAGAGATATGTGGTAATTCCAAAGAATTTATTACTGATAAACGTCTACTATCAGTTCCCTCAGTTCTTGTTAAGGATAAGAAGTTTGCGTCGAGTTTCCATTGGGCATCACTTTTGCCGACTGGGTTAATAAAATTTAAATCTATAATTGGTGCAATTAGGGGCATGGTTGCGGGGTCATCGGCATTTCGTAAACCACGCCAAAAAAATCCTTGAGCAGAGGCATAATTCTGTCCATTGAAACCCTCCAGAAAGGTGTAATTCTTAAGTGAATCCCCCTCATCAAAATCGTATCGTTGCAAATAGGTGTCGTCTGATGTGAGTCGGAAATCGGCTCCAGCACGCCAGGAATTATTTATATCTGCCCGGACTGAGGAGAATAGGTGCCCTCGAAAATCTTTATCGCCGTTTTGTACGGTGCCGTGTGTCCCGCTTCCTTTAAGGACGATTTCTGCATCAGAAAAACGTTGTCGATACTCGGAAGCGAGAACTATCCCTTCGTTGGTTGTTAATATTGGACGAATAGTCGCATCTTTGTCAGGCGCGATATTGAAATAGTATGGAGTTTCTAAAGTGGCACCTAAAATAGAATTAGAACCATATCTTGGGGCTAAAAATCCACTTCTGCGTTTAACCGTTGGGTCAGGGTGAGAAAAATATGGAGTATAAAAAATAGGGACTCCTAAGAATTCCATAAACGCGTCGCGGTATTCGACATTTTGTTCGGTTTTATCATGAAAAACCTTAAAAGCTTTGATTTGCCATAGCGGGGTTTCGGAAGCGTTACCGCAACCCCGGCAGGGGGAATAGACAGCCTTGTGCAATTCCATCTGTTCGTCGCCAAAACGTCTTCCTCCAACTGCGGCCATACGTGCCTCGTCGGTCATTAGAATTCGGATATTTTCGACTATACCTGTTTTGAAATCTCCAGTTAATTCGACTTGATCAGCGAAAAAAACGTCACCGCTTGGTTCCATTAAAACTACGTTTCCTGTTGCGGTTACAAGATCCTTTTTTTTGTTGTAGCTGACTTTATCAGCCCTAAGGATGCGCTCACCCTCCACCATTTCAACAGAACCCGTTGCAACCACAACGTCCAATTTCTGGTCGTGTTGTAGGTCATCGGCCTTAAACAAAATATCCCCTGATTGCTCAGTTTTTGCTTGCGTTTTTGAGCTTTGTGCGGAAGAAGGATTGCTGACGCAAAGAAGTGCCAAAGAACTCAGGAAAATGGTCAAAAATCGATACACAAATCTATCCGTCTTCCAAATAAAATAACAGGCCCGTTCCCAATAAAATACCCACAGTCGCCGGGCTCCATGCAGCAAGAAGTACTGGTAGGCGCGAAGAAAGCCCTAAGGCGTGAGCGATGTCTGTTAAAAAATAAATCAAGACGCCCGCAGCTATACCTGTTACTAAAGTTAACGTCGCGCCACCATGTCGTGTGGGGCGTAACGTAAATGCTGCCGCTAATAAAATCATCGCACATAACAAGGCTGGGTTGGCAAGTTGAGAGTGCCAGTACAGCCGGTGCCGTAATCCTGAAAATCCGGCTTGTTCGAGAATTTCAATAAATCCTGGTAGTGCCCAGAATGAAATTGTTTCTGGTTTCCCAAAACTATCTTGTATATTTTCCTTAGTTAAATTTGTTGGAATTGTAAATTTTTTAAAAGCTTGAAGCGGTTTTTCGGGCGCTGTGATCCGCACGTTTTTAAGATGCCATTGTTGGACCCCAAGTTTTGCTGTTTCGGCATCAATGCGAGAGGCAAAATTTTCAGCTCCGCGAAACTTAAAGATAATGATGTTTTGTAAAGACATTGATGGTGGTTTGATCTGAGAGGCATGGAGGATGTAATCTCCGTCGGTAATTGGTTGGCGGAGCCATAGCCCTTTTCCTGAAATTGCAGCGAGGCTACGATTTTTAAAGGTTTGTGCTTCTAGTTGTTCGTAGCGAGACATCATGGCGGAGGCAAAGGAGCTGTATACTGTAATCTGAATTATACCTATTAGCGCTGCAACAATTAATACGGGTGTTAAAAATTCCCAAGCAGACACTCCCGATGACCGTGCTACAACAAGTTCATGATGTCGATTAAGGCGCCAAAACGCCATCATTCCGCCAAAAAGAATAGTAAAGGGAATGGCGGTTTGTGCTAGGTGAGGCAGCTTGAAAAGAACAAGTGATATTATGTTTGTGATCGTAACGTCATTGAACCTGGATGTACGACGCATGATCTCTATAGTGTCGAATAAGCCTATTAGAGCAACTAAAACAACAAAGAATTCAAACCACCAAATTAGAAATTGGCGGCTGATATACCTTGCTAAGGTGGGACGGAGGCGCATCAGGTTGGCCCCGTTTTCAGCGTAATTAGCTTAGGTTGACGTTTTGTTCTTTTGGCCCTGGACGCTATGTTACTAAGGAAGCAAGCGCTGATAATGATTGGGCATATTGGGATTAGGTACATCAAAAATCCAAGGTTAACGATCTTTTCACCAAGGTTTTTGACTCCTAAATGGCTTGTTTCCATAATTATGATTATACCGACGGCGGAAAGTACACGCCATAATTGCCCTCGACGATTGAAGCTGCCTCCAAGGAGCAATGCCAATCCCACAAATGTAAATGCGAGAGGGAACAAGGGCATAGATAGCCTGTGGTGACTTTCCATAATAAGTTTGTTGTACCATTGCATATCCCGGGAATCTCTAGGATCTGGCCTCATCAAAGTTTTGAGAAACCGTTCACGTGGCTCTCGCCAACGTGTTATTGGGTCTTTAGTTTTTTTTCCTATGTCAAAGGAATAACGGTCAAAGTATAATAATGAGAGATGTCCATCTTTTGGGTCAACTTGTTGTCGATTGCCATTAACTAACACTACGCGCGGGCCTTGTTGACTTAAGTTAATTATGCCACGCTCCGCCATCATGGTGATCGGGCTTTTAGGAGAACGGGCATCGTGAATGACTATTCCGGACAGCTCTCCCGCGTCGTTCTTTTCGCGGACGTATACCGTGACACCCTTCATCACAGTATTAAATACTCCATCTTGTAAAAGGATCGTAGGTAATGAATTTCGTAATGAAAATTGTAAATCCTTAAACTCGCGATATGAGGCCGGTAGGAAATATGTTGTTATAGAAAAACAAACTAATGTTACGAGGGTTGCTAACAATATAGCCGGCCTGGCTATCATTAACTGGCTGTATCCACTCGCCCGCATCACAATAAGCTCACTATCAATTATTAGCCTGTTATATGTGAAAATTACTGATGCGAAGATTGCAATTGGTAAAATGAACGCGAAAAAGGTAGGAAGAAGTAATAATGTAAAGTTGAGAAAAATCGAGATCGATAAACCCCGATTTACAATCATTTCAACAAATCTCAGGGACTGTGTAAGCCAAACCATACAAGTAAGTATTGTGGCAACTAAGATTGTTGCCACGATGAGTTGTTTAAATATGTACCAGAATATTCTTTTCATAACTTAATTCTATTCGGATCGACATCTTGCTGACATGCTTTCGCCCAGTCATTTTTGTGTTGCTTGACTGTGGTCATAGCATCAGAGCAGTGTATTATCATCTATCCTTTTAAGTTTTTGGACAGTTTGACTGTTTTGTATCAGGTATATCTTGTTTAGAAAAAATTTCTATTTATCAATATTTACAATCAATACCAAAACGCCTTTTCTTTAACACTATCCTTGTTAAATTACGGCAGTTAATCATTTAAGTGTAGTGTTTTAAAAAGACCGGAGAAATATAAAAATGCGTGTAATCTATACAAAACCATCATTAACCCGCTCTGGTGCTTATGTAGTTTTTGTCGCCGACGGAAGAAAGATGTCCGAAAGCGCTGATCAATTAAATAGTGCTACTAAAGGATCTCTAAAACGAGCAATGGCGAGTAGCAATTTTGAAGGAGCGGAAGGTCAGACGCTAGAAGTTTTAGCGCCCGAAGGTATTCTTGCGAAACAAATTTTACTCCTCGGAATTGGCGCGCCGAATAAAGTTGATGACCTGGCGGTTCAGTCTTTGGGTGGCGCCATTTATCACTCGCTCGCTGCTTCAGGTCTAAAATCAGCGTCTGTGCTCGTTGACATAATTAAAGGTGTAAAAATCAGTGACGCAGAATTCGCTGCCAATATAGGGTATGGCTGCCATCTGAGAAGTTACCGTTTTAATAAGTATAAAACGCAAGAGAAAGATAAAGCTTCACTAACGGCTTTAGCTGTGATGTTGAATGACGTGAAAGGGGCCCGTCGCAAATTCGCACCCCTTAGGAGTGTTGTGGATGGTGTATTCTTCACTCGTGACTTGGTCTCCGAACCGGCAAATGTGATTTATCCGATTAGCTTTGTAGCGCGTTTGCGTTCTCTAGCTAAACTCGGGATTAAAACTCAAGTTCTTGATGAAAAAAAAATGAAAAGGCTTGGCATGGGAGCACTTCTTGGTGTTGCGCAAGGAAGTGCACACGCTCCCAGAATGGTCGCCATGCAATGGAATGGATCACCAAAAACGAAGGAAACGCGCCCGATTGCCTTCGTAGGGAAGGGGGTAACCTTCGATACCGGTGGTATTTCAATTAAGCCCGCTGGTGGTATGGAAGATATGAAATGGGATATGGGTGGTGCTGGGGTTGTCTCGGGAGTTATGCATGCACTGGCTTCCAGAAAGGCCAAGGTTAATGCTGTTGGTATTTTAGGCCTTGTTGAAAATATGCCTTCGAGTACAGCGCAACGGCCAGGCGATGTCGTAAAAACCATGTCAGGCCAAACTATTGAAGTAATCAATACTGATGCAGAGGGTAGATTGGTCCTCGCCGATGCTTTGTGGTGGTGCCAGAAAACATTCAAGCCTCATACTGTAATTGATCTCGCGACACTTACGGGTGCGATTATTGTTTCTTTGGGATATCATCATGCGGGTATGTTCTCTAATAATAACAAACTCGCAGAAAAACTATTGGTTGCAGGAAAGGCAACTGGTGAAGAGTTGTGGCGTATGCCTCTAGGTGCAGCTTATGACAAACAGGTTCGTTCACAAATCGCTGATATGAAAAATGTTGGTGGTCGTGATGCTGGAAGCATAACGGCAGCACAAATTTTGCAGCGTTTCATTCAAAAAGATGTTGCCTGGGCTCATTTAGATATTGCAGGTGTTACATGGTCAAAATCCGACTCTCCAACGGTTCCAAAGGGAGGCACAGGTTTTGGCGTTAGGCTTTTGGATAGGTTGGTTGCCGATGAATATGAAAGTAAGTAATCAAGTCCTTTAGGATGACAGAAATTGCTTTCTACCATTTAACTAAAACACCTCTACCTGATGCACTTTTGCGCTTACTTGAAAAAATTTTGGCTTCAGGTAAATGCGTTATTGTCAGAACAAGTTCGTCAGAAAGATTAGAATTTCTCAATAGCGCGCTTTGGACTACTGATGCCGCTTCCTTCTTGCCTCACGGTTCTGATCAAGAAGGGAACGGTGCGCGACAACCAATTTGGCTAACCACCGATTCTGCAAATCCTAATGACGCTGAAGTCTTAATTTTAACAGAAGGAGCAGATGGAGATGCATATCAAGATTATGAGCGTTGCCTAGAAATTTTTGATGGTAATGACGATGAGTCTGTTGTTGCTGCCAGGGAACGCTGGAAAAATTATTCCGATCGTGGTCTTTCCTTAACTTATTGGAAACAAAAAGAAAATGGTCATTGGGAAAAAGCAGATGAGTAAGAAGTTTTTACTTATTAAACGCAAAACACAAGTTTTATAAATAGTATAACCCTACGAGACGGTTGCCGTAGAGATAATGAACGTATATAAGGCCGCCGCCTTTATAAAACGAGAGCTTAAATCACATGGCTATTCAGAGAACTTTATCTATCATTAAACCAGACGCTACACGCAGAAACCTCACAGGTAAAATTAATGCCCGCTTTGAGGAAACCGGTCTGAAAATTATTGCCCAAAAACGTATTCGTCTCACTCGTTCGCAGGCAGAAGGATTTTATGCAGTTCATGCAGGTCGGGCATTTTTTAGCGATCTCTGTGAATTCATGTGCTCTGGACCTATCGTGGTTCAGGTGTTGGAAGGGGATAACGCTGTTAGTACAAATCGGGAAATTATGGGTGCGACAAACCCAGCGAATGCCGACGAAGGCACAATTCGAAAAGATTTTGGTGAGTCTATCGAGGCAAATTCAGTTCACGGATCCGATTCAGCCGAAAATGCGGCAATTGAAATCGCGTTCTTTTTTAGTCAAACCGAATTATTTGGTTAGTAAAAACCATGGCGTGGACCGCCAGTTTTACTGGAAAAAAATTTTAAAGTAGAAAAATAGCCATCAGCGCGACGATGGCGAGAACCGCTGTTGTACTGATTAACATAAATTTTGAAAAACCCACCCAACCCTTTTTAGTCTGTTCAGCAACAGTTTCAGTAATATCTGACATAACTTCTCCTCCAAGGAACTAATTAATAATTATCTATACGTTAAAATTATCTTTGAAGCTCAGCTTTGAAAACCCTTGATTAAATTTTCTCATTTGGGTTGAAGAGCACTGTATCGACGATTTCGTTTCCTTCGATAAGAACTTTCTCGTTGACAACTTGTGTTTTGCCTCTTGCGATTAGAGATAGGGCGTGAGGGTAGCAGCGATGTTCAGCGGCTAGCACACGCGCGGCAAGAATATCCGGATTGTCGTCTGGGAGGATCGGAACAGCGGCTTGCATGATAATTGGTCCCGAGTCCATTTTAGTTCTGACGAAATGCACAGTGCAGCCAGAAAACCGGACCCCCGCTTCAAGTGCTCGTTTATGGGTATTTATCCCTTTGAAAGCCGGAAGGAGAGAGGGATGGATATTGATTAGCTTGTCTCGCCAGCAGTTAACAAAGCTACCGGTTAGAAGGCGCATAAAACCGGCAAGGCAAACTAGCTCAATTTTGTGAGATTTTAGGGTCTTCGTTAACAAATTTTCGAAAGTTTCCCTATCAGGGTAGAGTTTGTGATTTATCACCTCTGTCGAAACTCCAGCTTCGCTCGCTCGTCTGAGGCCAACGGCATCAGGAACATTAGATAGAACTAGCTTGATCTCAGCTGCAGCATCAGTCGTGGAACAATAATCTATGAGGGCCTGCATATTGCTGCCGCGGCCAGAAATTAAGATGGCAGTTTTCAGCCTTCCCATACTTCTTCCCAGTTAATTATTTCAACCGGTTCTTTATGATCAGCGTTGAGGACTAACCCAATTTTATAAACGGTTTCACCGGCCTCTGAAAATTTTTCTGCTGCTTCTTCCATAAGTTCTGGTGCGATGATGGCGATCATTCCAATTCCGCAATTAAACGTTCGAGCCATTTCTTCGGGCTTTATTTCCCCCGCCCTCGATAGCCATTTAAAAACATCCCCAATTTGCCAACTTCCACCGTCGAGTTGAACACTAAGGCCTTCTGGTAAGATTCGTGGAATATTTTCGATTAAGCCACCGCCGGTAATGTGGGCAAGGCCTTTTATAAGACCGGCATTATGTGCAGATAAACAAGATTTTACATATATTCTGGTCGGCGTGAGTAAAGTTGCACCTAAAGGTTCTTTGCTGAAGGGCGCCTCATCGTCATATTTGAGCCCTAAATTATCAACGATACTTCGTACCAGGGAAAACCCATTTGAGTGAATACCGTTAGATTTTAAGCCTAGAACAAAGTCCCCAGGTGCAATTTTTGCACCTGTGAGGACATTATGACGCTCGACTGCGCCTACCGAGAATCCTGCGAGGTCATAATCATCCCCTTGGTACATACCGGGCATTTCAGCTGTCTCTCCGCCAATTAGAGCACAACCTGCTTGTTTGCAGCCATTGGCAATACCTATGATTACTTCCTCGGCCCGACTTGGAACAAGTTTTCCTGTCGCGAAATAATCTAGAAAAAACAGTGGTTCCGCGCCTTGTACTACGAGATCATTAACGCACATGGCAACAAGATCAGTGCCGACGCTGGAATGATCGTTTGCGGAAACAGCTATTCGTAACTTTGTGCCCACACCGTCAGTAGCGGCCACTAATATAGGATCATTAAATCCAGCGGCGGCGATGTCGAACATACCACCGAATCCACCGATTTCCACATTAGCACCAGGACGTGCTGTTGTCCTGACGAGTGGCTTTATAGAGTCTATTAATGCTGCACCAGCATCAACATCAACTCCTGCATTTTTGTAGCTACGACTGTTAATTGCTTTCTCGCATGCTTTAAAAGGGATAATCTATGTTAATTCTATTGCCTTGGTGTTTAGTGAAGATACTTAATCCCATCTGGTTTGCAACGCCTGCCTTTATCCAAACGGTAGTAATGTGTGCAACTCTATTTTCTCTGTTTTATCCGTATCCTACGGCGGCCCAGTCGGAAGGAGTATATACTGTCAACAACGTCAAGGTCGATGAAATCGCCGAATCGGCTGCAGTAGCTAGAGAAGTAGCTCTTAAAATTGGACAAAAAGAAGCTTACAAACGTTTGATGAAACGAATTGTTCTGGTTAAGGATTTTCCGAATCTTCCAGAGCTTTCGGGTAAACAGCTTGTGCAGTTGGTATCAGGAGTTGAAGTTATAGAGGAGAAAACATCACCAGTTAGGTATTTGGCAAAATTTGTAGTTAGGTTTAATCCATCTGCTGTCAGAAGCTATCTACGTAACGCGGGCCTACAATTCGCAGAAACAAAAAGCAAAGCAATGATCGTTTTACCTTTATTACGCGTTCAAGCAACATTGCAGCTCTGGGATTCGGGCAATTTTTGGTTAAAGGCGTGGAGAGAACTTCCCAAAAGCGATGGGTTGATTGACTTAATAGTGCCAAAGGGCGAGACCCTAGATATTGCTGATATTAGTCCTGAACAGGCGGTAATCGGAAATGGCGAACGGATTAAATCGATCTCCCAACGTTATGGGGCCGCTGCGGCACTTTTAACGGTTGCTACTATCAAAAACTTGCAAGGAAAAAGAATAATCGAGTTAGCGACTAGTTGGCTGAGTCAGGGTGCCATCGATCGCACTTCAATCAAAAGTTTGAAGAATAGCAAAGGTCAGTCCTTACAAAGAGTTCTTTCGGTTGCAGCCAAACATTTACGAGACGAGATCGAAGAAGATTGGAAGAAAGATAATTTGTTACCTTTCGGAGATAATCGGGAGTTGATTGCTCAAACAGATTTGCGAGGCTTATCTGATTTAATCGTATTAAAAAACAAGCTTGAAGCAAATTCGTTTGTCCAAAAGGCAGAGATAATAAGGTTATCACTTAACTCTGCTTTGATCCGGGTTCAATATATTGGTTCCCCGGGTCAGTTAAGTTTATCTTTGTCGCAACGCGATATCGTCTTGACGCAGGGGGCAGTCTATTGGAAGTTGCAAATCTTTAGCCAGAATGACTAAATATTTAATAATTGAAAAAAATGTTTTTTCGCACTCCTGTCTGAAGCGTGTTTCAAAAGTTTTGAACAATGAGCATTCCTAATTTAATTTCTCTTGCGCGGCTTATGGCCGTACCAGTAATGATCTATTTAATTTTGAATGGTTCTTATTTTGGCGCTTTTTGGCTCTTTGTGGCTGCCGGTGTTTCCGATGCTATAGACGGATACATTGCCAAGCAGCTCGGACAAGCAACTATTCTTGGTAGTTTTCTCGACCCCCTCGCTGATAAAGCACTACTTGTTGGGGTTTATATTACTTTGGGCCACGAAAACTTGCTGCCCAGTTGGTTAGTAATTTTGGTGGTTTTTCGAGATTTAGTTATTATTGGTGGAGTGGTTTTGCTTCATATTTCAACTAATAGTGTCAAAATGAAGCCATTGATCGTAAGTAAAATAAATACAGCAGCGCAGATATTCTTGGTAGCCACGGTTCTCGCAAACTTGGCATTTCCGCAGCTTGCTTGGTCAGAGTTTGTTCTGACCTTAGTTTATATTGTAACATTGACGACACTTGCGTCCGGTGGCGCCTATATTGTTCGCTGGGGCAGAAATATAGAGCAGGACAATGGAAGCGATTACAGATGACTTTTAAGCAACATCTTTTCGCCTGGATTACTTTATTTGTGTTTATGGCAGCTACTTTATGGCTACTTGGTGATATTTTATTTCCTTTTGTCGCTGGAATTGCATTGGCTTATTTTTTGGACCCCATTGCAGATATGATACAGCAATGGAAGGTGCCTCGTTGGGCAGCGGCAGCATTGCTTACACTCGCTGCTGTTTTTACTGTGTTTGGGTTACTACTTGTTATTATTCCGTTGCTTCAAACGCAGTTGACGGAACTGGCCCTCCGAGCGCCGGGGTATATGGATGTCCTGCGGACTAAGGCGCTAGAAATTATGGTTATTATCCAATCACAACTTACCGATGCCGATATCGTTGCAATTAAAGAAAAAGTTGGCGGAGCAGCGAGTGCAGATCTCATTGTTTGGTTTGGAGGCATCTTAAGTAAAATTTGGGGTGGTGGCGCAGCAATTCTTAATTTGCTGTCTCTTTTGATCATCACGCCGATTGTAATGTTTTATTTGCTGCGGGATTGGGACAAAATCGTTCAAACTGTTGAAGGATGGTTGCCTCGTCGCTATGCCCAAACGGTTCGCGACCAAGTTTTAGAAATAAATTTTGTTCTTTCAGGTTTTCTCAGGGGGCAGGTGCTAGTTTGTGGTTTGTTAGGAAGTTTTTATGCAATCTGCCTCACGGTAATCGGGCTGGATTTTGGGTTTGTCATTGGGCTTGGGACAGGAGTCATTTCTTTTGTTCCTTACTTTGGTATGCTTGTTGGTTTTGTTGTTGGAGTCGGTGTGGCTATCGCACAATTTGGCGAATGGCAGCCTATTATCTTAGTGGTTGCAGTTTTTGTCATAGGACAATTTTTGGAAGGCAATTTTTTTACACCTAAACTAGTAGGCGATAAGATTGGACTACATCCAGTTTGGATAATATTTTTGCTTTTGGCGGGTGGTACCCTTTTTGGTTTTACAGGAATACTCCTTGCAGTTCCGGTTGGTGCTGTTATTGGCGTACTTGGGCGGTTTTTGATTGCCGAATATAAAACAAGTAAAGCCTATCTTGCAGAGATAAAGGATCAAGAACCTGAGTAATGTCTAACCGCTCTCAATTAATCCTAGATCTGGCGCATCGACCAGCCGATGGACGTGAAGATTTCTTTGTTACATCCTGTAATAAACCAGCCCTTGATTTTATTGACTGCTGGCCAGATTGGCCTGCCCCGTTTGCTATTTTATGCGGACCCCGCGGATGCGGTAAGAGCCATCTGGCCGCAGTTTGGCAAAAACAATCTGGGGCTGATCTCTTAGGGCAAGCGGAGATTGAATCACGCATTGAAAGGGTTAGCTTAAATGACTGTTGTTTTGTTATTGATTTATCAGTTGGAATCTTAGATGAAAAAAATTTTTTTTATTTCTTTAATAGGGTCGCGGAATACGGTGGTACTATACTTGCGACTTCTACTTCGCCACCTGGACATTGGAAATTCGACCTACCAGACCTTGGGTCAAGGCTCCGGGCGGCCCCCGTGGTTAAAATTGGAATGCCCGACGATGCCCTGCTGGAGGCAGTATTAGTAAAATTATTTTTAGACCGTCAACTTCGCGTCGAACCAGATGTGATCACATATATTGTACGTCGGATCCATCGTAGTCTGGGGGCAGCGAGAGATCTTATAAGGGTTTTAGATGAAGCCGCTTTGGCTCAAAAAAGAATAATTTCAGTGCCATTGGTACGGTCTGTCTTGGAATCAATGTCGGTTGGCAAGTAAAAGCGGGTTATACTCTAATTAGTTTTTACCAGCTGGATAGAATTTCCAGCTACTGTCATGGCAATTTTTCCCTGTTTTAAGGCTATTGCGTCGTTGCCAAAAATTTGACGACGCCATCCCTTAAGAGCAGGTATATTTGCATTATCATCGCGTGCCAATTCGTCAATATCGTTAGAACTAGCAATAAGTTTTTGCGCTACAGAATGTTTCTCACATTTCATTTTTAAAAGCACTTTGAGTAATTCAGTGGTGGGCCCGGATTTTGGTATGTTGCCCCGCGGCTTTGGCACTTTGGGGTATTGATCACTTTTTAGCGTCAATCCCCGGGAAATTGCGCTCAAAATTTTTTCAGCAATATGTCCTTTGGTTTGTCCGCCATGAAGGCCACGCATACCCTGAAGATCTTTTAAAGATCTTGGCTTTTGGATCGCAAGCTCGATTAACGCGTCATCACGCAGTATTCTATTGCGGGGAACGTCCCGAGTTTGGGCTTCTTCCTCTCGCCAAGCAGCAACTTCACGAAGTATTGCGAGCATTTTTGGACTTGGGTTGCGAACTTTTAAACGTCGCCAGGATTCTTTCACTTCGAATTTGTATATCGACGGATTTAAGAGGGCGGCAAGTTCTTCACTAACCCAATCCTCACGACCGTTCTTTGTTAGAAGATCAGATAGCCTCTCATATACAACCCGTAGGTGTGTTACATCCGCAAGAGCATAATCAAGTTGTTTCTGTGATAACGGGCGACGTTTCCAATCGGTGAAACGCATCGATTTGTCGATCCGTTGTCCCGCAAGCTGTGACACCAATGTCTCATATCCAACGGAGTCACCGAAACCGCAAACCATTGCAGAAATTTGTGTGTCTGAGACCGGCGATGGTAATTTTCCTGTCAACTGATAAAAAATTTCAAAATCTTGTCGTGCCGCATGGAAGACCTTAATAAGGTCGGGTTTTTGCATTAGGTCAAATAACGCTGTTAAATCAATTTCGTCAGCTAAAGCGTCAATGGCGGCCTCTTCATCTGGGCCACCAATTTGAATTACGCAAAGTTGCGGCCAATAAGTTTTATCTCGATGAAATTCGGTATCCACTGTAATGAACTTGGCGTTTGCCTGCCGTTCACAAAAGGCCACTAAGGTATCAGTGTCAGAAATAAAAGACATTTAAGAGCTATACACAAACATAGTACCTTATGAAAGAATTAGCTTGGTTAATTTTGTATAAATCCTTGACAAGATGGTCCATTCTGTGGCCATTCCCCCGCTTATTCGGCATTTTTTCTGGCTGGAACCCATATGCATCGATATAGAACCCATAATTGTGACGCTTTAAGGATGGCGGATTCTGGTGAGATCGCACGCTTATCTGGCTGGATTCATAGAAAGCGTGATCACGGTAATCTTTTGTTTGTTGATTTACGGGATCATTTTGGAATTACGCAATGTGTTGTTGATGCCTCAAGCCCAGTTTTTCCGGAATTAGAATCTCTTAGGCTTGAATCGGTAATTTGTGTAACCGGAAAAATTGTCCGCCGCAGCGAAGAGACTATGAATGCTAACCTGCCCACAGGTGAGGTTGAACTAGTAATTGCCGAAATAGAATTGTTGAGCCCTGCGGAACAGTTACCACTCCAAGTAAATTCAGATCAAGATTATGGAGAGGAAACGCGCCTGCGTTACCGTTTTTTAGATTTGCGTCGGGAGCGTTTGCACCGGAATATAAAATTACGTTCGGACGTTGTGTCGAGTATTAGGCAACGAATGACAGACCAAGGCTTTAAAGAGTTTCAAACGCCTATCTTAACGTCCACTTCTCCAGAGGGCGCGCGGGATTTTTTGGTTCCAAGTCGCCTGCACCCAGGCAATTTTTATGCACTGCCGCAAGCACCTCAGCAGTTTAAACAGCTAATCATGGTTGCAGGGTTTGATCGATATTTCCAAATAGCTCCATGCTTTCGCGATGAAGATGCGCGTGCAGATCGGTCGCCAGGCGAGTTCTATCAGCTTGATATTGAAATGTCTTTTGTAACTCAAGAGGATGTTTTCAACGCAATTGAACCCGTTTTACACGGAATTTTTGAAGAATTTGGAGGTGGTAAAAATGTAACCCCGTTGCCGTTTCCGCGAATTCCCTTCGCAGAGTCAATGTTGAAGTACGGAAACGATAAACCCGATCTTCGCAATCCAATTGTGATGAATAAAGTGACAGAAGTATGGCAGGGAACCGACTTTAAAATTTTTGCGTCCGCAATTGAAAAAGGATCTGTCGTCCGTGCAATACCTGCGCCCGGGGCTGCTGAAATGCCGCGGAGCTTTTTTGATAAACTCAACGAATGGGCACGCGAGGAAGGTGCCGGTGGTCTGGGCTACATAATTTTTGAAGATGGTAAAGCTAAGGGACCCATAGCTAAATTTTTGGATAGTGAGCGTATCGCAATGCTCCAAGATACGACGGGTGTTTGCGATGGTGATGCAGTTTTTTTCGCCTGTGGGCAAGAGAACGATATTGCAAGTTTTTCTGGACTAGCACGGGATAGAATTGGTTTGGAGCTCGGCTTAATTGATGAAGGGCAGTTTAATTTTTGCTGGGTCG
This sequence comes from Rhodospirillaceae bacterium, assembly GCA_002724505.1. Classification (GTDB taxonomy): domain Bacteria; phylum Pseudomonadota; class Alphaproteobacteria; order MPNO01; family UBA2964; genus UBA2964. The sequence goes on along the minus strand of PBOV01000166.1, from coordinate 1,190 downwards.
TCGACTACCCAATGTATGAGCGTGATGACCGTACCGGTAAGATAGAGTTTAGTCATAATCCATTTTCAATGCCACAAGGCGGGCTTGATGCATTGGAGAAGGAAAACCCCTTAGAAATCAAGGCGTACCAATACGATATCGTTTGTAACGGTGTAGAGCTGTCCAGTGGCGCTATTCGTAACCATTTGCCAGAAATTATGTACAAGGCATTTGATATAGCGGGGTATCCTCAGAGTGAGGTAGATACCCGCTTCAGCGGAATGATTAACGCTTTAAAATACGGGGCGCCTCCGCACGGTGGCTCTGCGCCAGGAATAGATCGTATCGTAATGTTGCTTGCGGATGAACCAAACATTCGTGAGGTAACGATGTTCCCGATGACGCAACAAGCGCAAGACCTATTGATGAATGCGCCCGCCGTCGTCGACGAGACGCATCTTGAGGAACTGCATATAAAAGTTGTAATGCCCCCCGCTAAGGATAACTAAACCTATTTTTACATGAATTGATTATACTAGGTTTGGCTTATTTAAAGCAGTCCGCTATTGCTTTGGCGCTTTGTAGAAAAATAAAAGCCGCCACATAAATTAGGGCGGCTTCATTAATTAGCGTATCGCATAATTCACTTAATCTTAGCTTCCTTAAACATCACGTGCTTACGCACGACCGGGTCATATTTCCGCATCTCAACCTTGTCTGTGAGTGTCCTCGGGTTTTTTCGGGTAATATAGTAAAAACCGGTTTCAGCACTACTCACAAGTTTAATCTGTATCGAATTAGCCTTGGCCATAATATTTTAGTCCGCAAACTGAAATTTGATGGGCGCAACATAATCTACAATGGCGCGCTGTCAAGTTCTTCCAAACTTAAAAGGGACGCCTTAATACAAATTTTAAAAGTCAAGATATACAAGAATTAAGTTTATTTGACCGGAGTTTTTCGACCCGTCCTCTAACGTTTCAAATCAATAGATGGAAAATAGATACAAGAATAGTACACAAGCGTTATCTTTGCCTTTTTCTTCGAGCACGCTGGTTTGCATGCTTTCCGCGTCTGCCACGAGACTTAATTTTTTTATTTTCTCCAAAGCTTTGCTGTACCGGCTCTATAAGCAATCCGCCCGTAGATATATTACAATCGTTGAGGCGGACTTTTAAAAATTCTCCAAGCTTATATCCAGTCTTTGATCC
>PBOV01000165.1 GCA_002724505.1 Rhodospirillaceae bacterium | reverse complement strand
GTTCAGGTTGGCCTCAATGATTGGGAAATAGGAAAGAATTATCCAGCCGATATCGCACTTCATGCTGATGTCGGTGAGACTATGAAGGCTCTTATTCCTGCGTTGCAAAGACAGGGAGGCAAGAGTTTGGATAAGATCGCTGCGGGTCGCCTTTCCATGCTATCAAAAATTAACTGGGGCTCACGCAATTTGAAAACTCGTGAATTGGCTAAAGAGAAATCTTCTGTCCATCCCATCGACCCTGACTGGCTGATGCTTAATGTTGTCGATGCTCTTCCTTCGAATTCTATCGTCGTAAATGAGTCTCTAACGAGCTCGCGCGCACTGCCTGACTTGTTACCATTTCGAGATCGATACGGATTTCACGGTAATGCTAGCGGAGGAATTGGCTGGGGTTTGCCTGCAGCAATAGGCGTTCAATTGGCCCATCCCGATCGCCGGGTGCTCTGCCTTAGTGGCGATGGCAGTGCGATGTATTCAATTCAAGCTCTTTGGACGGCCGCCCATCTCGACCTGCCAATCACGTTTGTTATCACTAATAACCGAAGCTACAGAATATTAAAGCAACGCCTTCTTGGTTTTCATAAAAGTGATGCCTATGTCGGTATGGATTTCGACGAGCCGCAAATTGATTTTGCCGGCGTGGCACGTTCGCTTGGAGTAACAGCAGATACAATCACAGAACCCGATGCAATCCGCCCAGCATTATTAAAGGCTACTTCACGTCAGGGGCCGACTTTGCTAGATGTTATTGTTGATGGAACAGTTCGAGCAATACAGAAATAAAATAAAAAAGCCCTAATGATTTATTCTATTACCGCTTTGTTTCGGTAGGGTCGTGATGGTTCGTTAGTTAATTAACAAATAAAAAATAAATTATAGGAAATAGACATAAACCCATATCGAAGATGCGATATGTCTCTCTTAAAACTCAACTAATCAGAGGGTCTTTCAAATTTCAATTCTTTCATTTATGGCCTTGCAACACGACGACTGAATTTTATTCTTTGCCAACTGTCACCCTTCAGCAACAAAAATCAATATGGTTTGTCCCCTTCGACAGCATAACGCCTTAACAAACGACGTTCTGCGAGATCGTAGTTAGTTCGCGCGTGGAGCGTGCACCGATTATCCCAAATTGAAAGATCGCATGGTTTCCATTTGTGGTCATAGAGGTATTGTTCTTTTTCCATGTGATCAAAAAGAAACTCAAGAATTTCTCTGCTTTCTCGCTCTTCTATTCCAAGGATACAATCTGTCATTAAACGATTAATAAATAGTGATTTTCTACCCGTTTCTGGGTGCGTTCGTACTACAGGGTGAGGTGCCTCGGGAGCACCGACTGTTCGTTCTTCTGATTTGAAATAGCGATTGTTCGATTGATAGTCGTATACATTCATGGCCAACTTGCCTTCAAGCCGGCTCTTTAGCTCCTCCGATAAATCTTGATAGGCCTCGGAGCAATCACAGAAGATTGTATGCCCACCACTTGATGGTATTTCGATGGCATAAAGACTTGTCGCAGAAACAGGCGTTTCAAAGTAGCACTGATCGGAATGAAACCACATTTCTCCGCCAGGCAAAATAGCATTCTCCTTAAAGTTGGAAACAAATAGCATGCCTGGGTGGGATTCTGATTCAGATTCTGGTGCAGTTCTTTCGGCCTGAATTTTCCCCAAATTTGAACAGAGGGAAGCATGTTGAGCGTCAGTTAATTTATATCCCCGAATAAATACTACGCCGAACTCCAACCACACCTTTCGTAAAAATTCTACACTATTTTGGTTAAGGGGTTCTCGCGGGTCCATACCGATTATTTCAGCGCCGATGGTCGGAGATAATGGGCGTACTTTAAGGGTCATTAGCTTTAAGCCTCAGCAGCGGAACCACAAAAGTTTCTGGTCGGAGTGAGAGGATTTGAACCTCCGGCCCCTGCCTCCCGAAGACAGTGCTCTACCAGGCTGAGCTACACTCCGACGCAAGCGAGTTATATAAACCCGGTATAGAGCTATCGCAAGCGGGGTAGAATCTTATCAGTTTTGGTTTGGTGCCGTCAGTAAGAACGTTCGACGGCAAATTTGGCGGCTTCAGTAAGCGCTTGTTTGTGCTCGCTATCAGGGAATATAGATAGTGAATCTAGGGCTTTGCGACTATATTCACGTGCCCGTTCAACCGTGGCTATTAGGGCTCCAGAATTCTCCAAATATTGAACTGCACGCTTGAAATCACCTTTTTTCTGCTCAAGGTCTTCCAAAGTACGACGCCAAAATATCCGCTCTTTTTCGTCACCTGACCGGAATGAAAGTACAATCGGCAGAGTGATTTTGCCATCTCGGAAGTCATCACCTACGGTCTTACCAAGCGTAGTTTGTTGAGCGGAATAATCCAGAACGTCATCAATTAGTTGGAAGGCCATGCCAAGATGATCCCCAAAGTCTTCAAGCTTGCGCTGTTCCTCTTTTGGGCGATCTGAAACAACGGCGCCAATCTCTGCCGCTGCAGCGAATAATTTAGCCGTCTTCGCCTGGATAACCTCAAGATAATCTTGCTCTGTGGTGTCAGTATCATTAGCGGTTACTAACTGGTGGACTTCGCCTTCGGCTATAACCGAAGAAGCGCTCGATAATATTTTGAGAACCTCAAGTGATCCATCTGCGACCATTAGCTCGAAGGCTCGGGAAAATAAAAAGTCACCGACAAGAACTGACGCTTTATTTCCCCACACAGCGTTGGCCGTTGCGGCTCCTCGCCGCAGGTCACTTTCATCAACAACGTCATCGTGTAATAGGGTTGCTGTGTGTATAAACTCCACGCAAGCAGCAAGCCCAATATGACGATTTTCGGTGTAACCGCAAAGTCCTGCACTACTCAAGGTTAGCATCGGGCGCAGCCTTTTGCCGCCAGCTGCAATTATATGGCCGGCCAATTGGGGTATCAGCAAGACCGAGCTCTGCATTTGCTCAAGGATGACTTCATTGACACCGCGGAGGTCTTCTGCGGTTATTGCAATCAATTTGTCAAGCGACGGCGCCTTTTGAGCATTTAGTTTTTTATTGAAATTGACGACGACTGTCATCGTATTCTCTTATAACCTTGATCCGGAGAGGCTTGATCGCGAGCATAGAACAACCGGTTTTGGGGTCAAGCAATCTAATGAGTTGACGTCAATTAGTCGCACCCAAAAGTGGATGTTATAATGAGAAGACGTTATTGGATATGAGGAGCTGACCCATAGATATTTTATTAAGGTGGAGAACCAAAACAAATTGTCTCAGATAACGGTAAATACAGAAACTGAAGATACGCTGCTCGGCGGTAGCGTGCGGCTGCGGCAACCAAGGGATGGTTTTCGTGCGGCAATTGATACTGTGTTTTTGGCAGCATCAGTTCCAGCAAAATCTGGGCAATCGGTTCTCGAATTAGGCATAGGCACTGGGGGTGCGGCGTTATGTCTATCCCACCGCATTACTGATTTAAAGATTTTGGGCATGGACATAAATTCTTCGGCAATTGCGTTGGCTAGGGAGAATATTCTTCTTAATGGTGCGGGCAAAAATGTTGATGCCGTAATTGGAGACGTCGCTGAACCCTTACCCAAAAATTTTGAGGCTGCCTTTGATCATGTGATGATGAACCCACCATTTCTGTCGGAAAACACTAATCACGTCTCACCCAATCCGGGTCGGGCGCTTGCGACTAAAGAAACTAATGCAGATCTTCAGCGTTGGTTGAAAATTGGGCATGATGCTTTAGTTCATAAAGGGTATTTGACCGTTGTCCATCGGGCGGATCGTTTGACTGAATTGATCAAAATTTTACCTTTAAACTTCGGCGGGGTAAGTATTTTGCCGCTTTGGCCTCATCAGGGGGAGGAGGCCAAACGAGTTATTATTCAGCTGCGAAAAGGGACCCGGAGTCCAACTCGAATACTTCCTGGTTTATCAATCCATAATGCTGATGGTACCTATCGTGACGCGGCGACTAGAGTCTTAAATGGAGCGGCAATAGAAATTTGAGGCACTTGGCATAGAGTGGTTGAGCGCTTATGATTTTTTTATGGATGTAAGTAAAATTAAAGAATTCGTGTCCAGGTGGATATCACGAATTCCGTTGAGCTATTTCAGTGATCCCAGCCCTGTTGTCTCTGTCTTAAAGTTGTCTGGAGTAATCGGGCAGTTAGGACCAGGCCGTTCTGGCCTGACACTTGATAATCTTGAGAAATCAATAGAGCGGGCATTTTCTGCAAAACGTGTCAAAACAGTTGCGTTGATTATCAATTCACCGGGGGGTGCGCCGGTACAATCTGCACAGATCGCCCGCCGAATACGCGAATTAGGTGATGAGAAAGATATCCCAGTTGTAGCATTTACTGAGGATGTAGCCGCATCAGGTGGCTACTGGCTTGCGTGTGCTGCGGATGAAATATTTGCCGATGCCAATTCAATAATTGGCTCCATCGGCGTAATCTCGTCGGGGTTTGGATTTGTGGAGGCTATAGAACGTCTCGGTATTGAGCGAAGGGTGCATGCTATAGGCAAACGTAAAGGGATGCTTGACCCATTCAAACTTGAGGAACCAGAAGACATAAAGCGGCTTAAAGCGATCCAGTTGGATATTCATGAGAGTTTTAAACAGATGGTCTTGGAGCGCCGAGGCAAAAAAATTAAGGGGCCAGATTCAGATGATCTCTTCGAGGGTGATATTTGGACCGGAAAACAGGCGCGGGAACTTGGTCTAGTTGATGGACTAGGTGATTTGAAGCCAACGATGCGCGCGGTGCATGGTGATCGCGTAAAATTTCGAGTGTTTTCAGGAAAAAGTAACCCTTTTAAGAGATTGCTTAGTAGCCATGAGGAGCGGAGTCGTCAAAAGGCGCTATCAGTTTTTTCTGTGATTGAAGAATGGGCTTCCTGGAAACGGTTCGGGATGTAGGGGGGCACCATGTTGGGTTTTAGCATAGGAAAACTTATTGTTTTAGCCCTTATTATTGGAGGAGTTTGGTATGGTTTTAAGTTTATTAGCCGGCGCAATCAGGGTGTCGGTAGAAAAAATGAAAGTGCGAAAGTAAGGTCAAGTAATAATGATGTTGAGAATATGGAAAAGTGCCACAACTGCGCGACTTTTGTCCCTGTTTCTGTAGTACAAAATTGTGGTCGTGAGGGGTGCCCTTATGATGCCGCTGGTGCCGATTAACTATATTTATGAATTTGTTTAAAAATGCGAGGTTTTCTTGACCCATTCGCTGTCTCGCGCGTATGTTGCGTGCTCTTATAATTGGGATTGATAGCTTAGATGGGACAGCCGGGAAATCCGGAGACCGCGTTCCAAAATCTTATTCTGCGGCTCCATGACTTTTGGAGTAAGCAGGGCTGCGTAATTTTGCAGCCATACGATATGGAGGTCGGTGCGGGAACATTTCACCCTGCAACTACGCTGCGTGCGTTGGGGCCGGACCCTTGGCGGGCGGCTTATGTGCAGCCCTCCCGGCGGCCTGCTGATGGACGATACGGTGATAATCCAAACCGGTTACAACACTACTACCAATATCAAGTTATCCTCAAGCCGTCTCCCGCGGATAGCCAAGAGCTTTATCTTCAAAGTCTAAAAGTTCTCGGAATTGACCCGCTAACACACGATATTCGTTTCGTCGAAGATGACTGGGAAAGTCCAACGTTGGGTGCCGCCGGTCTCGGTTGGGAAGTTTGGTGTGACGGTATGGAGGTCACGCAATTTACATATTTCCAGCAGGTTGGTGGCATTGAATGCAACCCCGTCGCCGTCGAGTTGACCTACGGCCTAGAGCGGCTTGCGATGTATATTCAGGGTGTCGAAAACGTTTATGACATAGATTTTAATGGGCAGGGCGTGACCTATGGGGAAGTCTTCCATCAAGCGGAATGTGAATTCTCTGCTTATAATTTTGAGCATGCGTCGACTGATATTTTGCGGACACAGTTCGAATTTGCAGAACAGGAGTGTGCAAAGCTTCTCGAAAAGAATCTCCCGCTTCCTGCCTACGACCAATGCATCAAATCGAGCCATCTGTTTAATTTATTGGATGCGCGCGGTGCCGTAAGTGTCACTGATCGCGCCAGCTTTATCGCTAGGGTACGGACATTGGCAAAAGGTTGTTGCGAAACTTGGATTCAAAGTCGTAGTTCTGCAAAAGGGGACGGTGCATAATAATGCAGCTCCTTTTAGAACTTTTTTGTGAAGAAATCCCCGCACGTATGCAGAAGCGTGCAGCCGAAGAACTTAAGACACACATTGTTGACGGTTTAAAGGAAATGAGTTTGTCCTTTAAAGAGGCACAAGGTTTTGTCACCCCGCGTCGTCTTGTGATCCTGGTCGACGGAATTCCCAAATCGCAGCCAGACGTGACGGAAGAACGTCGTGGTCCACGAACTGATTCTCCCGAAAGGGCTGTCCAAGGTTTCTTGCGTGGTAATGATTTGACACTGGATCAGTGCGAAAAACGGAATACTGAAAAAGGGGAGTTTTGGTTTGCCGTAATAGATCGCAAAGGTCGGAAGACCGACGAGGTTTTAAAATTTTTGTTACCAGACGCTATTCATAAACTCCACTGGCAAAAATCTATGCGGTGGGGAAGGGGAAGTTTCCGATGGGTTCGACCCTTGGAGCGTGTGATGTGTGTGCTTGATGGCGAGTTGCTCCCATTTGAAATCGGAGGTGAAATTCAATCCTGTAGCGAAACCACTGGCCATCGGTTCCTTGGTGCTGAGCCTTTTGAGGTTGGATTCTTCGATGATTATGAAAAGACACTTAGGGATAAAAACGTTGTTCTGAATGGAGCGATAAGGACCAAGCTTATCGAAGAAGAAGCAGCAGCTCTGGCGGAAGCTGATGGATTTTTTCTTAAACGCGATAGCGGATTACTAGAAGAAGTCGCCGGACTTGTTGAATGGCCGGTGCCCCTCATTGGCAAAATTGATCCAGAATTCATGAAGCTCCCTGATGAAGTTTTAACGACGTCGATGCGGAGCCACCAGAAATATTTTTCCGTGGTGGACGGAGATGGAAAATTAGGGCCTCGTTTTGTAGTGGTTTCAAACATGCAGGCACCGGACGGAGGAAAGGTAATCGTTGCCGGCAACGAGCGCGTTTTGCGGGCGAGGCTAGCTGACGCAAAGTTTTTCTGGGATCAGGATCGAACAGAAAAGTTAGAAAATCGAGTGCCCACACTTTCTCAAATGGTTTTTCATGAAAAGCTCGGCAATCTTGAGCAAAAGGTCCAACGAATTGAAGGCCTGTCCTCCAGCGTTGCCGACATTCTTAATGCAGATAAAAAACAAACAGAGCGTGCGGCACATCTTTGTAAAGCTGATTTAATGACGGGCATGGTTGGTGAGTTTGCTGGCCTGCAGGGGATCATGGGACATTACTATGCGCTTGAGGAGGGTGAAAAAGAAGATGTTGCGCGCGCGATTGCGGAGCATTATGCGCCCGCAGGACCCGATGACTTGTGTCCAACTTCGGCCATTAGCGTTGCCGTTTCGTTAGCTGATAAGCTCGATACGTTGGTTGGGTTTTTCGGAATTAATGAAAGGCCGACAGGGTCGCGCGACCCCTATGGGCTAAGACGTGCAGCGCTTGGAATTATCAGAGTAATTCTAGAAAACAAAATCAACATTCAACTCTCTTGGTTGGTTGATTAGGCGCTGGAACAGTATCAAACCGAAGAGATACTTGGTTTTCATAATCCTAAAAAGGGTCTTATAGAGTTCTTTGTTGACCGCTTGAAAGTTTATCTGCGTACACAAGGTACACGGCACGATCTGGTTGAAGCAGTGGCTGGCTCAGGCGATGACAATGTCTTGAGGCTTGTCCAGAAATCAAATTCTTTAGCTGATTTTCTCTCAACAGAGGATGGGGGCAATCTTTTGAGTGCCTATAAGCGGGCCTGCAATATCGTCCAGATAGAAGAGAAGAGAGACAACAAAAAATATGGACTTAGACAGGTTGACGAGAAAAAGTTCAAGCAAAAGGAAGAAACCCAACTTTGGGAGTCCCTAGTGCAGCTAAAAGAGTCGAACCCGGGTACTTCTGATATGTCTAGGTTTGATGAAATGCTCGGTGACTTGGCTAATTTGCGAGCGCCTGTAGACTACTTCTTTGAGCGGGTTACGGTGAATACGGATGAGGCCGATATACGTGAAAATCGATTAAGACTTCTTTCTGAAATAGAAACTTGTCTCAACAAGGTTGCAAATTTTTCTTGTATTGATGGATAGGAAGATCCGAAAAGTTTTAGCGTTTTCTAGTTTACTCCTCGGCTGGGCGTTTGGTTTGACTAGATTCTTTTGGCCCAATTTGCGATAAGTTCTCCCACCTCAGATTTTTTTTCAGGCTGGTTGATTAGAAAATGAGTGGCCCCAATTATGCGGTGAAATTCTTGTCTTTCGCCTGCAGCTGCGGACCACAAGGCTATATCGCTAGGTAGTGCGTTTGTGTCGGCAGTAAATTCAAGGTTGAGAACGGGTACGCTTGTCCGAGCGAGGGTATTGGGTCCGTGAGCGCGTGATTCGAGTGACCATTGGCTCATCCAAGAAGTTAATGTCGTGAATCGTGCAATATCTCGTGCGCCATAATTTAACCGGTGGGGATCTCCCCAAACCATACCCAAACTTC
>PBOV01000164.1 GCA_002724505.1 Rhodospirillaceae bacterium | reverse complement strand
TCCGGCATAAATTTTCCAAATTCTTCTATTTTAGGTGGCGTATTTCTAATTAAAATTGGCAAACAACCAGAATTATAAGCGCATTCCATATCTATCTTAGTATCTCCGACAAACCAGACATCTGAGCTAGGTCGAATTTTACTACCCTTAAGTACCATTAAAACAGGTTCAATCGCGGGCTTGTCCCTTTCTGCGTCCATTGCGCCAACTATCTGTTCAAAATAATCACTCCAACCCAAGTAATTAGCTTCAAGTCTTAAATTTTTCCCAGACTTGTTACTTACAACTCCTAAATAAATCTTCTTAGAATGGAGTAATTTTAACAATCCCTCAGCCCCCTGCAATGCAACCAAACGTTCCAAATGAATCTTCTTAAAACGTTTGTAAAAAATCTCACGGGCAACCTCCCATCTTTCCCCAAATAGATTAGGAAAAGCTTCACGCAGAGATAATCTCACACGCTCCTTTGTTTCCTCAATTGACCAAGTTTTATAACCTAAGTGTTTTAATGTTGAGTTCATTGCGTCGTGAATTACCGGCCAGGTGTCAACTAAAGTATTGTCCCAATCAAAAATAATAGCCGAGGGAACTTTTAAACTCATTTAACCCCGCCTTTAATGCAAAATTCCTCATATAATTTTTTCAACTTTAAGGCTACTGGTCCTGGCCTTCCTGAACCAATCGTTTTCCCATCTATTTCTATTACCGGCATTACAAGCGATGTAGTACTGGTAATAAATGCCTCTTCAGCAGACAGAGCATCCTGAAGAGAAAAAGGCTTCTCAGTTACAAACATCCCCGCTGAGCGGGCTAGCTCTACCATCCTTGCTCTAGTAATTCCTCCCAGAATTTTAGTTCCAAGCTCGCGCGTTACTATCTCTCCTTTAGGGTGGACAATCCAAGCATTAGTAGAAGATCCTTCGGTGATGGTTTGGTCTACATCAAGGAACCAGGTTTCAAATGAATCTTTTTTATAGGCAAATTCTTTAGCTAAGACGTTAGGTAATAAGGCAATAGATTTAATATCTGGCCGGCTCCAGCGGTTTTCCTGCATTGTGACAACCTTAACACCCTCTCTAAATTTCTTATCGGAAGGCCGACCAAATTTGCTGACAGTTATAACAAGGGAGGGACGTACCCTAGTTTTAGGAAAACTATGATTTCGATTTGCTACCCCACGAGATATTTGAAGATAGATATTTCCATCTTTTAAATTATTTCGTTTTATAAGCTTTGAGAAAATCAAAACTAAAACGCGCCGTTTGAGAGGCCAAGCAATTTCGAGCTCAGCCAGGGATCGAGAAAGTCGATCTAAATGTGCATCTAAATCAATCAAACGAGAATTAGAAACAGCAATAACTTCATAAACGCCATCTGCAAACTGGTAACCACGATCCTCAACATTAACCATGGCCTCCTTTTTGAAGACGTAACGCCCGTTTACAAAAGCAATACCACTCGACATGTTTGACAATCAGAAAAATTCTAAGCGTACGCTAAAAAGGTTCTCAATGGCTTTGATAGATTTTGCTTCGGCAAATAGAACAACCCTATCATGAACTCTAAGAACTGTACTTGCTCTTGGAATAATAACCTGTCCATTTCTTACAATGCCGCCTAGTAAAACACCTACCGGCAAGTCTGCCTCATCAATTCTTTTGCCCGTCAGCCCTGATGTCTCTAAAATTTCTGTTTCTATGACCTCACCAAAACCATCTAACAGGGAGTGTACCGCTTTGATACGCCCACGCCTAACATGCTGAAGTATCGTTGAAACAGTTATCGCACGTGGACTGACGACAACATCTATTCCTAACGAAGTGATCAATGGGGAGTAAGTTGTATTATTTATAAGAGTTATCGCCCGTTCCGTACCAAACCGCTTAGCTAACAGTGACGCCAAAATATTTGTTTCATCGTCATTTGTTACAGCAATGATTGCTTCGCTTTCTTCTACTCCAACCTCGTCAAGGATTTCTGGATCAATAACGTCACCGTTAATAACAACAATTCCTTCAAGGGTATCAGCCACCTGGTGAGCACGATCAGTGTCGGTTTCAATTATTCGTGCGGAAACACCTTTATGTTCCGATTCAATAATTTCTCCCAGGAAGGCGCCAATGTGTCCACCTCCAGCGATAATTACTCGTCGAGCAATTCTTTCCTCATGGCCAAATACTGCCATTGCCCGCGCAACGTGCTCTGTGTCTGCTACAAAATAAACATCGTCCCCTTCTAATAACTGATCATCAGCTGAAGGGACTTGACCGGCTCCATCCCTCGAAATCGCCACAACTACAATATTTAGGTCTGGGAAAAGCCCTGTTAGTTGTCTTAAGGGCGTATTAATTACTGGGCAATCGGCATTACAACGGACCCCCATCATTTTTACCATTCCATCAACCAAAGAGATTGACTCAAAAGCGCCTGGAATTTGAAGTCTCCGAGAAATAGCCTTCGCAACTTCCATCTCAGGGGAGATAATTACATCAATAGGCATATTGTCTCGACTAAACAAATCGGCCCAAATCGGGTCCCTGTAACTTTGATCTCTTACACGTGCAATTTTCATCGGAACTTTAAATAAGGAGTGGGCTACTTGGCAGGCTATCATGTTCACTTCGTCTGCATATGTGACAGCAATAATCATATCAGCATTTGCTGCCCCCGCCCTCTCGAGTACGTCCGGATGAGATCCAAAACCAACAAACGCCTGAACGTCTAGAGAATCTCCTACCCGGCGAATAAGTTCGGGTGACTGATCGATCACAACAACATCATTTTGTTCCGCTGACAATTGCTGGGCAATATGAAAGCCAACCTGTCCAGCACCGCTTACAATTATTTTCATAACTTACTCGTCTCTTTCAACAAGGCCTAAAGGACGCGGAGTTCTTCTATGCGTTCGTCCTCGGTAATACCCAGCGCCTTTAATTTTCTATGCAAAGCAGACCTTTCCATACCGACGAACTGCGCTGTCTTGGAAACACTTCCCCCAAATCGTAAAACCTGTGCTTTCAAATATTGCTTTTCAAAAAGCTCCCGAGCGGCCCTCAAAGAAAGAGTCATGATCTCACCTCCTTCTTTCCAGCGCATCGATGTTGGCGTCTCTGACGCAATATCCGGGGGCAAAGAATCAGCAGAAATAGGTTCTGAATTATTTCCTCCCACCATAATCAACATCCAATCCACAACATTTCTCAATTGACGCAAATTTCCTGGCCAATCATAGCTTTGCAAGCATGCCATAGCTTCGTTTCCAATCTCCCTCCTTGGCAAGCCTGCCGAAGTTGCGGCCATCTCCATAAAGTAGTCGATTAAACCTGGGATGTCTTCAGGCCGAGACTTTAACGCCGGAACAATAATGGGTACCACACATAAACGATAATAAAGGTCCTCTCGAAAATTTCCATTGACCATCTCAACTTGCAAATCTCGGTTGGTAATCGCAATCACTCGTACATTAACCTCAATTGCTTCCCCTCCACCAACCCGAGAAAAACTTTGTTCCTGAAGAACTCTTAATATCTTACTCTGCGTTTCAAGAGGCATATCGGCGACCTCATCAAGCAAAATGGTGCCCCCATGGGCTTTCTCAAAAATTCCGGGAACAACACCACCGCGGTCATTATTTTCAGAACCGAATAGCTCTACTTCCATTCGCTCTGGTGCCATAATGGCACAATTCAAAACAATAAGCGGGCCATCTGCTCTGTTAGAAGCGGCATGTAATAATCTGGCAACAACCTCTTTACCCACGCCCGGTGGACCGGAAATTAATACTCGACTCTCCGTCGGGGCGACCCGCTGGATAGAACTTTTTAATTGTGCGATTGAATTAGAAACACCAATTAAAGGGACATCTTGACCAACCCTGCGTCTTAACTCTTCATTCTCCTTACGTAGACGAGCCGCATCAATGGCACGCCCTGCCATCAACAAGAGACGCTCAGCCTCAAATGGTTTTTCAATAAAATCATATGCCCCTATCTTTATTGCATTTACAGCAGTTTCTATATCAGCGTGACCACTGATCATAATAACCGGTAAATCCGGGCTGTCTTCTTTAATGACTTCTAATAGAGCGAGACCATCCATACCACTGGTCTGCAACCAAATATCCAAGATAATTAAATCCGGCTTTTGGATTGCCAATTCCTTAATCGCAGCCTCGCTGCCATCTGCTTCACGACAGTTAAAACCCTCGTCGCGTAGGATTTCTCCAATCAAACGTCTAATATCGTCTTCATCGTCGACAACAAGAATATTAGACGTCATTTTCGACCCCGAAATGAAATGTTTGTTTTTGTCGAAAAAAACATCTCAATGACCAGCGATTTTTTCTAAAGTAAAGATTAAGCTAATAACTGCACCTCCCTCAGGAAGATCTTCTAAAACCAATTCTCCTCCGTGATCTTCCATAATTTTCCGTACAATAGCTAGGCCTAAACCTGTACCTTTTTCTCTGGTTGTAACATAGGGCTCAGTGATTCGATCCCTTTCATCACCAGTTGGAAGTCCTGTACCGTTGTCACTAACATTAACAATCAATTTTTCATTTTCTAAGTTTACCCGGATCTCGATTTCACCTTGATAGCTAGTCAAATTGTGTTTCTTTTTTGCTTCCTCGACAGAATCCACGGCATTCTGAAGTAAGTTAGTCAAAGCTTGGCCTATTTGACGAACGTCACAACGCAAATTTATCTGGTCAACATCAAATTTAAATTTAAAGGAGATTGAACGGTGAGCATTTTCAAACAACACTAACGAATGGCGGCAAATTTTAATAATATTTTCGTTCTTCAATACTGGTGCTGGCATTCTCGCAAATGCTGAAAATTCATCAACAAGTTGACCTATATCCCCCACCTGACGAATTATCGTATCTGTACAATTTATAAAGGATTCTTTATCAGAAGTAATTTCTAACTGATATTTACGGCGGAGCCGTTCAGCCGCTAACTGTATTGGCGTCAACGGATTTTTTATTTCGTGCGCAATTCTTCGAGCTACATCAGACCATGCAGCCTTTCTTTGTGCCGTTAAAAGCTCGGTAATGTCATCAAAGGTTACAACATAATCTTTTTCAAGCCCTTCTCCTTCCTGAGGAGAAATTCGAACTAAAATAGTCTGTCTATTGCCCCCGTTACTCAAAATTATTTGACCGTTAACGGACTGAGATGAATCAGAAAGAACCTGAGCTAACAAATCTGCGCTCTCTGGAATGAGCTCATTTAAACCCTTACCGATCGCAATGTCATTTCTTGTATTAAAAAGGCTTGAAGCAGCATTATTAACAACATTAATCCTACCATTTCCATCGAGTCCTATAACTCCAGATGAAACGCCGGCAAGAACCGTCTCCATAAAATGCCGACGGTCGTCAAGCTGTCTATTTGCTTCGACTAAGTGATCAGTCTGAACATTCAATTGTTCAGCCATTCTATTAAAAGCTCGACTTAAGGTGCCGACCTCATCGGTTTCCGTTCCCTCGTCAACTCTCACTGTCAAATCCCCAGCACGAACTTTTTCAGTAGCGTTCACAAGTTCACTAATGGGGCGAGCAAGTCGGGTAGCAAAGGTTAACCCGACCCATATTGCTGACAAAAGCAATAACAGAGCAACAACTATAAAGACCATCGCGAAGGTAACTTCGATACTCCATCGCTCACCTTCTAATTCTTCGTATTCACGGACCGCAGATTGCGTACGATCAATGTGTCCTAAAACCCGGTGATCAATAAAGCGGCTAACATATAAAAACAGATCAACGTGAGATTCTAATTTCACTAGAGCTCGGACTCGGTCTACTCCCTCCGCTTTAAGGATAACAGTTTCTCCTCGCCGAGCACGCTCTAGAACCCAAATTGGAATAGGTTCGTCAAATAAAGAAATCCCAATTTCACTCCAACGCGCTAACTTATTCCCACTAGAGTCGAAAACTAATGCTTCGCTCAAAGCCCTTATACTACCTTGAGTGGCCACAAAACGCTGAAACCGTTTTTTGTCATTAGCTGCAACGGCCGCAAAACGCGTGACATCACGCGCCATCGCCAAAATATCTCCACGGATGCTTTGCTGATGTTCTTTTAAATAAGCTTGCGCTACCGCATTGGATTCTGAAAGGGCTGTCCTAACCCGATCACTAAACCAACTTTGGACACCAAGGCTAAAAAACACTGCGGATGAAACCGCCACTATAATTGTGGGTGTTACAGCAACCAAGCTGAACATGACAACTAACCGAGTGTGAATACGTGAGCCAACAGCGCCCCGTCGTCTTTCCATCCACAACTGCACTAAACGACGTGCTACGATAGCCCCGAGAATTAAAAAAAGAACTAAATCTATGTTGAGAAGAATAAGGATACGCCTAATATTCATCTCACTCATGCCGAATGAAGCCCAGCCGCTCAATACAGCATAAGTCAAGGCCGCCATACCCAGGGCCGCAACAATTAACGCAATTACCAACTTTCGACCCAGCGCAATACGTCCTGCCCATTTATAAAACCGGGTACCGGGTTTTCCATTATTAACAGCACCTTCAACGGACATCTCGGCTCTCCGCTGAAAACTTTGTCTGTAGGCAAGAGAACACTTTAATGTGTTCCTCGTATAACATCTATGTTGAGCTCTTTAATTTTTTTTCTTAGCGTATTCCTATTCATGCCCAACATTTTTGCGGTTTTAATTTGGTTTCCCCTAGCTGCCACAAGTGAAAGTGTAATTAGTGGTTTTTCCAATTCTTTAAGAACGCGTTCATAAAGCCCCGGCGACGGCAACTCTCCGCGGTGCGCATCAAAATAGCGAGACAAATGTTTTTGGACTGCCAAACCCAAATTTTCTTCCTCTAAATCTTCTTCAAGGGATTCTGACCTTCCCTGATCGAGCTCAACGCCAATTATATTGCTAGTAATTACGTGATCTGTGTATAAAGCAGCCACGCGATGCACTAAGTTTTCAAGCTCCCGAACATTTCCTGGCCAATTATGATTTTGGAGCAGTTGCATTCCCCCAACATCAATGGACTTAATAGACCCTTCTTCCTTTCCCACAGATTTAAGAAAGTGCAGAACCAAATCTCGAATATCTTCCTTGCGTTCCCGAAGAGGAGGCAAACGCAATGGCACCACATTAAGTCTATAATAAAGATCTTCACGAAACTGACCTTTTTCGATCAAACTCTTTAAATCACGATTAGTAGCCGCAATTATGCGCACGTCCGCTTTTACAGCTTTCCTTCCACCGACGGAGGTGAATTCTCCTTCTTGTAGAACGCGCAGCAACCGGGTCTGAGAATCAAAAGGCATATCCCCAATTTCATCCAAAAAAAGGGTTCCATGCTGTGCTTGTTTAAACCTACCCATGCCGGCCGTTACAGCACCTGTAAAAGCCCCTTTCTCATGTCCGAATAACTCACTCTCAATTAACTCCCTCGGAGTGGCTGCCATATTCAATGCGATAAAGGCCCTATCCTTTCTTTTTCCATATTCATGAAGCGCACGAGCAACTAGTTCTTTCCCAGTACCAGACTCCCCTGTAATCATTACAGTAAGGTCTGACGTCGTTAGGCGGGCAACTATTCTGTAAATTTCTTGCATTGCAGGAGATCTTCCAATCAAGGGAAGTTTCTCCTCAGAAGAAAACTTTAATTTTTCAGAATCTATATCTTCCGGCTTGGATTCTTTAATGGCCCTATCAACAATGGAGGTCAATTCGTCTAAATCGAAGGGTTTTGGAAGATACTCAAACGCGCCACGCTCCGCAGCCTTAATAGCCGT
>PBOV01000163.1 GCA_002724505.1 Rhodospirillaceae bacterium | reverse complement strand
ACGCTGGACCAAAAAAAGAACATTCGTAAGGGCGCTAGAGGGGACCTATGGGGAACTCCTAAAACGAACACACGAATTACCCCGCGTATATTCCACTCATGACTTCAAATGGCACGGCGGGCCGCAAAGTTATGGAAAAGAAATAATTAACCCTGCAGATGTCGAAGTCTGTCAGTCAATTGAAACACATTTAAAGGCATTTGCTCCTATGGGCACCAACGTAAATCATGGACACATGAATAGTGCTGCTTTTTATGTTTTAAAGGGCCGAGGCTATGACCATCATGATGGGGTGAAATACGACTACGAAGCCGGCGACATGCTAATGGTTCCGAATGGCGTCGTTCATCAACACTTCAACTCCGATGAAAACGAAGAAATGGTAGTCTTGATCATGAAAGCTAAGCCATTATTCCTCTTTATGCATATGTTGTTCCAGAAAACTGTAAAAATGCCGCCGAATGAAGCAACAAAGAAACAGCTAGAATACGAACCGCCGACCGATATTTAAGACTACTTAGCTGCTGAAGTCTCCTGGTTTTTTATTTTTGCAGATGAAAAACAAAATAAAGCTCCAGAAACGAATATAGCACTTAACCAGAATACCCAGCGTGGTTCATTTATGTCCATAAGCCATCCAAAAATCGGCTGAACCGCTGCGGCGGCCATCATCATTCCCATTGTTAGAAAGCCAACGACTTTTCCCATTGAGCCGGTAGGCGTGACCGCGCGGATTAGTAAATCTCGGCTTGGCAGCAACACACCCTGTAATAATCCTGAAATTGCTATGGTTGTAAAAATAACAACAACAGGAAGTTCGTAGGACCCGACAAAAAGTAGTAAAATTGCGGCGCCAACCAGAGTTCCAAAGGCCGTGGCTACACGTGGTCCGTACTTGTCCGCAACGAACCCGCCAACCAATACACCTATAAAACTGCCGGCCATAAAGCCTGTAAGTATTGTATTCCCGACAATATCAGATAGTCCGTAGAGTTGATTTAAGGCGACAACTATAAAAGACCGAATACCTGTAAATCCAATTGTGAGCATTATAAAAAACGCAAAACACATCATAATTGGAAAGGAAAAAAGAATAGCTAAACCGTCTTTTATAGTTTTGCCGTCACTACCTTGTTTTTGATTCTGATCTTTTTCGTCGTGTTCTTCTTCACTCAGTGTCGAGTAATATGCCCAAACGACTAAACCAAATATAAAACCTATCATCCCTACAATTATGAAAGCGGTACGCCAATCCCATAATTCAGTTAGACCTATCATCACACCGGGCACAAAAACCCAGCCGAGATTTCCACTTGCTAAATGCAAACTAAACGCTCGTCCTAGCCGTTCCTTAGCTATCGAACCTGAGAGGATCGCATAATCGGCTGGATGAAAAACGGTGTTGGCTATACCCGTGATTGTATAGAGAATTAGCAATTGCCAAAAAGTTGTTGTCAGACCAATGGCCGCTACCGACAAACCTTGTAAAATAAGACCCACAATTAAAATTTTTCGTGCGCCCACGCGGTCCACCCAAAACCCTACTGGGGTCTGGGTCACGCCAGCGGCCACTGCATATACCGCCATGGGAAGGGCCAACAAAACATAGCTGACCTCAAACTCCTCTTTAAGAGCCAAGTAAAGGGGCGGCAATACAAAGAAAAAGAAATGGCTTAGCATATGGCCAAAGCTAATAAGACCTATCACTTTTAATTCCTGTGCTGGAAAGGCAAGGAACCTGAACATCTTATTTCTCCGAAATTCCAAAAATCGGCAGGACCATAATGTCTCAGCCCAAAGAATCAAAGGACTGTTAAAAATATGGATTGGGAATCCTTGACCAATAAACGGGTCTAGGGGACAATCTGACCCGTATTTTTTCTAACACTACTAAATGGACCACTGATGTTTGACGGTACGCCTGACGAAATTTCAAAGCTGGTTGAACCTGGCCGGGTTCACAGAAGAGTATACACTGACAACAATATTTTTGAGCTTGAAATGGAGCGTATCTTTGGTCGGGCTTGGATGTTTGCGGGGCATACGAGCCAAATTCCAAATCCCGGAGACTATGTAACCTCTGATATCGGTCGCCAACCCATTATTTTTATCCGCCACAAGGATGGAAAACCAAAGGTATTGCTCAACCGTTGCGCCCACCGAGGCCCCAAGGTCTGCAATGAACCTTGCGGGAACGCTAAAGCTTTAACATGCCTTTATCACGGCTGGACCTATGACACCGACGGGTCGTTAATTGATGTCTCCATGCCGGAAGGGGCAGCGCCACACTTTGATAAGAAAAACTTTGGTCTCGCAAAGGCGCCTCGGATGGGAGAATACCGTGGATTTGTTTTTGTTAGCCTAGCCAACAAAGGCGTGAGTTTTAATGATTTTCTTGGCTCAATGAAGGCTAATATTGACGATCTAGTGGATCGAGCACCGGACGGTGAAATTATGCTCGACGCAGGGATACATCGCTACTTCTTCCGTGGCAACTGGAAATTACAAGTCGAAAATGTTCTGGATTCTTATCACGTTCCTTATTCACACGCCTCAACTGTTAATAAAAAAGGTGAACAATTCTCAAGAAGAGAAGGGGACGACGAGGGGGCACAAGTAGTAGAGGGCAAAACGGAAAAAACAGCCGATGCCTGGAAAGGTCGTCGGTCCTATGTCGTTGATTTCGGTCATGGTTGGACGAGCAATACCGAACTAAAGGAGAAGGAACGTTCGAGCCCTGCATATGACGCCTATAAAGTTGCCCTAGCAGAAAAAGTTGGACAAGAACGCATGGAAGAAATTCTTGTTCCAGAATTCCACAATTCCCTGCTTTATCCCAATTGTTCGATTATGGGGTTAAACATACATGTCCGGATTATCAGACCAATTTCCACGGACCTTACTGAAGTTACTGTTTACCCAGTCCGATTAAAGGGCGCGCCCGATGAGATGAACTCTGCAAATATTAGACTTTTAAACGTCACCCATTCCGCGACATCTTTTGTTCAGACAGATGATCTTGAATCCTTCCGACGAACCCAGGTCGGGTTACAAAGTTTGCAATCAGAGTGGATTGACCTTTCGCGGGGGATGGGAGAGGAAGAACCAGACCCGCACTATAATGCAACTCGAGAATCTGCCATGCACGAAATGGCAATCCGGGCGCAATACCAAGCCTGGCTTCACTACATGCGTGAGGCCGCCTAGTATGGATAGCCTAATTTTACCAACTACCCCTGCAGCTGGAGGCATTGAGGGTATTGATAGAGAGCCATTTGAAAAATTTCTAATTCACGAGGGGCGTCTTCTGGATGATCGCAAATTTGAAGCATGGATGGAATTATTTACGGAGGATGGCCTTTACTGGGTTCCCTCAACCCAGGATCAACCTGACCCATTCAATCAGGCTTCGTTATTTTTTGATGACCGGCAGTTAATGAAAACTAGAATTGAACGGTTAAGACACCCCCGTATACATATCCAAACCCCTCCATCTCGAACAAACCACATGGTCAGCAATGTTATTGTCGAAGAGGCGGACGAAAACGCTGAAAGTTTCTTGGTCAGCTCATCAATGATGATGGGAGAGTACCGCTTGGATGTTCAACGTTTTTTTATGGGGCGTCAATTCCACAGGCTTGTTCGGGAGGGGAACACATTTCGTATAACTCTCAAACGTGTCAATTTAATTAATTGTGATTCTGCGTTTGAAGCCATGGCTGTACCGATTTAAACCTCCGCCAAAACTAAACCGGGGATTGTTAATCAGCTTTTTTTGGCGCTCTTTCAATATGTAATCGAGCCATAAATGACAAAAATGGATGAACACCTAATTTTACCATTTCTTGATCCTTAAGATTGAGCAAAGCTTTTTTCTCTTCTTTTGTTAGCTTAAGTCCTTTCACATAAGCTTTTCTGTCGGCGGTATAACGATCACGTTCTGTCGTATCATTAGCCAATTTGTGGAGAACCACCGTTAAATCTAATCTGCTCGGTGATATCGAGGGGTAATGCGGTTCAAAACTTTGTTCTTTTTTTCCGGGCGATTTCCACCAGGCAAGGGTCGCATAATTATGATGCCAAGAGGGATCCAGTGACAACAAATCAGGTTTCCGCTCTCCTAGCATACCAGCCGCCACTCCCCAGCATCGCAATTCGATATTCCCGCTATCATCCATGCGTTTTTCATCAAGCGATAACAGGTAGCGCAAATTTCCGGTCTCCAACTCAGCAAGGACCTTTTTATCAAATTCAAGGTCAGGCTCTGCGTAACGTTCAGTACCTGGAAAGTGCGACATACCGCCACTACAAATGACCACCGCACTTAAGTTTTGTGCGATAAGGGACCGATTAATTGCCTCCCCCAAAGCGTAACAGCGCTCCATGCGAGGCTGAGGCGGAACATAAGCGTTAACAAAAACTGGAAGAATGGGGCCATCAATTTCCAGAAAAGAAAGAGGGATACCTAAAGAATATTCCATCTTAGCCGTAGAGCTGTAAGAAACATCGAAGCCCTCCCTGTAGAGATAACGAATTGTTTCTGTTGCCTCCGGGCTCGCAATCCGGTGTTCAAAGTCACGCCCCGCGAACGTACCGGTTGCAACGTTTCCCCGATGAATTACAAAAGGTGGAACGCAATGCAAAACAAATTGATTGGCGTGATCATTTGAAATAGTGACATAGACATCTGGTTTTAAAGCTTTTAGTCGCTTGCCGTTTGCCTTTGCCAGCCTTTTTACCCTATTAACGGTTTTTTTATCTTCAGATTCTGGAAGTGTAAAAAACTGAGGCGCATGTGCCATAAACACGCCACCAATTATACCGGTATTTTTTTTGTAGGGCATATCCTCTAAACCTCAAATTATCCAATCAAATGAACTTCCCAGACGTTTTGACAGATGGGGAAGAAAGCTACGAACCGCCACATCGTATTTGTTTCTGATTGTAACGCCAACCACAACGATAGTTGTCATTTTACCTTTTAAGTTTTGTATGATCATCGTTGGTTAGACATATGAACGGGCAATTTTAAAAACTGTTCTGCAGAGAACGTGGACAAAGAGCCACCCATAACGTTATACCCTTGCCATGAAAAACTTTGTTCATAACTCTCTACCGGCACGAGTTGTCTTCGGGAAAGGAAGTATAAACTCTCTAGGAGAAGAAATAACGCGATTGGGAAGCAAAAACGCCCTATTTTGTTGTACACCCGGGAGAAAAAACGAAACCTCCGACCTGATTACCCCCCTAAATAATATTAGTGCCGGTCTTTGCCCCATAGCTGAACAATACGTCCCCTTGCCAATGGTGGAAGAAGGGCGGGCCATAGCAACAGATCGAAAGGCTGATTGCGTTGTCTCCTACGGCGGCGGTACGTCTGTTGGCTTAGCGAAAGCTATAGCTCTCGAACTCGAAATCCCTGTGGTATCCGCTGTCACAACTTTCTCAGGATCAGAAACAACCGATTTACAGGCCATTCTAACAGATGGTCTGCGCGTGGGGTACAAGTCTGACTGGATGCTTCCCAAGACTATTATTTACGACCCTGAGACCACCATGGGCGTACCACTTAGTATAATTATACCAAGCGGTATAAATGCAATAGCTCACGGAGTTGAAGCTTGCTACGCGCAGGGGGCCACACCAGTTAATAGTTTGATTGCCATTGAAGGTATTGGAGCGATGGCCTCTGCCTTAAAAAAAATCACATCAGGACAGGACGGTATAGAAGCCAGAGGGGATGGGCTCTACGGAGCCTGGCTATGTGGCACTTCTCTTGGTTCCGCCGGTGTAGCTCTGCATCACAAATTTGCTCACGTTCTCGGTAGTACTTTTAACCTTGAACATTCAATGGCACACACCGTAGCCCTACCATATAGCGTTGCATACACAGCTGCCGGAGCTCCAGAGGCAATGCAGGCGATTGCTGCGGCCCTTGGCGAAACTCACCATTCTGCAGCGCGTGCCCTATACGAATTAAACATTGCAATAGGTGCGCCAACCTCACTTAGGGAAATCGGTATGCCTGAGGAAGGAATAAAAAAGGCGGCAGAAATGATCTCGAAAGATCCTTACCCGAACCCAGTTCCGGTCGAATTTGCACCAATTTTGGCTATGATCGAAGACGCGTGGCACGGGCGCCCACCGAACGTCTGATAACTATCCCACTTTTGTGAAATATTGGGTGAAAATTTTGAAAAACTATATTTACCATATATGCCGAATTAACGAGTGGAATGAAGCAAGAAGAATTGGACTCTATTATGGGTCCTCGCAAGATGTAACCGATGGATTTATCCATTTCTCCACTATAGAACAGGTCGTTGGGAGCGCAAAAAAACATAGAAACGGTCAAAAAGATTTAATTCTTTTAACCGTCGACCCTGATACCCTGGGCGATCAATTAAAATGGGAAAAGTCACGAGGAGGCGACCTTTTTCCTCATTTGTACGGACCGCTAATAACGAAAACCATAGTTAAAAAGGATCTCCTTCCATTGGGAGATGACCGACTGCACATTTTTCCAAAAAGCTTAAAATTTTAATGAGTTTCCCCGAAATTACGCGGTTCGCCCCAAGTCCAACAGGCTATCTTCACATTGGGCATGCCTATGCCGCTTTGTTCGCCGAAAAAATTGCAAAAGAAACGGGTGGCCGTTTTATTCTGCGTATAGAGGATATAGATAACGCTCGATGTAAACCGGAACTAGAAGAAGCAATATACGAGGATCTAAACTGGCTTGGTCTAAAATGGGAAGAACCGGTAAGACGTCAGTCAAATCATTTAACGGACTACACTGCTGCTTTAAATACGCTCTCAAACTTGAACTTAACCTACCCCTGTTTCTGCACACGAAAAGAGATTAACAAGGAAATTCAGCGCGCTGGGGGCGCACCACATAATGCAGACGTATCTGTATATCCTGGGATCTGTAAGCTTCTTACCGAAACAGAGCGGATGGAACGTATTAATAAGGGGCAGGGGCATGCAATCCGGCTCAACGTGGCTGAGGCCCTCAAAATAACGGGAGTTTTGTCCTGGAAGGATTGGAGCGCGGGATTGCAAACAGCTAATTTCGACTGTTTTGGAGATATAATTATTGCGCGTAAAGACATTCCAACCAGCTACCATCTATCAGTAACTGTTGACGATGCTTTACAGGATATAACTTTAGTGACACGAGGAGAAGATTTAATAGAAAGCACCCCAATACATAGGCTTCTGCAGGCTTTATTAGGGTATAAATCCCCTCAATATTTCCATCACAAACTTATAAAAAATAGTGAAGGCAAACGCTATGCTAAACGTGATCACGGCACCTCTTTACGCTTTCTGCGGTCCAAGGGAAAAAAACCGAAGGATATTCGGTCAATGATCGGTATGGATAGTTAAAGTTTACCGGCTTTGATTAATTTACAAACTTCCGTGTGATCGAGTAAAACAGAATCAGGGACACCAGATTCATATAGTTTGACCATTTTATCAGCGTCAAAAGTTGGGTTTCCCATAGCCGTAAATTCTTCGGACCACTGATAGTGACGCTTATACTCCTTAGTATCGGAGGGAGAAAAATTATCAAGCATAGTTTCCACCTGATTTCCATCCGGATCTTCATAATAGAATGACGTTGAATTCCCGTGGTTAACGGTCCAAACCGGGGCGTACCCCCACGTCTTCATTCTCTTGTAAACGTATATTAATTCTCCCAGACTAGAATAACAGTAAGCCTGATGTGATACTCCTATAAAATTTTTCGGTTTTCTTTTTGCCCCGGGACGTTTGATTATAACAACCCGATGGTCGTGGTCGTCGTAAGTAATAAAAGTCAAGCCATTCGGATTTACTCGAACAATCTCTGCGTTGAATAACCGTTTATAAAATTCGACCATTTTGTCGTAATTTTCATCAGAAAATATATGTAAATGGTGCAATTTTGTGGGGGATGGCATCGAGGTAACCTTCCCAGGCGGATCGACACGAATAGGAGCTACTTCATCTGGACGAAAATCAGTTGGGTTAATGATGTCCATAGTTTTGCCTCCGACATTCGATATCAATGGGGTCACTTTGCGCCTAGACCGTTAAGTTGTCCAATCCGTTTTGGAAATTTTTTATTCAACGATATTATTATAAAAATTGGCGGAGAGGGAGGGATTCGAACCCTCGATACGCTTACACGTATGCTGGTTTTCAAGACCAGTGCATTCAACCACTCTGCCACCTCTCCAGTCATTGGGGAACTTACTGAACTTGTAAGTAAATTCCAATACTAGACGATTGATTTAATAGTTAAACCTGGTTCAGGGTCACGATGTTTGGGGAGTTACAGACACCGTGACCCTGATGAGGAGCCAACAAGGCATAGACCCGCCCTTCTGAACATTTTGCATTATTAATGTATAAAACGGCTTGTTTAAGGCAACAAAACGTTAAAATTTAGAAGCTAAAATTAACCTTACAAGCGGTCAACTATGCACCAAATTTATCTCCAACTTTTAAGGAGACATCGGATATAAACTCATTTGCCAACATTTTAACCTTTTCTTTTCCCACTCTCCTTACAAGGATAGACCCGCCCTCTGCCGCTACCTTAAAGCTATCATCATTTAGATCTATTACCTCGCCAGGTTTTCCTGAGGTTTCTTCCAACATTTCAGAGTCATAAATTTGTATAGGGTTCCCATTAAAATCAGACCAAGCGCCAGGCTGCGGGTTTGCCCCTCTAATCAAATTATAAACTTCTTGAGCTGGTTTGCTCCAATTAATTTCAGCATCCTCCGCCTTACACCAACTCTCATATGTCGACTCGCTCTCGTCCTGAGTTATCTTAGGCGCACTACCGTCACGTACTAGATCCACCGCCTCCATCATTGCCTCCACACCCAAGGGAAAGAGTTTTTCGAAATAAATTGAACCCAAGGTATCGTCTGCTTTGATCTCAACCTCCTTTTGCAGAAGGATAGGGCCGGTATCCAGACCGTCATCAGGCCAAAAAATACTCAGGCCGGTTTTGTCACTGCCCTGTATAATTGGCCAATTTATTGAGCTAGGCCCCCGGTGCTTGGGTAACAAGGAAGGATGATATTGAATACTTCCGTGGGTCGGTACATTTAAAAATGCAGAAGGCACAAACTTGATTACGTATGCCATTACGCAAAGGTCAGCGTTTAAACCCTTAATATGCTCCAGTGCTTCCTCTGTTTTAAAACTCTTCAACTGAAACAAGGGTATTTTAAGCGCTTCTGCCGCATCATTTATCGGGTCGCGTCTTCTGCCAGGTTTATCCTCGGCCCCATACACCCCTATTACTTCTTCTCCACGCTCTACAAGCTTATCTAAAACCGCCTTACCAAACGCTTGCATCCCGTTTACGACTATCCGCATCTGGAAAATCTCCTGTTTAAACGTTGTTACCTTATTTTGATTTTACTTTAAAGTTTTGGACTATTCATTGTTAACTTAAAAACAGATCAAATTAGCTCATTAGTTTTCGCTGCCATTATAAAGTCATTTTCATGCAAGCCCCCAATGGCATGAGTAAAGAAATAGATTTCAGCGTAGCCCCAACCGAAACTGATATCAGGATGGTGACCTTCTGCTTCCGCAAGGGTTCCAAGTTTATTTACGAAATCTAGAGAAGAAATAAAATCGTCAAATATAAACTTCCTAAAAATTTTTATTCCTTCATCACGAAGTTCCCACCCATGGATTTTCTTCAACAAATTTTCCGCCTCAACCATAGAAATAGGCTCGAGACCGCCTTCACAGGGGATACAACGTTTTTTGTTTAAATCCATTCCACTTTCCTCAATTAATTCAAGCTTTTCCGAGATTTCGATAAAATTAACAATCGTTTCTGAGCGTCTTGTCTTACAGGCCAGCCCAAGGCAAACTTATCCGGCATTCCAAGGAGCTCAAGCATGCCGCAAGAAACAACTAGGGACAAAATTTTTCTTGATTACACACAAGAAGAATTAGATTGGCAATATGATCACAGCAAAAGGTTCCCCGACACTAGTTTATTTCAAAAAGAACGGGGTGACGCTAGTTTGGCTGCGCAAAAAAAGGTTAAAGGTCTTTTAAACATCCCTTACGGCAATGATAAGCGCGAAGTCCTGGATATTTTTCCGGCTGAAAATACCAAGGCCCCCGTAATTGTTTTTATGCATGGCGGGGCTTGGACCCGCGGCAGCAAGGAGGGCTACAGTTTTCCTGCAGCGGAATTCGTCCCACGGGGTGTCACTTGGGTTGCCACTGAATTCACCAACGTGCCTGAAGGGACTTTAAGCAATCAAGTTAGACAAAACAGAGATGCGGTTGCCTGGGTTTACAATAACGCCGAAGCCTATGGTTGGGATCGTGATAAGATTTACATTGCCGGTCATTCATCGGGCGCACATATGTGCGCCATGTCTCTGGTTACCGATTGGAAGCAACTCTACGATTTACCCCGTGACCTCATAAAGGGTGCGATAGCTATAAGTGGTATGTACGATCTTGAGGCTGTCTATTTAAGTTATCGAAACACCTACCTAAACCTTTCCCAAAAAGATTGGCGTGAAAACAGTCCAATTTTTCATATTCCATTAGTTTCTGATACGCCGTTATTAATTGGCTGTGCCGAACACGATACAGCGGAATTTCATCGTCAACCGGAGGATTTTATAAAGGCATGGCAATCGGCTGGCCACAGTGGAGAGCTAATAAAGTTAATGGATCGACACCATTTCACAGGGAGCATGTGTTTCGGTGAAGTCGAACACCCACTTTTTAATAAAATCTGCGAGATGATCGGTGTATAAAAAATGAATATTTTCGTTAACAGACTTGCTGTTGATTTGTAACTCTTTGAAAACTTCAATTTCTCGAAAGGCGGACGCCTTATTTGCTCGATTCGTGTGCCTATGGCAAAAGAATAACCTTTGTCCCCCGAAAGGCATACAAAATGTCCGCCACATGCGGGTTAGGGCTTTCAGTACGATCCCCGGTTCGTATGTTGATCTGGATAGTATCACTATGTTTTGTGACAACAGTTTCTGGCGCCCAAAGCAAAACCGAATTTTCTAATTGGCTAGGACAGGTTAAAATAGAAGCAGCTAAACTCGGCATTAAGCAAAACATCATTAATTCAGCGCTCGATGACGTAAAACCGATTAAACGAGTTCTTAAAAGAGACCGCAACCAATCAGAATTTAAGCTAACTCTTAGCCGCTATCTTAATAGAGTTGTAACAGAAAAAAATTTGAAACGCGGCAAACTTATGGCAAAGCGCCACAAGAAAACCCTTGAAGCGGTATATAAAAAATACGGTGTCGCCCCGAGAGTTATTCTTGCAATATGGGGGATAGAGACACGCTTCGGCCTTGTAAAAGCTAAATTGCCTTTAATTCCCTCCATCGTAACCCTCGCCTACGACCGACGTCGTTCGAAGTACTTTCGTTCGCAACTCTTCGCTGTTTTGAAGATGCTTGATAGAGGATACATTGATCAAGATAGCCTTTTCGGATCATGGGCAGGCGCGATGGGACAACCTCAATTCATGCCTTCAAGCTATCTTCACTATGCACAGGATTTCGATGGAGACGGACGCCGGGATATTTGGAACAACGTTCTAGATGTTCTCGCTTCAATTGCAAATTATCTAGCAAAACATGGCTGGCGTAATAATTTAATTTGGGGCCGGGAAGTGATGTTACCTATCTCATATAAAAAACAGTTACCTAAACCATCACGAAGGGCGGCAAGTGGGTGCCGTGCCCTTACGTCTCAACCGAAAAAATTGGCAGAATGGCAGGAAATTGGAGTAAGACGTGTAAACGGTAATGATTTGCCTAAAGGTAAGATTTCGGCTGTCCTTGTAAGACCCGATAAAAATCATGGCAGGGTGTTTCTTACATATAAGAATTACCGCGCAATTATGTCTTACAACTGCGCTCATCTTTATGGCATCACGGTAGGAATCTTTTCCGACCAATTAGGGAGTAAATAGAGGAGTGTTGATCCGACAAGCCGCCACAATTTTTAGTATGTTTGTCTTCCTTACGGGTTGCTCTCAGATCGAGTTAGCGACGCACACCGCGAAAAAAATTACGACATCAGTATTTGAAAAAAGCAAAGGCAGGTACAAAGTCGGAAAACCATATAAAATTCAGGGTACTTGGTACTATCCCGCAGTTAATTACAGTTACCTCGAAAAGGGTGTTGCTTCCTGGTACGGCCCCAAATTTCACGGTAAAAAAACTGCAAATGGAGAAATTTTTGATATGAATGCCGTCTCTGCGGCGCACCGAACTCTTCCTATGCCAAGTATAGTTCGTGTTACAAACCTCAATAATGGGCGATCACTCAAATTAAAGGTAAACGATCGCGGTCCATTTGCTAAAAATCGGATTATTGATTTATCGCGAAGGGCAGCCCAACTACTTGGTTTTGAAAGAGAGGGCACAGCATTAGTCAGAGTGGAAATAGTTGCTGATGAAAGTCGTAGATTCGCACTTCTTTCTCAGAAAGATCTTAAAAGCTATCCCGCAATTGCTTCTCAAAAAATTGAAATTGTTAGTCTACCAGGTAGCCCCAGCGCACCCCAATCACTAAAAATTGGCAATAATCAGCAACCCAAAAATACTATTATTAGCGCAGGCAGCCGCCCGTTCCGCGCCAAAGTTAAAATAGTTCCAGTCAAAGCTGTTAAAAAGATATACGTTCAAGCCGGTGCCTTTGTTTACCCTGAACTTGCGGAAAAGATGCGGAAGCTTTTGGAGCCAGTCGGTCCTACACGGGTAATCGAAGCAATTATTGGCAAACGCAAATATTTTCGCGTTCAAGTTGGCCCTGCGGGGAGTGTTAGAGAAGGAGATAAATTACTCAACCTCGTAATTGCGAGTGGTTATCCAAAGGCACGGCTTGTTGTTGACTAGTTT
>PBOV01000162.1 GCA_002724505.1 Rhodospirillaceae bacterium | reverse complement strand
CGATAGGTGTCTTCAGAAAAGTCTTCATGACCAGGAGTGTCTAAAAGGTTAAAGGTTTTACTGGCGTATTCGAATGTCATGACCGATGCAGTTACAGAAATTCCACGCTCGCGCTCTACCTTCATCCAGTCGGAATGTGCCCGGCGTTGTTGACCACGAGATTTTACGGCACCGGCGAGTTGGATCGCCCCCCCAAATAACAAAAGTTTTTCAGTGAGTGTCGTTTTTCCCGCGTCGGGATGCGAGATTATCGCAAAGGTACGCCGGCGGGCGACGGGGGCTGGCAGCGTCGTCATAATGTCTTCTTAATTCCTGAATGCGCCGCGCTATGTCGCACCGTGGTGGGCTCACGTCAAGTAAGAAGACGTTTGCATCAATTGGCGGCCATGAAAGGCGCATCGTTTGAGGTTCTATACTTGGAGCGCTTCGCCGCGCTTTCGGCCCTGCGAGACATCAAGAAACAAGTCTTCGACTTTTAACTTATTTTTGATTAGGCCCTGCTCATAACTATAATTGGCCATATTCTCTAACGTTTTACGATTTTGTTCACTAAGGCCGTATTCCCAGGGGTCTTTGCCAAGCAACTCTTCCTGCTCTTCCCAAGCTTCACGGTACCAAGCGAGGGGAACGATCCGGGGGTTAACCATTTCTCGCATGGCAATAGCTTTAGCCTTGTTAAAGGCATGAAACATATTGATTGGTATCCAAGGGTATTGTTCGATAATTTCCTTTTTTATACCGGTGATATGCATAATGGGGAACATACCAGTCTTGTTGTAGAAATTAATCTCTTCGTTTTTGCAGTCGGGAAACAGTCGGGCGACACGGGGGTCACCAATTAAAAATGGTTTGATAATCTCCGAATGTATGCAGGCATCGAGCTCGCCTTCGCTTAACATTTTTTCGACAGATTTATTATTTGGCAGAGTTTGCAGTTTGATGTCCCTGGGTAATTCGACGGGAATGTCTTGATCTAATTCTTGGTACCAGTCGATGGAGCGGTGCGGAACGCCATACTCATGTTCAAGGATACCTTTCATCCATAATATAGCCGTAACCTGCCAATGCTTGATGCCTACCCTCTTGCCGATCAGGTCCTTGGGTTCTTTGATTCCCGCTTGAGTATTAATGAATATAAATCCATGACGAAACCTCCGATGGAGGAAGACAGGAATGGCATCAAAGGGTTTGTCTTGATCCTTTGCAACCAGGTAGGTAGAGCAAGATGCTTCGGCCATATCGAAGTCTTCGTTATTGTAGAAACGCCAATGCCTTGTCGTTGAGTCCATGTCGGTAAGGACAGTCAAATCTATGCCGTCTGGTTTTACGACACCATCAATCAATGGGCGCGTAATGGCATAGTCGCCACAAGCCAGGGTCAAGGGTATATTCTTTGACATTTAAGGTTTCTCTCCGTTCTAATCAGTCGGCCCTGGGTTGCCAATGCCAGTGAAGGGCAGACGAATGCCCACGCCTTTCTTTATGGCTTTTTCATATACGTGGTTGCACATCGCTATGTCATGGGCCACAAGCCCGGTTGTATGAATGAGGTTCCGTTCGGATTCGCTTTGGCGTCCCGCTATTTGGCCGCGAACGAGCTCATGAATTTCACCATGTAACATATCGTGGGTGAAAATGCCGGCTTCTGCGGAAGCTCGAAAATGTTTCATCAGCATATTCATCTCCCAACTGTCGACTACAACCTTGTCTACCAGCGGCCAACCAGCTGGATCAAATTCGCGCCTTGTAAAGGATACGTATGTTGCTCCTGGTTTTAGCCAGGGCTCACGACACATGATTTCATCGCTGGTGGTGCCACCGATACCGATGTCCGCATCGCGTACAACTTCTTCTACGTTGTCTTTAGCGATAACTTTAATGCCAAGTTTTGCGGACCACTTGTCGGCGAATGCTTCACGGTTTTGTGGGTTGCGCGAAGTGCAACGAATTTCTTCTATACCATCATAAAGTTCGTCGAGACAGCGCAACGCGTTTGTAGCCATTGTACCAACCCCGACAATTCCAACTACTTTTGGATTCTTAGGTCCAAGCCATTTGAGCGGCAAAGTAGTCGCTGCGGCACTGCGGATAGCATAGGTCCAATGCTCCTCAACGATGGCCTTATTGGTGCCAGAATTTGGGTCTGCGAGAATGATGTAGCGTCCGCATTCTAATTGCCCGACTGTATTACGGTTACCGTCATCAAAGTAATTGTATAGCCGCACACCGGTGATTGGTGTTTCCTTTAATAATGCGCATTTGACGTGCCAATGATTGAAGAAAGGTTCGCCGACATCGAGCTTAAAACTGGGCGGCGTTGAGGCCATTACCGATCCTTCACCTTGCATCCGATATACATCTTCTGCGATTTTCAATGCTTCCTTAGCACTGAGTAAATCGACGGTATCGGAATGGGGGATGAAGAGAACTCCTTTATTATCAGACATATGGTTTTTCTCCGCTTAACTCTTTTGTAATCCTATTTTAGGCGCATTATTTTTTCTGTATCTTCTTTTGAAACTCAAAAAATTTTCGAGAGATGGTGGGCATTGCTCTTGAATTCAGTCCAGTATCGCGATCGCTTCGATCTCCATGATCAATTCACGGCGAACCATAGAATTTACAACCAGACAGGTTGCCGCTGGATATGGTTCTTTAAAAAACTTTGGGCGCCACTCGAGGATTGCTGGAAATTGTGATAAATCGGTGAGGAAGATATTAATCTTTACGATGTCAGACATATCACCGCCCGCTGCTTTAACGGCTCTCCTCAGATAGTCAAAGACCCGCTCGGCCTGATCCATAGGTTCTAGGTTACCCGTTTCGGCTTCGGGTTCTGCAGTCTGACCAGATATGAAGACCATTTTCCCTTTTTTGACCACGTGGGAAAATTGACCAGGCGCCGGTAAATCGGGGACTTCGACTACTTCAAATCCCATAATATTTTCCAATGTTTTGTTTTTTAATTATGATCAAATTGAGCGATGGTATGGCATCTGTCAACGGCTGAGCCCCAATAGTGGTGGGGTGTTAGCAGTGGATGTATAAAAATAATATGGGGTGGTAAAATGGCTGAACAGCTTAAATTTCATAAAGTAAAAATTAAGAATGCGCCGACAAGATCTCTACCAATGGGGCGCGGTACTGTATTTGGGTGTGTGGACCCAGGCGTTGGGTCAAATAATGTTGATGTACATGTTAATATTATAAAACCAGGCGCAAGTCGCGGCGAGATACATTATCATGCGCAAGCAGAGAATGTTTATATTGTGATGGACGGCCAATTAGAAGTCTGTATTGAAGGCGGGCAGCGCCATTTACTTGAGGTTGGTGAAATCGGTTTTATTCCGCCAGGTGTAGTGCATACGGCAACCAACGCGCGTTCAGATATTTCCTGTAAGATAGTTGAAATCTATGCCCCAGCTGGTGAAGATTTTCATGAAGTTGATGACTGGCCTAATAATATCCAGCCGCCGAGTGGCCCTTAATCATCGATGACGAAGTCAAATTGATCGCCAGCAGGCGTATAAACTTCAAATATTTCGAACGTTTCTTCGCTCGCGTTTGTTAGGGAATGTTTTTGGCCTGCAGGGATATAGATGACGTCATCTTCTTTTATTGTATAAGTTTTTCCTTCAACCACTAATTGGCCTTGACCTCTCTTAACTATGTAGACGTTATCTGAATTTGTATGGTGGTGGTATCGGCCCCCGGGTTCCTTGGCATTGAGACGGTTGAGGTGGACGTCGACTTTTTCAGCGCCGATGTCTGAATTGATCAATCTTAATTGCGTGCCGCGGTCACCCTTCATGGCAGTAACGGGGGCATCGGCGAGGTTGAGGATCCGGAAATTTGGCACTACGTATCTCCTAGAGGGTTGTCAAAACTGCTACGACATTCGGGTATGACTGGAACATAACCACAGAGCCGATGGCGGCGGTACCAATCCCAATTAAAATATTAAAGCGTTTGAATAAGTTTGTCCCCCTGCGAGCACTAGACTGAATTGGCCACGCTATCGCTGCAGACAAAAAGCCCATCCCTAATATCGAGCCAAAACCAAAAAGTAATAAGTATACAATTGCTAAGGAAGGCGAGACTTGCTGGTTCACCGTTAGAAGAAGTAGGGCGGCAGAGCCGGCCAGGCCATGCATTAGGCCAATTGCCAAGGCCCGAGACGGCAAAGTTGAAGGATGCTCATGATCATGGGCCGATGATTCGTGGACTACTTCATCCTTATGGCTATGAAAATGTAGGTGACTACCCTTATCGCGATGTGAGTGCGTGTGGATGTGGATACGCTCACGAAAAATTCTTAGGATAACATCAACACCTAGGCCAACTAGTATAAGCCCCACGATAAATTCTAAAGCACCAGCAATTTTTTCAGGAAAAGCAATCCCTGAGAAGATGATAACAACACAAACACCAAATAACGTAACTGTATGACCGATTCCCCAAGCAATTCCAGTTTTGATAGTCTCTTGGATTGAACGCGAGCGCGTCGCTAAAGCCGCTACAGCGGCTATATGGTCGGCGTCTAGAGCGTGACGTAAGCCTAGCAAAAATCCGATAAAAAGGACTGACAGAGCCGTCATGAAGAGAACTCACTCCTGTCCGGGAGAGGTGAAAAGCAATGACTTAATGATAAGCGGTACAACTTGTGTGTCCGGCATAAACTCCCCAATATCGACAAAGTCAAAATCGCGTAGCTGGACGTTATCAACTGAGATAACTTCGCCCCCGACATTTAATTCTTTGACAAGGATATTCCCTAGCGTACGTCCCGCGTCACCATCCATCATCACAACTACTGGTAGATCTGGATCATTGACTGTTTTTGGAAGCCCCTTGCAAATTCCTTCAGCTAAGGCAAAAAGGCGTGCATGAAGGGGGTCGCCGCCCCAACGCAGGGCGATGGCCACTTGGTTCTCTCCCTCAGTCATGTCGAGGCGTTTCAGAGCCTCATTGATGCTGGCAGTTACCTCTTCAGAAGTGAAGTCTTCACTTAAGTCGATGTTTAGGCTTGCCACTGGGACGTTTCGAATGGGTAATTTTTCCTTATCCGATAAAAAGATTGTATTACCACTTACTTGAACGGTGAATTGTGAAGCGCCGACGACTGTTGCACGAATACCGTGCCCTGGGTCGTAAACCATTTCCGGGATCCGCTTTTCCGCAAGAGCATGACGCAAATCATGTGCGATAGATCGGCCAAGATCGCCGCGATCTTCTTCCTCGCGCCGGTAGATATACTCAGAAACACCGCCCGAAAATGTTATCCCGTCGATTTTTGGCGTCGCGGGTAAGTTTTCGGTAAGCAGTAGGGCTTTGCAAAGATCATCATTTGGCTCGCGCGTAGCATATGAAACGATGACATCTACCATACGGCTAACAATCTTTTTTCTATCTTCCTTGGATAGCACATCCCCAAGTGTTAGCTTCACGCCAACATCTTTGGCTACTTCCTCTGCAGGCCCTTCAATTCGGGTCATTTTCCCGTTCTCATCAAAGGCAATTAGGCGACCGCCAACTGCAAAGGCAGAGGTTGATAGCAACCTTCCACCGTGGCAAAGGCCAAGTTTTATTGTACCTCCACCAACGTCAATATTGAGGATGGTTTGATGTTCTTGACGGGAAAGCGCCACCGCACCAGATCCGTTAGCGGCCATAAGTGCTTCGAGATTATGGCCCGCTGAAGCGCATACAAATTTACCAGATTCTTCGGCAAAGAGATCTGCGATAGCTCGAGAATTATTTCTTTTGAGGGCTTCGCCTGTCAGGATTACTGCTCCAGTGTCGATATCCTCTGGGGTGAGATCTGCTTCTTTATAAGCATTCCCAAAAAATTCTTTGAGTACATCTGCATCTATTGTGTAATCTGTTCTGTAAGGCGTTAGTAATATTGGTGAACGCCATAAAACCTGACGATTCACAACGACAAATCGGCTGGATAGGCCTTCAGCAAGTCGCTGGAGGTGAACCTTTGAGAACATTAAATGTGACGTCGAAGACCCTACATCTACTCCAACAGTTGTTAGTTCAACGTTATCTTGTTTCCAGATGGTTTCAGCCAGATCTTGCTCTTGTTCCGGGGTCATACTGATATGTTCAAAACCTAGGTCGTGCACATCCATATCCTTCCACTCTCGTTATTACGTAAGGGACGACTGCGGGACGATTCCCGCAATCCGTTTGTATCGGTCGCCTGCGTTAATCCTTAGGAAAAGGCAGGTGGCTAAATTTTTCTTTCATTTCTTGTCGAAGTTTGTCGCTAACATCTACAACCTCAGGAAATGTTTTTTTCAGATACTGGTCGTAGGGTATGCAGGCATCAATCAGAATACGGCTATTGAAATTACCGGGTTGGACAAGTGGGTCACGACCCGACGCCCATGCCTTTTGGATAGTATCAACATCCACAATGGGATCAAATCTTGTACTCATTGCCCAGAGGACCTGATCAAGATCACCAGCATCAATGTCATCATCAACAACAACGGTCCACTTGCCAGCGTAAGCTCCACCTTGGCAATTTGAAGCAACATGCAAGACGTTGCGCGCGTGGCCTGGGTAACGCTGCTTGATTTGGATAGCGGTAAATCTCGTGGCTGGTCCACCTTCATGGTTCCAAACACCTTTAATATCTGGCAGGCCGCACGCCTCCAGGGATCTCCAAATTTCTGCGGCGCCAGCTATGCCCTTTAACAAACCGGTTTCATCCACGGGTTTGTGTTGAGGCGCGCAACAGATAATCGGATTATTTCGATGCAGGATAGTTTTAATTTCGACATAAGCGCGAGGCACTGAATCGTCTGAGTAATAACCCATCCATTCACCAAATGGGCCCTCCTGTTTGACTTTGCCTGGTCGCGCGACGCCCTCGATAGCAATTTCAGCGTCCGCTGGAATGGGAAACCCCGTATACGGGCCTTTTATGCACTCAATAGCCTCGCCGCGTAGGCCTCCGGCAAAATCAAGTTCGCAAATCCCATCCGGTAGAGGGCTTGCTGACAGCATGTAAAGCAGTGGGTCTTCACCGACGAGAATGACGAATTTGCATTCTTCTCCGCGCTCAAAATATTTGTCTCGATGGATACGTCCATGCTTGCCTTCCGTGATCTGACAACCAATGGTTTTTGCATCATAGACTTGGTTACGATAGGTGCCGACGTTAAAAGATCCGTTATCAGGGTCTTTTGAAATGACGCAGTTAGCCGTACCAATATAACGAGCTTTATCTTTCTCATGGTGTCTTGGGACAGGAAATTTTAAGACGTCTATATCATCTCCTTCCATAATGTTTTCCATTACGGGGCTAGTTTCGACCATTTTTGGAGGAATTAGCTGTAGGTCCTGCATGCGATCGTAATATTGCTGGACGATATTCACCTTGCGGTCGTATTCCAGCGGCAAGCCTAGCGTCAAGGCCACCCGTCGGATTGAAGAAAGAGAGCCATATAGAGTTCGATACCCTTGCTCATAGTCTGGAATGTTGTCGAATAGTAATGCCGGTGCATTACCCCTGCTTTTTTCCGTCATCATTTGGGTGATACTGCCCATTTCAGCATCCCAGCTCGCATTATCTACCCGCAAAAGTTCACCAAAACCGTCAACCTTTTCTATCCAATCTCGTAACCCGCGATAACTCGCTTGGTCATTTGCTATAGATGAGCTGCGAGAGTCGTCCATTTTTTTCTCCATGTGTCATCGAAAGGGACCCCTACACTGCTGGCACAAACAATGCACAGGGTCCGTGTATTTTATCTTTTCAGGATTATTTTTACACCACCGTTACCTGTCATGCTAGTGGCAACAGAGATCCGTAATCACAATTTGAGTTTTAGCGCTTTTACTCCTTCCATTGACTTTAACGAGGGTCATCTATTCAATTCGCGCCATCAAAGAAAACTGAAACTGTAAACGAGAGGGAGTGCAATGAGACATCAGAATAAGGCCGTGATAGTAACTGGTGCGGGCCGAAATATTGGCGAAGAAACCGCAAAACTTTTTGTCAAAGAGGGCGCCAAGGTTGCTGTTGTCGATTTGGATGACCGTGGGCAGGGGGTCGCCGATAATTTGAATGCGGAAAAAGAAGGTTCAGCAATTTTTATTAAAGCTAACGTTGCTGATGAAGAGTCCGTTAAGAATCTTGTGGCAGAAACGGTTAAAGCTTTTGGCCGCATTGATACTTTGGTTAATAATGTTGCCATTTCTGATAACCTTACCATCCGGGAATGTACCCTGGCGGATTTCCAGAAGACAATTGACGTAACCCTCACCAGCCAATTTCTCACCTGTAAATATGTTGGGGAACAAATGATTGAGCAGGGTGACGGCGGCGTGATTGTTAATATCGGTTCGACATCAGGTTTTAAGGGCCGAAACAGCGCTGTAGCATACTGCGCCGCTAAGGGTGGGGTTGCTAATTTAGTGCGAGCGATTGCCGCGCAATACGCTGAACATGGTATTAGAGTTAACTCGGTTGTTCCAAACCGTATTGGCTCTCCAGTGGGCAAAGAGGAATTTGATCCCGGCCGTTATGTAACCAACATGCTGCATAGACCGGGTTTGCCTGAAGAGCTTGCTGCTGCAGTCAATTTTATGGCTAGTGATGAAGCATCGTTTATCTACGGGGAAAATCTTTTTGTAGATGGAGGTTACAGCGCCATGATGGATGGGTCGTAAAACATTAGATTTTTATGATAGGCATGAGACGATAATTCTCTAACCTATTAATCTATTGAAAAATATCCCTTCTTTATACGCCGGATTGCCGGCTACGGGGCGCGGCGCGATATGGATGTGTATGGCGTGTGCCTCGTTTGCCCTTATGGCCCTTGCGGTGCGACTTTTAGCAACCGATATTCCTCCAATTGAAATAGGATTCTTTCGTGCCTTTTTTGCATTAATTTTGATGGTTCCGTATGCCATCCGAACGGGCCCCAGTATTTGGCAGTCTAAGAACCACAAAGCTTTTATTGCCCGCGGAATAACCGGTGCGGGGTTTGTTATGTTCTTCTTTCCTGGGGTGGCATTAATGGAGCTTGCAGATGCCCAGGCATTAACTTTTACGACGCCCTTATTCGGTATGTTGTTAGCAATGCTATTTCTGGGAGAGCGTTTTCGGTCTAACCGAGTTTTGGCACTTATTGCAGGGTTTTTGGGTGCGTTAATTATCATCCGGCCCGGGTTTCAGACGGTCAGTTTTGGGGCGCTTTTAGTATTGTGCTCAGCCTTGTCGGCGTCGGGCAGTGGCGCCCTAATGAAATACGCTACCCGTTCTGATCCTCCTGATACTGTTGTATTCTTTCATGCGCTATACATGACACCAATTGTCCTGGTTGGTGCATCATTCGATTGGCAATGGCCAAATTTTTGGGAACTCTGCATGCTTATGATGATTGCAGCCTTGGCAACACTTAATCAACGCTTCCTAGCCCGTGCATTTTCAGCAACTGATGCAACGGCTGTCTTTCCATTTCTATTTATGCGCCTTCCATTTGGCGCGGCCCTCGGACTCGCCTTCTTTCAGGAGATGCCTTCGTTATGGGTATGGGTCGGTGGTGCAGTAATTTTTGGATCTGCATTCTATCTTGCGAGATCTGACACCTCGAGCAGTAAGCCAGCGCTATGATAACATTTTTTATAGAAATATTGACGGTAGATGCGCTGGTTCATACCACATTACCGGCACAATTTCATTGAACATAATTAGCAAGAATGCAACTGCACAGGCCGTATAAATCGCTATTAGTTTCCAGCCAAATTTCCCCCAAAACTTTAAATAAAGAATGACGAAAAGCAGGAGAGTCGGGAACTGGCCAATAATTAGAGTTAAGATAAATATGCCTATCAGCCACGACAAGAAATAAAGGCTCTTTAGAACATACGGTTTATCTATACCAACTACATCAGCTGAAGCTGTGCCTGCCTTGATGGCTGCCATCCCTTTAAGGTCAAATACTAAGGCTCCAACTGCTAGCAATAAGCCAACAGTTGCGACTGTTTGTGGAAATAATTTTGGTGAAAATGACCAGGGTATCGCTTCGTAAAAACAATATGCAAAAACTAAAATAAGTAGAGTTGCAATAGGCCAAGATGCAGGAGGACAGTCTTTCCCGCCTTCTTCCACAACCATAGCTTCTTCTTGGACGGAATTGGCGCTGGCCTCATTCCTCCGGGCCTCTTTTTGAGCCCTTTTTTTACGCTGACTTCGTACTGCAAAGATCACAGTGATGATCGTCAATGCTATGATTATGAGGACAATCGGCCGGGTAAATGAGCCCCAGCCATGCACCTGCATGGAAAGGTTCATAGCCTCTTCCATAATTTTTCCCAATACGAACCCGAGTACGATGGGAGGCCGGGGCCAGCCACCGAGTTTCATGAAATATCCAATGAAGCCAAAGGCTAGGAGAACAATCCAATTGCCAAGAGTTCCGTTACCCACCCAGGCTCCCATAAAGACCACTAGCATTATGGCTGGTAAAATTATGTGGCCCTGCAAGTACGTTATTTTTGAGGCCTGGCTGCCCCAGAGAAGTAATGCTACCGCTCCTGCAACATTAGCGAGTACAAGGGTCCAGACTAGTGTAAAGGTGATGTTGAGTTTATCAGTCAACATCTGCGGGCCTGGTTCCAGCCCTTGAATAAAGAACGCACTGAGCAGAATTGCCATTGACGCACTGCCGGGTATGGCAAATGCAATTGTTGGCAACAAGGCTCCACCTTTCATGGCATTGTTGGCTGCTTCTGGCGCTATAACTCCTCGAATATCGCCCTTACCAAAATTTCCATTCTTTTCGCTCTGCGCTGCGTGACCGTACGCTACCCAGTCTACGATAGAGCCTCCAAGCCCCGGCAACATACCGACATATACCCCGATAACGGTGCATCTAAGTCCTAACCACCAGTGCCTGGCGGCGTCTTTCATTCCATTAATGATGCCACTCGTAGCAACTTCTTCGCGTTGAACGCGGGATATAGATGTGTTGCGGACGGCAAGTTCTAGGACTTCTGGGATAGCGAATAAACCAAGAACATAGGGAACGATCGGTAAGCCTTCTAGAAGAAAATTTTGTTCAAACCAGTAGCGTCGAACGCCACCAAACTCCGCAAAGCCAACGCAGGCTAACATTAACCCAAAACAGGCGGCAGCTGTCCCTTTAAAGATAGACTTGCCGCTGAGTGAGGCCACCATTGTCAAACCCAGAACGGCCATAGCAAAAAGCTCTGGTTCAGAGAATGCTAAAATGATAGGGCGGACTATGGGAATAGATATAGCAAGAAATACCGCGCCGATTACGCCGCCAATCATCGATACCGTATAGGCTGCCCCTAGGGCTCGCGAAGCTTCGCCTCGCTGTGCCATCGGGTAACCGTCCAGGATGGTGGCCTGTGAAGCAGCTGTGCCCGGTATTCCTAAAAGGACGGAAGACAATGTGTCTGCGGTAGTCGTTACAGCGTACATCCCCAAGATAAATGCGAAGGCAACGCTTGGCTCCATGCCAAAGGTAAATGGCAGAATGATTGCCATGCCGACCAAGCCACCAAGACCTGGCACCGCACCAAAGAACATACCAATGGCTACACCCAACAGCATATAGCCAGGAGCTGGCCATATGAGAACAAGCCTCAATCCATCTAATACTGCTTCGGTAAAGGTCATGGAGCTACCCTAAACAACTCTCCAAGAATGGGAGCACTCAATAGAGTGCTCCCATAAGACTGCTTTATTGATAAATACAGATTATTTTCTTGCCTTGTCAGCATAGTCCAAAAGGGATTTTTGGAGCTTAGGATTAACGTTGACGATTGACTTTACATACTTTTGAGCATCGACACCGCTTTTACCTGTGTAAACACTACCGTTAACCTTTTTATATTCCTTTAAGAAGCCTTTATCCTTGGTTGTCTTATCCCAGGCTGCTCGCATAATTTTAACTGCCTTTGGATTTGTTCCCTTGCGGAAGACAATAATACGTAGCATTTCACGTGTTGCAGCAATAGTTCTGATTGAATTCCAGATGTTTGCGGAAGGTCGCTTTCCTTTACCAAATTTTGCTTCATAGACAGTCTGGAAGCTCGGAATATTTTTTGCGACAGAAGGCGAATGAAGAATAGTATTATTAGGTCCAGGTGTTCCGACATGCCAGATAGGCACAGAAATACCAGGTTTAATTAACTGCGCAACTACCCGGCCAAAATAACCAGCAAGAGAGTCAGCAGTCATATCCAACTCATTTTTCAAGATTGCTGCCCGGATTTTACCACCAGATTTGTATCCCGTGACGTGTTTGAGTGGGATTTCCAATGCTTCAAAAAATAGCCTCGTCCGCAAATCCTTACTACTACTCGGGCCGTGCCCTCCGGTTCGGATTTCGTGATCGGTATTTATGAGGTCTTTCCAATTTTTGATTGTCTTTCCAGGAATGGCATCTTTACGGATATGTGAAATTGTTTGTTGTCCTATTGCCCCGACATAGTGGAATGCAGCAAGGTCTGCACGTAGCTCGGGTGCTTTCATTACCTGAGACATGATTGGAATAGTAAACACACCCATCATGTACCCGTTTGTTCGTCCCGCTTCGGCCAGGAAGTTTGCTCCTACAGTACCGCCGGCACCGGACACATGTCGGAAAACCAATCGTGGATTTCCAGGGATATATTTTTTCATGTGACGCATCACCATGCGCCCCTGAATGTCAGTGTTACCACCCGCGCTGTAATTGATAATAATATTTACGCGTTTACCTTTATAAAATTGGGCATCTGCTGGCGCGTTAAGACCAACCGCTGCGGCTGCTACGGCCATCACACCTAACGCGGAATGCTTTAAAAAATTCATACTGTGAATCCTCCCTTGGAACCTTTTAAAATTACAATCCATTGACGCGTATTCAAACGTCGCCGGGCTTGGAGAGCAAGAATATAAGTTTGGTCTACTCCCATGACAGAGAGGCTACGCCAAGCTAAATACCAGCGCAAG
Organism: Rhodospirillaceae bacterium; assembly: GCA_002724505.1. Taxonomy (GTDB): domain Bacteria; phylum Pseudomonadota; class Alphaproteobacteria; order MPNO01; family UBA2964; genus UBA2964. Next base: position 158 of record PBOV01000162.1, on the reverse strand, counting down.
GGGTGAAACTTACAATCCGCTTTCCCTATTAAATCCAGGCATATGATGTTATTAGAAGGCTCCGACTTCAGGTGGCTGAGGGTCTCCACCCATACAGCGCCGTAGATGGTCTGTTGGTGGGTCGGCAAAGCCCCAGCGATCAGGGCCTTTTACGCGTT
>PBOV01000161.1 GCA_002724505.1 Rhodospirillaceae bacterium | reverse complement strand
AGCTTGGCCAATACGACCCATCCCAATAATACCTAACCGCTTACCAGTTACCCGGTAACCCATCAAAAAAGTGGGCGTCCAGCCTTTCCACTTTCCGTCCCTTAAGATACGGGCGCCTTCACTCATACGTCTTGGTACCGTCAATAATAGAGCAAAAGCTAAATCCGCAGTATCTTCGGTTAAAACATCCGGCGTATTTGTAACAACAATGCCCGAAGACCTCGCTGCATCAATATCAATGTGATCTACGCCAGCACCAAAGTTGGCAATCATCCTGACAGAAGGCGAAAGATTGCTAATTAATTTTGCATCTATCTTGTCGGTCACGGTCGGAACTAAAATTTGGGCGTCATCACATAAAGCTATTATTTGCTCTTTGGTTAATTCAACATCCGTCCGGTTGAGCCTTGCCTCAAAAAGCTCCGTCATCCTAGCTTCAGTAGAGGCGGGGAGGCGACGAGTGACAGCTACGATAGGTTTATTCATTAAAATTCCATTAAATTTATAAAGTTATTAAAACCCAAAAACACAACCCATCTTCAACAAAGAATGAACCTTGTCTTTCCTTTCAAAGCTGGAATGGTTCATAACCAACGCTTATAATGCAGCGTAAATTGTTATATTTCCGTCTGGATAAATGAATTTAGCACTAATATCAAAATTTGCTCGATTTTTAACGATTATGCTTATGTTAATCATGATTGCACGGGAAGCGATAGCACAAACAGGGCTACCTTTGCCGCGGTTTGTTTCTTTAAAAGCAAATGAGGTCCACATGCGAACGGGGCCAGGCAGCCGTTATCCAATCCTTTGGAAACTCATATACCGCCACATGCCTGTAGAAATTATTGCGGAGTTTAAGAACTGGCGAAAAATTCGTGAATGGGAAGGTGATATTGGCTGGGTGCACAAATCAATGCTAAAAGGCCAACGGTGGGCGATTGTCCAAGAAGGAAAGCAAATTCTGCGGCGCCATGCCCAACTCGACTCTACCGCGATTGCGCTAGTAGAAAAAAAAGCCCTCGGGAAGATAAAAAAATGTTCTAGCACTTGGTGCCAAATTAATTTTTCAGGATTGACTGGATGGATGCGCCACAATCAGATATGGGGTGTTTATCCTCGAGAAAATGTGCGTTAGGAATCTATCTCAATCAAAGTCTCTGGAAAGTGACATCCTCACCTCTTCCGACATGCCGGCCATATGCCGATATTCGGGATGCCCTATTTCCAAAACAACATCGCTTTTATCAGCCCTAAACGCTTTAACTTGGTCTTCGGAAAATGGAAACCGCAAAAACTGAACCGAAGATGCCTTTCCTGCGGCAGTAGTTCGATCAACATCTACTTCCGCAACACCACGAATAATATCATTATTTAAGGTCAGCGTTATAGTTTCTTCAAACCCACCAAGTTTTCCAAGTAACGCCGCACGGCGATCAGGATCGCCCACTTCGATCATCACAGTAGCAACAAGTTCACGTCCACTTGGGATTAAAGGGTTATAAGCTTCTAGCTCCCCCGGGATTTGGTCTTCGCCACTTTTTTCGATATATAGCATTTCGTGGATCTGAAACCACATTGTATCATAGCTCTCAAAGTAAAATGTGCACGAGGGTCCAAGCTCGAGACGACGTGTCCTTTTAGCCTTTGCGAGTTCCTTAGCACGTTCTCGTCTTACCTTGGCATATGCCTCCATTGGCATAATATCATCACGGCTAATTTTATTTCCCATAAAATAACTCCATCAAAACCCATAGGATTTTGCCAAAATCTCAATTGGGTGCGGTGCCTCTTCTTTCACACGCTTCTCATCTTTATCTTCCTGTAGTCGTTCCATTCCCTGAAGAATATGTGAGCCAGCAAGGGGACATTCTGAAACCAAGACGCCTTTCGATTTTTCGATAGCATCTCTAGCTACCGGCTTTCCCACTTTAATTCCAGTTTCAAAGTTGTCATGCATAATTCCCCAAGAACCCCCGTGCCCGGAGCACCGCTCGATAACATCCACGTCCGTATCAGGCAAAAGCCGCAACATCTCTGCAGCTTTAGGGCCCATATTTTGAGCCCGCGCATGACAAGCCAAATGAACTGTTACGCCACCAACAACTGGTTCAAGACCGTCTGCAAGCCCCACATTCTTGGCTATTCCAACCACATATTCAGCAACATCATAGGTCACTGAAGATAACCTTTTAATATCTTCATTGTCGGGCAAAATTAGTGGCCATTCGAATTTTAACATTAGGGCACAGCTGGGCACCAGGGCGATGACGTCATATCCTTTGTCGACCCACCTCAGAAGTTCAGAAGCAATTTCCCTGGCATTTTGTGCGACGGCCGCGATATCCCCATGCTCGAGTTTCGGCATTCCGCAACATTTTGGATAAACCACTTCGGAAATCACGCCATTTTTTGCGAGTACATTCCGAGCAGCCACCCCGATATTAGGATTATTGTAATTTACAAAACACGTTGCATAAAGCACCGCTTTGCGTCCCGAAGCAGGGGCATCAAGGTTGACTTCTGGGGTGTCCTGTTTTGCCCGCGCAACAAAGGTCTTACCGTGAAACTTTGGTAGTGCTGCTTTCTTGTCAATACCGGCTACAGTCTCCATCGCAGACCGAGTAAATTTATTACCAAGCCGTGTTCCCCAGTTTGTGAGTCCGGCCACCGGCGCCGCTAGCTTGCCGTTGCGGTCAGTTTGAGAAACCTGTTTTTGAACAATTGATACATCGCCATTTTTATTTTTAATAGCTCGATATCGCAGCATCAAATGTGGAAAATCAAGATTAAACTCATGTGGGGGCACATAGGGACATTTTGTCATAAAACACATGTCGCACATGGTGCAGGCGTCGACGACTGGCTTGAAATCCCCACTGGATACCGAATCTAATTCTCCGGTCTCAGAGTCGTCGATGAGGTCGAAGAGCTTAGGAAATGATTCGCAGAGATTAAAGCATCGGCGGCAACCGTGACATATATCAAATATTCGCCGTAATTCCTGATCTAGCTTATCACTATCGTAAAAGTCCGGGTTTTCCCAGTCAATGGGTCGGCGCACAGGAGCTCCGAGGCTTCCTTCAGACATGTCATCCTGCCTTTGGCAATAGGTCGCAAAACTGTCTACTGGAAGACGATAATTTCCAGCAAATCTCAAGTAAAATCGAGGGATCCGAGATGGGGAGTCATAGCTCCCCATCCGACTTTTATGATGTCAGTCGAGCTCGTCGAAAGCTTTTTGGAAACGTCCAGCATGTGATTTTTCCGCCTTCGCGAGCGTCTCAAACCAACTAGCAATTTCATCAAAGCCTTCGTCACGAGCTTCGCGAGCCATACCGGGATACATATCGGTATATTCGTGAGTTTCGCCTGCAACGGCCGCTTTCAAATTGTCAGCGGTGGTGCCTATTGGTTCACCGGTCGCAGGATCACCAGTCTCCTCAAGATACTCCAGGTGGCCATGGGCGTGACCGGTTTCCCCTTCAGCTGTCGACCTAAACACGGTAGCAACATCATTGTATCCTTCAACATCGGCCTTTTGAGCAAAATAGAGATAACGGCGATTTGCTTGAGATTCTCCAGCAAAAGCGGCCTTAAGATTATCTTCGGTTTTTGTCCCTTTTAAAGCTGGCATTTTTCGCTCCTTCGTTCTTTTAAATTAATCGTGCTTTTGACTTAACGCCCAAAATTAGAAAATGTACCAAATTGTATTGGGTTCACTTTATGTTACGTAACTATTTAATATATATAAAAACTTATTTTTCTTATTCAATAGTTTTTATTCATTCTAATCTATTTAAATTTTAACCTGCTCTGAGGTTCTTAAACGCAGCACAACATCAACTCGGTTTAGCGCTGTCCCCTTTGGGATTTTGGGCAAATGGGAAATCGATATTAGATTGTCGGGAATATCTTCAATGTTACCGGTGTCTTCAAAAAAGAAATGATGACTCGAAAGGTTGGTATCAAAATAAGCCCTACCAGGTTCCACAACCATCTCACGCAATAAACCAGCTGAAGCGAACTGATGTAAAGTATTGTAAACAGTCGCCAAAGACACCCGTATGTTTGCCTTCTTTGCATCACGGTGTAGATCTTCCGCGGCCACATGCCGATTACCTTCGTTAAACAAAATACGAGCCAAAGCCATACGCTGACGTGTGGGCCTAAGACCTGCGCTCTGCAGTAACTCAATGACTTGGGTAAATGGTCTTTTGTTAATTACTTCAATATAAGCTTCATTCTTCAGATTGGAACCGTTAAAAGGGGGGTTCAAAAAATTTTCTCTATAATATCTGGGATTTTTATTGAGAATTTTTTTCACGATGTCGCAACAGGTCGGGCACCCCTACAACATTATAGCCGGAATCGACGTGCATAATTTCTCCGGTAATCCCGGCCGAAAGATCGCTTAAAAGATAAAGCCCTGCGCCTCCAACATCACCAAGCTGCGTATTCTGTCGGAGGGGTGAGTACTCCTCATTCCATTTATAGACTTGACGGGCTCCGCCTACAGCACTCCCGGCCAAAGTCCGCATTGGCCCGGCAGAAATTGCGTTAACTCGAATATTTTTAGGGCCTAAATCTACCGCTAAATACTTTACACTGGCTTCTAGTGCGGCTTTTGCTACACCCATTACATTATAGTTTGGCATAACTCGTTCTGCCCCGGAGTAGGTCAGAGTAACAAGGCTCCCGCCACTCGGCATGATCGCGGCTGCGCGCTTTGCGATTGTAGTAAAGGAAAAGCAAGATATATCTAGCGTTGATTTAAAATTGTTTCTGCTAGTATCAAGATAGCGGCCTGACAACTCATTTTTGTCGGAATAAGCCACCGAATGGACCACAAAATCTAAAGAACCCCATTCCTTTTCAACAGTAGAAAACACCGCATCTATGCTCGAATCATCGCTTACATCGCAGGGCAGAATAATATTAGAACCGACTGACCCCGCGAGAGGATGTACACGTTTACCAAACCCCTCTCCTTGATAGGTAAAAGCGAGCTCCGCGCCATGCTCCGCAACCGCGCTAGCAATACCCCAAGCAATCGAATGATCATTAGCAACGCCAAAGACTAGACCGCTTTTTCCCTGCATCAAACTTGAGGCGGTAGACATAAGTTGTCTTGCTCAGGAAGTATGCATGGCCTTAAAGGCCAGCGAAGCGTTAGTACCTCCAAATCCAAAGCTGTTGGATAGCGCACACCCAATCTCAACATTATCCTGACGCTCCGTAACCAAGGGCATATCGCCAACTTCTGGATCTACATTTTCAACATTTGCGGAAGCGGAAATGAAGTTGTTTTTCATCATTAATAATGTGTAGATCGCTTCATGTACACCGGTAGCGCCCAACGAATGGCCAGCAAGGGACTTCGTCGAATTAAAAGCGGGGATTTTATTTCGCTCGCCAAAAACGGTCTTTAAGGCAGCAAGTTCTTTCACATCGCCAACCGGAGTCGAAGTCCCATGAGTATTGATATAATCGACAGACTCAACCCCCTGTAAAGCCATATTCATACACCGGACCGCCCCTTCACCAGAGGGCTGCACCATGTCATACCCATCTGAAGTTGCACCGTAACCTGCAAATTCCGCATATATTTTTGCTCCGCGCGCTTTAGCATGTTCGAGCTCTTCCAGTACAACTACGCCTCCGCCTCCGGCAATCACAAAGCCATCGCGATAAGCGTCAAAGGGACGAGACGCCCTTTCTGGAGTGTCATTATATCCACCTGAAAGAGCAGGCATCGCATCAAATAAGACCGTCATTGTCCAATCAAGTTCTTCACCGCCACCAGCGAATACGACATCTTGTTTTCCAACCTGAATAAGTTCAGCAGCGTTACCAATACAGTGTGCGCTGGTCGCACAGGCAGAGCTAATAGAATAGTTCACGCCCTTAATTCTGAAAGAGGTCGCCAAAACAGCCGAGTTTGTACTCGACATTGTCCGCGGAACCATAAAGGGACCAACTTTTTTTGCACTGGAGTTGCGCGCCGTATCAAATGCTAACAATAAATTTTTAGTAGAAGGGCCACCGGATCCCATAATTAGCCCCGTCCGATCATTAGACACTTCACTTTCCTCAAGCCCGGAATCGGATATTGCCTGCTCCATCGCGACATAATTATAAGCCGCGCCATCACCCATAAAGCGTCTTTGCTTCCGATCAATAAAATCACTCAGGTTAATGGTGGGGGAGCCATGAACGTGGCTACGAAAACCTCGCTCCGCATAATCTGGCGCGAAAGAAATACCAGATTTTCCCTCGCGCAGTGAGTTCGTTACTTCTTCTGTGTTGTTTCCTATACTCGAAACAATTCCGAGCCCTGTTATCACCACTCGTTTCATAGCATCCTCACATTTGATCAGTAGAAGTAAACACCCCCACCCGTAAATCTTGTGCTTCGTAAACCACCTGACCATCCACATCTAACGTGCCATTAGCGATGCTGATCGAAAACCCCCTGCGCAACGTGCGCTTAATATTAATTCGGTAAGTCACCAGTTTAGCATCTGGCGTCACTTGGCCATTAAACTTTAAGCCGCCCAATCCCAGCGCTCGGCCGCGGCCCGGGGCCCCCAACCAGCCAAGATAAAACCCTACGAGCTGCCACAATGCATCCAATCCAAGACACCCCGGCATCACCGGATCGCCATCGAAATGACATGGGAAAAACCAAAGTTCCGGCCTTATATCGAACTCGGCTACAACCTCACCTTTACCAAATTCACCGCCGTCCGGAGAAATATTGATAATGCGATCGAACATCAACATCGGCGGCAGAGGCAACTGAGCGTTCCCATCACCAAAAAGCTTCCCGTGCCCGCAATCGATCAGGTCATCATATGTAAAGCTGCTACGCTCCATGACACTCATTGCCGTCGCGATCCTCGCTATATTTTCTACACCCGAGCACCCCCAGACCAGTCAGAGGACCCATCGCACGCTTTGCCAGGAAAACGTCATGACGATATGGCCGACATGTCAAAAGCACCCTTCAGTTAATGTTTATATGAAGCAAATTGGGATTGACCAGCCCCAGAGGCAAATATTTTTCAATAAATTGAAAAATATAGGATAAAAAGGGCAGCACCAGTAATATACCTATACTGCCCGTAAAATTGCTCCGCCGATAAACCCCGGCAATAAATTTATCTTATTCCTGGAAAGTCTCTTCTTTTGGCTTCCCGTTGATTTCTTCGCCGGTTTCCTGATCGACAACCTTCATACTTAGTTTAACCTTGCCGCGACCATCAACGGCAAGGACCTTTACTTTTACTTGGTCCCCCTCGTTAACAATATCAGTAACCTTGCCGACCCGCTGCGGCGCTAGTTCACTGATGTGGACCAAACCATCTTTAGCCCCGAGGAAATTAACGAAGGCACCAAAATCTACAACTTTGACGACCTTACCTTCGTAAATAGTTCCGACTTCGGGTTCAGCGACAATACCCTTAATCCAATCAAGGGCTGCTGTGCCGGACTCGGCCGTAACCGCGGCGACCTTTATTGTACCATCATCATCAATATCGATCTTGGCACCCGTCACTTCGCAAATTTCTCGAATAACCTTTCCGCCAGTGCCAATAACATCCCGGATTTTATCCTTTGGAACAGACATGGTAGTAATCCGTGGGGCATTATCGCTGACATCATCCCGCGCCATACCTAGCGCCTTAGACATTTCATCTAGGATATGCTGCCGGCCCTCACAAGCCTGATCGAGGGCGACCTTCATGATTTCCTCTGTAATACCCGTGATTTTTATATCCATCTGCAATGACGTAACACCTTCAGATGTTCCAGCCACTTTGAAGTCCATATCGCCAAGGTGATCTTCATCACCGAGAATATCAGAAAGGACGGCAAATCCACGGTCTTCCTTGATCAGCCCCATTGCTATACCAGCAACAGGCCGCGAGATCGGCACTCCCGCATCCATCAATGACAGAGACGTACCGCAGACAGTTGCCATAGATGAGGAGCCATTCGATTCAGTAATTTCAGATACAACCCTCATCGTGTAGGGGAATTCTTCCTTGTTCGGCAAGACTGCCCGAACTGCGCGCCAGGCAAGCTTACCATGCCCAATCTCGCGACGCCCCGGAGACCGCAGGAAGCTGGCTTCGCCGACAGAGTAAGGCGGGAAGTTATAATGTAGCATGAAGTTTTCCCGATATTCGCCCTCTAGAGCATCAATGATTTGTTCATCCTGTCCAGTGCCGAGTGTCGCCACACACAAAGCCTGTGTTTCGCCACGGGTAAAAAGAGCGCTCCCATGTGAACGCGGTAAAATCCCGACTTCAGCCACTATTGGACGGACCGTCTTAGTGTCCCGCCCATCAATTCGATTGCCGGTATCCAAAATATTGCCACGGACGACGTCTTTTTCTAGGTCTTTGAGTAATCCACCGAGTAGTTTTTCCGAGTCTTCATCAACATCCAACGCCTCAATTGCATCTGCCTTGGCTGCTGAAATCTTTTCAACACGCGCCTGTTTAACGGTTTCTGAATAGGCTTCACGAATTTTTACTTCAGCCACATCTTTAAGCTTTGCAGCAAGTTCGGCTCTTTCAGGAGCTGGCTCCGGAACATCCCAAGGTTCTTTTGCACACTCTTCTGCGAGCTCAATAATTGCCTTAATAACAGGCTGGAATTCGCGATGGGCGAACATGACAGCACCGAGCATAGTTTCTTCAGAAAGCTCACTTGCCTCCGACTCCACCATCAGTACGGCCTCAGGAGTGCCCGCAACAACCATATCCAAGTCTGATTTTTCTAGATCTTCCGGTATAGGATTAAGAATATATTCGTCCTCGACATAGCCAACGCGTGCACCGCCGATTGGCCCCATAAAGGGGATGCCCGAAATGGTGAGTGCCGCGGAGGCCCCAACCAGAGAGACAACATCAGGATCGTTTTCCAGATCGTGGCTTAGAACCGTACAGATGACTTGAGTTTCATTCTGAAACCCCTTAGCAAACAATGGCCGGATTGGCCGATCGATCAAACGAGAGGTCAGCGTTTCCTTTTCATTCGGACGTCCTTCACGCTTGAAAAACCCGCCGGGTATT
>PBOV01000160.1 GCA_002724505.1 Rhodospirillaceae bacterium | reverse complement strand
CGCCGCGTTACGAGAGTTTCAAGATGGTGCTGGGATGCCATTTTTGTTTAGTGTGCCGACCATGGTGCGCTCTATGCTGGCATTAGTGAACTACAGTGCTGCCCGGCGCCGTGGTCTGCCCGAATTGCCCGATGCATCGGGCACAATTTCTAATGTTTCCGACGATAGACTTGTTGAAGCGCTTTCGGAACGCGGTTTAACCGCGCCGCATCAATCAACAGTTTCCAGCCCGGAAGAGGCTGCGGCCGCGGCGACCCAAATTGGCTTTCCGGTCGTATTGAAAATTATTTCTAAAGAGATTAGCCATAAAACGGAAGCTGGCGGCGTTGTTTTAGATTTACGCGATGCAAACGCCGTTCAGGAAGCTGCTATCGTTCTCCAAAATAAGATCGGTGAGGATAAGATCGATAGTTTTCTAGTGCAGGAAATGGTTAACGGTTTGGAAATGCTGGTCGGTGTGCGAGAGGATCCGGATTTTGGGCCAATTGTTGTTGTGGGCCTGGGTGGTGTTTTTGTTGAGCTTATGAAAGATGTTTCACTGCGTTTGGCGCCAGTGAATAAAGCCGATGCAATAGAAATGCTATCCGAGTTGCGTGGAGCAAAGGCTCTCGGGGGTTTTCGTGGCCAGGCACCAAGAGATATTGAGGCGTTAGCACAGTCTATTGTTAGTCTGTCGGACTTTTTTGTAGAGCATCGGACATGGCTTTCTGAGATTGAAGTTAATCCGGTAATTGTCCTTGAAGAAGGAAAAGGAATTCGAGCTGTAGACGTAAGACCAGTTCGGAGAGATTAAAAGAGAAGATCTTACTATATTATTAATACACCCTCATGTCGGTGTATCGGAACATTTTTTAAACGGGAGAAACTTGATGATTAAGAAAAAATACAGCTGCGTTAAGGTTGATCAGCAAAAAGATGGGATTACCTGGGTGACCTTCAATCGGCCGGAAAAACGTAATGCTATGAGCCCCACTTTCCATGCTGAAATGATGGAAATCATGAAAACTTTGGAGTCCGACCCTGACACTAAGTTAGTTATTTTAACGGGTGCGGGCACTGCTTATAGCGCTGGCCAGGACTTAAAAGAGTATTTCCGTGAAACTGATGGTAATCCGGCAGCTAAGGCGGCGGCTGGCGCTAACAGTCGGTGGAGAAGTGATGTTTTATGGATGTACAACAAACCCACGATAACAATGATAAATGGCTTCTGCGTAGGGGGAGCTTTTACGCATTGCATTTGCAGCGATTTTTCTATCGCGGCTCACGATGCGACATTTAGTTTGTCGGAGGTAAATTGGGGAATTTTGCCAGGTGGAATGGTGTCTAAAATGATGTCCGACACGGTACGTCCTCGAGATGCGATGCTCTATGCCGCGACAGGCAGACCATTTAACGGTAAAAAAGCTGCAGAAATAGGCCTTATTAACTATTCTGTTCCAAAGAAAGATTTAAAAAGAGAAACGCTAAAACTCGCGAGAGAACTGCTGCAAAAAAATCCAAATGTATTGCGGGGAACTAAACACGCGATTAGAGCTACTCAAAATATGCACTGGGATGCAGCCGCAGATTATCTTGCGGCTAAGCAAGCCGAGATAAAGATGCGCGATGCGGCAAGAGGTCACGATTCTTATCAGGAGGGTATTCGCCAATTTATTGATGAGAAGGCCTATCGGCCAGTTTTCTCCCCCTACGTTGGTGCTGCGGATGGTAAGACAACGGCTAAGGGCGGAAAACCAAGGGCCTCTGCTGCGCGTAAAAAGAAAGCCCCAGGAAAGAGGAAGACGGCTAGAAAGAAATAGGTTTCTTTAACCTAATTTTTAAAATGCCAAGGACGGCGCGGAGATTTTCCGCGCCGTTTTTTCTGAGCTCTTTATTTAAAAATGGATCAGGCATTACAATGATTAACCTTACCTTCTAAATATACTAAGGTAGTGAACCTGTTAGACGTTCCGGGAAAAATTATCGCGTTATGGCCCACCTCATTGTCGGTGTTGTTGTCCATTTTATTGGGGTTATTTTGACACAGTCGATCCGATAAAGTAAGTTTTTCTATAGAGCTACTCGCTCCATGAAATAATGGGGGTAAAATAGTCGTCAATTGGTTCGGTTTTTTCGAGAAAATGCTGATCGACCAAATACTTCATAAAAGTCTCTAGCGTACCCCTGTTCGCTTCGACCCCATAAGCCCAGGCGTTGGATCCCATAAGCTGCTCCATTTCTTCAATTTCGTCATGAAGCCATGGCAACATTAAACGCTGAGCACCAGAAAAGCGCATTTGTTCGATTGCCCATTCTTTCGATTTCTCAGCTGCTTTAAAGAGAGATTCCGCCATCCAGGGTTGGTCTCTAAAAAGCTCCTCACGAATTACTAGCGTATGCATAATCGGATGAATGCCTGTTTTTTTATAATACGCTTTTTCTAGTTCCCGATAATTGGGGAATAATCTATCAGTATTTTTACCTTCATGAAGAGCGTCAGGTCGGCGGGCACCAAAATAGGCATCAATTTCACCAGCTTCGAGCATTTGATTAAGAGACTTGTCGCCGGCAATGATTGTGAGGGGTAGGTCTCTAGTTGGGCGGAGGTCCATTTCATTGTCCTCTGCACGGGGTGCATTCACACCGCCTTCGAACCAGTCGATCGAATTCATGTCGACATCAAACTCATCTTGCAAAATACCGCGAACCCACACTCCTGCGGTTTGACGGTATTCTTGCACGCCGACGCGTTTATTTTCTAAATCCCTAGCGCTCTCTATCCCGGCGTTCTTGTTGATAAAGACAAAGCCGTGACGAAATACTCTCGATGGAAAGACCGGAATGGCAATATAAGGAAAGTCGCCCCGTATTTTCGAAATCAAATAGTGGGCGAGCGACATTTCGGCAACATCGAAAGAACGTGTTTTTATCATCCTCGCAAAAATCTCCGGCGGAGATTGAATAGCAATATAACGAAGGTCTATGCCCTCAGGCTGAATGATCCCTGAGCTGAGCGCTTCCATCCTGTCGTATGGACCACACGCCATAGTTACCGGCAGTTTTGCCAAGAGACTTACCCCTGCAGTTGATGGTGAAAATTAGAATTAATGACCATGATTTCTTAAGTATGAGCCTAGAGACGTAGGTGTTTAAGTCAAGGGCAGTCGATAAATTTTACCCTACTGCGGTGTGGCAAAAAAACCCTAAAATGAAATAAACACATTTTCTCCTGGTAATTAACTGTTGATAATTGGTAGAGCAAAGATTGGCGGTGGCCGTGGCCAAAGACATCGTATTGGGATTTTTATTATAATTTAAAAATGTAGGTGTGGTGTTATCTCTAAAAGGTGGTCTTAAAACCAGGGCCGCACTCTTCTTAAGGAAAATTAGTATATCTTACTTTCTGAAGGGTAAGAGGGGGCTGGGCTTGTAATTTTCTGCGTCATATCCTCTTCGACTGCTATAAAACACCAGGAACATCAAACCGGCGCTCATCAAAAATGTCCCAATGACGCCAAGCATAAGGGCAATTTTGCCGTGATATGCAATTCCTAATGCGTTAAGGCTGGTCCAACTTTCATTCAGGACGTAGCCACCACCACCTAAAAGGATGATTAGTAATATAAAAACAGATATAATTTTCACTGTTAGTCCTCCTGTCCTCGCTAAGCAATTGCATCAAGTTCCCAAGGGGCGGCATCATTATACTGCTCTTCAAACGTTTTGATGTTAGATGCATATTGCAAGGTATATCCGACTGCATCTAAACCTTTAAGAAGGCGGTTGCGGCGATGTGCGTCAATCTCAAATGGATAGACCGCTTGGTCTGGTCCGGTGACAGTTTTTGCCTCTAAATCTACAGTTACCTCCGCCCCTGGCCCGTCGTGAAGTTGCTGTCGCAGCAGGCGAACGATTTTCTCAGGTAAAACGACGGGTAAAAGTCCGTTATTAAAAGAATTGTTATAAAAAATATCACCATAACTAGTGGCGATAATCGCGCGGAAACCTGCGTCAACTAGCGTAAATACCGCTCCTTCACGCGATGATCCGCAGCCAAAATTGTGGGCTGCTACAATAATTCGGGATTGTCGAAACTCTTCTTTATTGAGGACAAAAGTTTCAATCTCATTTCCGTCCTGGTCTAATCGTAAATCTTTAAACACATATCCGCCATATCGTTCGTCTCGCGGCATCATCAGATGTCGGGCTGGTAAAATTTGATCTGTGTCAATGTTATCTTGATCCATTGGCACAGCAACAGATGTAAAGCATGTGAACGGTTCCATCAGTTTTTTCCCATTTTGCGAACATCGGTGAAACGTCCAGAGATAGCCGCCGCCGCCGCCATCGCTGGGCTAACAAGGTGCGTCCGCGCTCCGCGCCCTTGGCGGCCCTCGAAGTTTCTATTGGAGGTTGAGGCGCATCTCTCTTCATTTTTTACAGAATCGCCATTCACACCAATGCACATTGAGCAGCCAGCCGCGGGGCGCCACTCCACGCCGGCTGCCTCAAATATTTGGTCTAACCCCTCCTGCTCAGCCTGCTCCCGGATCAGGCCCGAGCCTGGCACTATTATCGCTGGTATACAGACAGTACGATTTTTGAGTACTTCAGCGGCATCGCGTAAATCTTCTATTCTACTGTTGGTACAAGACCCAATGAATACCCGATCTACCTTGATATCTGACACCAGCTGCCCGGGTTTGAGGCCCATATATTCCATCTTGCGGTTTAGCGCGGTTTGACGCTTGGGGTCAGTTTCTAATTTGGGGTCGGGGATTGCGCCACTCACGGGTATAACGTCTTCTGGGCTTGTGCCCCATGTCACCATGGGTTCGATCGACGTAGCATCCAAAGTTTCCTCTCTTTCAAAGGTAGCAGCGGTGTCGGTAGGCAGCGTGCGCCAAAACTCCTCTGCCTTTTCCCAAGCCTCACCCTGAGGAGCAAATGGGCGGCCCTTGAGGTGCCTGTAGGTTGTGTTGTCGGGTGGGATCATGCCCGCGCGAGCACCGGCTTCAATAGACATATTACAGACCGTCAATCGTTCATCGATCGTTAGGTCCTGAATTATTGGGCCAGCGTATTCAATGACGTGGCCGGTTCCCCCTGCGGCACCAATATGGCCAATAATTGCGAGAATGATGTCTTTTGCCGTGACGCCTATTGGACGTTTTCCTTTAACAGTGACCCGCATAGACTTAGGCTTTGGTTGCCAGAGCGTTTGCGTCGCCAACACATGGCTTACGTCTGAGGCGCCGATTCCAAAGGCTAAGGCACCCAATGCCCCATGTGTCGACGTGTGAGAATCACCGCATACAATTATTGTCCCGGGTTGGGTAATGCCTTGCTCTGGGCCCACAACATGAATGATACCACGACGGTCATCTCCTAGATCAAATAGGTTGAGTTTATTACGGGTAGCATTCTTTATGAGATTTTCGACGAGTGCCTGCGTGTCCGCATCGATATAATCTTTATCTTCTAAACCTGTTGTGGGGGTGTAGTGATCTGGTATAGCGAAGGTTCTTTCGGGGTGTCGTACCATTCGATTATTTCCATGCAACATATTAAACGCATGAAATGACAGCTCGTGGCAAAAATGCCGATCGATAAATAGAAGAGTTTGCCCGGCCTCATTCGTAGTTATCGAGTGCCGATCCCAAATCTTTTCGAACAAAGTTCGTGGTTGCTTCATATTTAAATTCCCCCTTTTTCTTGGGGCTAAAGCTATCATATTCGTCCGGACTGCGTCTCGT
>PBOV01000159.1 GCA_002724505.1 Rhodospirillaceae bacterium | reverse complement strand
TTAATGGCGCGGCAGCAAAAAAACGGCGAATTTCAATAATCATCTGCCAAAACGTGGGAGAAAAAAGATTTCTGCGTTGACCGAAGACCGAGTTATTGTCGCGACTACCGTATTCAATTTTTGCATCATCCAACGAGACCGCAAAGGACATATCACTTGGTTCGGTTAACACACCGAGATATTCGAAAAGAGCTACCAGGTTCGGGTAATTGCACTCGTTGTAAACGATGAACCCTGTATCCACGGGTTGAGGTCCATTTAGCCCTGGTGCATCAACGGTATTACTATGGCCCCCAATCCGGTCCTGTTGTTCAAAAAGTGTTACGTCGTGATATGGGTTTAGAAGCCAGGCCGCGGAAAGCCCTGAAATGCCGGTGCCAATTATGGCAATAGATTTCATACCCGTTATGCCTCAATCCAAGCGTTTATCATATTCCTATCATCTTGTTTAATTGCCCAACTATCTAAATCAATTAGAGACCCCACTATGTACGTAATACGGTAATGGGCAGATCAATTTATAAAAGGCGATTGGGATTAATAATAAGCAATCCTTATGTCCTGAAAGAAGACAAGTATCCAGTAAAATTTATAGAAGGAACTTGTTGTCTAGGATAAAATTTCAAAGTTTGAAATTAGGTTGGTCGGGGCTTTATTGGAGCCGGAATACTACTGGCATATCCATGC
Organism: Rhodospirillaceae bacterium; assembly: GCA_002724505.1. Classification (GTDB taxonomy): domain Bacteria; phylum Pseudomonadota; class Alphaproteobacteria; order MPNO01; family UBA2964; genus UBA2964. Next base: position 5,329 of record PBOV01000159.1, on the reverse strand, counting down.
TCGCTTCAACAGGCGTTGTGCCCCGACGCCCGGGTTGGAAATGCCAATTTTTCAATGCGTCGACCGCTGCCTCATCTAATATGTCATGACCGCTAGATTTCAAAACTTCAATGCCGCTAGATCGGCCTTTGGCGTTTACCTTGATCCTCAATAAAATCTCTCCCTCGATCCCACGCTGCCGCGCCCGGCGTGGATATCTTGGCCATAAATTTTTTCCCTTAGGATCAATTTTTGGCGGTTGAGTTGGGGTTGTTGTTTTGGCTGTGGGCGCCTTACTTCTTGCCTTGTCGCTCGATGGGCCAGAAATTATTGGAGAGATATCCCGACGTATGGTCTCTAGCCGTGGTGGTGAAAATTTAATTGCATGTTTTTTGATTAATTTAGTAGCCGGAGACTTAGAAATATTTTGACTATCTAAATTTATCTTTAACGGTTGACGAGGAATATCGGGTTTGTGTTTAGGTTCTGGCGCATAAATATGCTGGATGATCGAATGTGTTTTCGTGGTTTTTGGAAATATAGAAATAGTTCTCTCAATTTTTTTTACTACGAGATTTTGCGGGGATTGATGAAGAGTAGTTGTTGACGGGGGCGCAATTTGGCTAGGTAACATTTTGATATGTTTGATCTTTGTTTTTTGGGTGTCGTACTGTTTCCCAGGGGCGGACTCTACTACGACTTCAACGTTAAAAGCCTTAACTAGATTTGGCCTCGAGATATCACCAGAAAGTATTATGACTGCCCATATCATAGCGCCGTGCACAGCCAAAGAAATTATAATGGCAGATATCCATCCGTTGAAAAAGTCTAAAACCGGCGCGTGAAGATTAAATTTGCGCTCAATCATAAAAATTTTCCTTAAGCTAAAGCCCTGTTAATCTGGTGGCCCGAAAATGCAACTTATACAGTAAACTACCGTTTTCATCCGCCGACCTTTAAAATTTAGTTCCCAACCGAAAAAAATAGGTGCGTCTGGGTAGGGTTTGAACCGAATAACGCCCAGGCGTTGTATCGCTGGCCGTGCCAAAGGTTTGGTAATTTTCATCAAGTAAGTTATTGATCGTGGCGGACCAGTTTAGAAATTTATATTCCCCGTGCAGCTTTATGTCCAACAAGGTAAAATCTCTCAGTCGTTTAAAGGTTGCTCCTTCATCGTTGGCTAGACGCCGCTCTCCTTCATACGTTGCCACCGAGTCAAGCGACACCCAATCCGCTATTTTCCAATTTGCAGTGACACTTGCAAAAATTTTCGGAACCAGCGGAACATCCTTCCCTTCAAATGCACCTTCCGCAAATTCGGCCTTGCGTAATGTTAAACTGCCCCTCAGGTTGAGTGAATCATTAAGTCTTGCAGTCGCATTAGTCTCTACTCCATAACGGTTTATCGGGTCCGTATTTTCATTAGCGCCGAAACTCGTCGAGTCGTCTGGATCAAAACGTATTTCATCATGAGTTCTTGAAAAGTATGCCCGGGTATCGATGTAACTATTGCCTATTCTAAACTTTGCGCCACCTTGGATTTCTTTTGACGACTGATTTTTCAGTTCGAAGGTGTTTAGCGCGTAGGCTGTTCCTGATCTTTCGTCTAAGGTCGGCGTTCGGTAGCTACGACCGACATGACCGTATAGGCTAACAGAATTTGTTAATTGGTAATTAATACCGGCGTTAATAGCATATTCGTTCTCAGATTCGGAGAGGGTTGGCTTATAGGTAGTTTGCGCATACCCGTATGATCCGGGGTTTGCCGGATATGCGGTGTCACCAATCTGGAGGGACATTCTTTCAAGGCGCAAGCCAACACTTGTCGAGAGTTTTTGGGTTAACTTTATCGATGATTGATTATAAAGAGCGGCCGTATATTGATAGGCTTTTACGCGGGTAAACGGGGCGGTTGTTGGTGTCCTCTTTCTGTCGGAACTGTAATCTACGTAATATAAATCCAATCCCATGGTGCTGGCGATATTTTTGCCAGTCACAGAGGCGTCTAGCATTATACGCGGCGTTAAACCCCAAGTGGTGAGTACTGTATCTCGGGCCTCATCTTGATTTCGGAAGTCACTGTCTTGGTCTTTGCGACGGAGGCTAGCATCGATGATGAGCTCAGTAGAATCGTTTAAACCGTATGAGCCACCAATATATGTGGCTATACCATTTTCAAGCGCATAATCATTTGGAGTTTGGGCACCCCTCGGATCGGTAAGGTCATTTGTTCCCGCACTTGGATCGACAAGACGACCACCGGGTAATCCAAGTTGTTGATCATCAAAATTCAGGTTTAAAAAAATATCCCCTCTTTTCAGTTGCCGTCGAATTTCAAAAGTTAGGTTCTTTTGTTTTAGATAGTTGTTATCGCGATAACCGTCGCTAAGTACTCGGTTGCCATATGCACTTATCGCGAAACCATCCTTGCTTTGGGTAGATGAGAACCTAAATTCACGAAAGTGATCAGAACCGTAGCCTCCATCGAAGTTGCTGTGGCTCCCAACCTTTGTATTTGATTTTGTAATAATATTGATTGTCCCACCTTCAGCCCCACCACCATAAAGTACGCCTCCAAAATTACCTCTTGTTACTTCTATCCTGTCGATGCTCTCCCGCGGAATTGAAGAGAAGTCGACTGCTGCCAAATCTAAATCTGTTAGCCGCCGTCCGTTGATTAGGATTAATGTATTTGCTGTTGCAGGCTCTCCGAATCCGCGCATGTCAATTGTCTGCCCGGCACCGTCTGTACTGCCATAAAGATCTTGAAATTGTATGCCGGCTTCAGAGGATAAAATCTCCGGTATTGTCCGTCCTGGAGATCGTTGAATTTCCTCGGCCGTGACGACAGTCGTGGAAGTTCCAGCTATAATCGCCGTGGATGCGCCGTCTAAATTGCTATTAAGGCGTGATGCGGTGACAACGATGGACGGTAATTTCACCTTAGTATCGGTAAAGTCGCCTTGGGCGTTTAAAGAACTAGCGCTAATTATAAGCAATACGCTAGCGATTGGGAGGATAGGTATTCTTTTCAATTAATGCTCCATCTTTGAAAAAGGCTAAGACAGACATTTGCGAAAAGCTAAAAAGCTCACACCCAACCAACAATTGATCAGCTAACGAACAAATTCTACTGGCGAGAACTATCACCCTGGCTCTCCATCGCATGGCAAATGCCTGCGCCACCGCAAACGGAGTATTCCGTCCCGCCGATCCCTCGCCCGCCGGATTGGTGACAATCATGACGGCAGGTCTCCTGGCTTGTGAATTATCACCAACATCCGCCTTCCCGGTTTCCCAGTGGCTTATTGAATGTCAGCTGCTCACTTACAGTTGCGAGGGCAGCCACAGAATTGGATCGGTTCAAGCCTAAAATTGACCAAAAATCCGCACCGTGTTCCCTTTTCACCCCGAATGGGGCACCGTCATCGTACTCAATATTCTGTTTGTCAGATTTTTACAACTATAAACAAATCCGCATAGCTTCCTCTTGCTCTTTCGCGGCGTTGGCCTTACTGGTGCACTTTTTGGGCTTTTAGGGCAATAATTTTAATGCCACCAATTCGTTCCTTAGACCAAATTCGTGAATTACTGGGGGACCTCCCCGTATCCAATAATAGCGCAATGTCAGCCGCCAAAATCCGTGAGGCTAATCTGTTAAAACAATCGGGTGCTTTGGGCCGTATTGAAGAGCTCGCCGAATGGCTCTGCGGTTGGCAAGGACACCATCCTCCGACCAACGATAGATGCCAAATTGCTATTTTTGTTGGCAGTCATGGCATAGCAGCTGAAGAGGGTTCTGCATTTCCGCATGTAATGAATGAGCAGACGGTCGAAGGGTTTACCCAGGGCACCGCCGCTATTAATCAACTTTGTCAGATGCATGGCTATGAACTAAAAATTTATGAGGTCGCGGTCGAAATTCCCACTCGCAATTTTTTGAAACAACCCGCCATGGAAGACGATGAATGCGCTGAGGCGATAGCATTTGGGATGTCTGCAGTGGAGGACGGTGTTGACATTCTATGCCTTGGCGAAATGGGGTCGGGCAACACGTTGTCTGCAGCGGCGATATGCCAAGGCCTCTATGGGCAGACTGCGAAATTTTGGATTGGAGCCAATGTTGGCACTGAGCGCCGCGCAACAACTAATTATATTCGTATGGTGGGCGAGGGCGTTGCGAAGCATGAGGATTGTATGACGGACGCCCTGGAGGTTTTGCGCCACGTCGGGGGTCGTGAACTTGCGGCAATAGCGGGGGCTATCATTGGAGCAAGATTGAACCGAATACCGATTGTACTCGACGGTTACGCCTGTACCGCCGCGGCCGCAGTTTTGCAGGCCTTTAATCCAACGGCACTAGACCACTGCGTTGTCGGACATGTCTCTGCTGGGGAAGGACATACCAAATTACTTGCTGTGCTCAAAAAAGATGCACTTCTGAACCTTGGAATAGGATTAGGCGAGGGGGTAGGTGCTACGCTAGCAGTTTCGATTCTACAGGCGGCCGTTGCATGTCATACTGGCATGGGCTCTTTTGATCAGCTTCGGATGCCAACAATACAAACTGATTAGCGTGCCCGTTAAAATTATATAAAAACTTCCAGGCAGTTTCTCCGCATTTCTCGGCCAGGAGCTCCTCTTCCTTAGGGAATTTTATGAATCTCAATAGACATAGTTCTACTAAAAACTGATATTTAAGGGCTATTGAATTATGCTCTCTTTAGCGATTAGTTCCTCCATAATTCTGCGCATTTGAAGCGGAGGATTATCGGCGTTTATATCAATTAAACCATCAAAACTGATAGAGCCTAAACGTTCTTGTTGCGCTTCTATCATCTCGACGTCTTCTTCAAAGGTAGCTTTAGCGCCGTCATGCATAATGTCGGTCATTTTGTCGTCATCCAGTGCGAAGTCCCGAACATAGGCCCAGTTATAATGAGTTGTGGTGTCAGTCTCTGGCGTTATCATATGAGTTGACCATATAGAGATGCCTTGCGAGCGATCTCCATCTACTGCGCCTGTGTCAGCTCTAGCGCAACCGACATCAAACGCTAAGGTAGACGGGGCGAGCCAGGTAGTGGTTTGCCAACGGTCCACCTTACCCTCAAAGCCCCCGGCTTTGGCGAAGAGTGGGGGCGCCTCATGGTTAAATATCCAACGAGAGACAGCAATTGACTTCTCGCCGCGATCAACCTTGACGGGAACCTTTGCTTCTTCTGGGTCGGCGGACAGCGTCTTTTTATGCAGATATGTCACATGAGTGAAGTCGAGAAGATTATCGACCAAAAGCTGATAGTTCCCTTGCATCGGGATATACCCAGTTGCCGCTTTCCATTCAGTATCATCG
>PBOV01000121.1 GCA_002724505.1 Rhodospirillaceae bacterium | reverse complement strand
TTATTGGCTCTACTATTCGGCCCGCGAGCTATTGCGGTGCATTTGGTTTCAAACCAAGTGTGGGCGGGATCAATCGGGGAGGCAGCTTTGACGGCTTTAGTCAAAGCTGCACAGGAGTTATCGCGGCAACATTAACAGACACATGGACTATGGCGCGAGAAATGTCATCCCGCGCCGGCGGCGATGCTGGCTATATTGGCCTTAACGGTCCGATGACGTTACCAACGCCAAACAAACCTAACACAGTCGCTATGTTGCAAACTGCTGGTTGGGAAACTGCAACCGAAGATGCTAAACAGCAACTCCAATCGGCAAGAAATATGTTCGAGGAAGCGGGCATCAACGTCATCGATAGATCAAATAATGAAACTGTTGAAATTACCGAGTTGGCAATCGCTAACTCAAATTCACTCTCGCGAGCCATTAACGCCTGGGAAGGCCGCTGGCCTTTAAATACATACGCCCGGGATATGGATATTAATAAACTCAGTGAAAGCTCACGCGAGCGTCTTGAGCAAGCAAACGCGATGAACCAAGACGAATATAGGGATCTTCTTGGACAGAGAGATGAGGCAAGACAAACTTTTTCAATGCTGGTTGATCACTGCGAAGCCTGCTTCACCTTATCAGCACCTGACGCTGCATCTGAGGGTCTCGGCTGGACTGGTGACCCGAACTTCACGGTGTGTACCTCTCTACTTGGTGTCCCTTCGGTTTCCATGCCCTTACTCGAAACCCAAGGTTTACCTCTTGGCCTGCAAATGATCGGCTTCCAGAATAAAGATGCTGAAATGTTTTCCGCCGCTGGGGCTGTTCTGCCGTTATTCACCGAATAATTAGGGACTATTTCCTATGCCCAGCCAAGATATCAAAGTTACAACCCGGAATAATGAATCCTTGGACAGCTACCTGACGCAACCGAGCGGCGATGACAGGTATCCGGGTATCCTCTATGTGACGGCGATTTCGGGAGCGGACGAAACGAACCGACTTATGGGTGATCAGTGGGCTAAGGATGGATTTATTGTCTCCATGCCAGATATCTTTTGGCGACAACACCCTGGTCCAACCGCAGATCGTGAAATAGCACAAGCACGCTATAATGCATTTGATGCGGAGCAAGGTATGTTGGACATTGAAGACATCATCAATGACCTCAAAGCTCAGCCCAACTGCAATGGCAAGGTTGCCGTTTTAGGCTTCTGTTTTGGTGGACGGTATGCGCACCTTGCCGCCGCCCGCCTTAACGTGAATGCAGTCGGTGCGTTTCACGGGACTAAGATCAGCCTTCATCTGGACGAGACAAAAAACATTACTTGCCCGGTCAGCTATCATTTCGGCAGCATTGATAACTCAATCCCGTTGGATGAGGTAAACGCGATTATAGACTCATACGCAGGGCATCCCGATGCAGAAATTTCTGTTTACGAAGGTCAGGCGCATAACTTCTCTACACCAGGGAAACCAGCTTATCATCCCGAAACAGCAAAAATTTCACGGGATGCCGTCTTGCGCTGTTTTCAAAAAATGTAATCTTTAAAACCAGCCGAGCCCACTTCCACCAACCCAAAGTAGACGTAAGCCAAGAATTGTTATTAAAACCTTAAACAAGGTACGAAAAACTTGTTCGGGCATCCGATCCAACATCTTACCACCAATCCAATTACCAATTGAAGCCCCCGCAACCATGGAGATAATAAGAGGTATATAAGCGTTAAGCGCAATTCCCAGTACACCAAAGGCAATAATTTTTGTTACATGGCTGCAAATCATCAGGACGCCCATCGTAGCCACATGATTGCGTCTCTCTGGGGCAGCGCTGGCGATAAAAGACGCTAACAGTGACCCTGTCGCACTTACAAAAATACCAAGAAAAGTGACAAGAAAGCCTACAAAGGCAAACCGTCTAGTCTCCCCCCCTGACCTGGCAAGTTTTGGTAACCAGGTTAGTATCAAAATAAACACACCGATAATACCTTGCAGAATAGCCGCCGGGAGGGCGACAAAGATTTGAGCACCCAACGCTGCCCCTGCAATGGACCCCCCGAGAAACGGAAGAATAGTTGCTTTGAGGGTATATCGCCAAAAAAGAATTGCGACATGGACGGAAGTCAATAGCATGATAATGGTATGGAGTGGGAGAAGCGTACTAGGTTCAAAAAAGAATGCCATCAAAGCGAGCAATAACAAGCCTCCCGCTGTACCAGTTACAATCGCGACAATCGAAGTGCAGCAGGCCGCGATAGAGAGGCAAAAAAATATCAACGCGCTGACATCTAGAACACCGAGAAATTGGTTTTCAATCAAAAAGGATACTTTTCAAATTAAATGCACCAACTGATAGTCATTAGTATAGAGAGGATATAAAATCAGCAGCTCCAAGAAATTTACACTTCACCTAACAACTTTCTGAGAGAAACTAATTCCCGTAAAACACCTTGCAGCTCAACACGTTTCCCTGGGTCTATCCCAGTTATTTCTGCAGTGGGTTTTGTATCGACCGACATAGTTTTAACAATTACATCTTTTGAGTAAGGTTTTCTTTGAGAAAGTTGCTTTTTTAGGCCACCATCACGAAATAATTTTTGTACACCCTTAATTGTATACCCATCTTCGTATAACAGAGACCTGACTCGTGTCAAAAGAGCAATGTCTTCGGGTCTATAGTAACGTCGGCCACCGCCCCTCTTCATAGGCTTAATTTGCGTGAATCTTGTTTCCCAGAAACGCAATACATGCTGCGGTACGTTTAGTTCTGAGGCAACCTCACTAATAGTTCTAAAGGCTCCCGCAGACTTATTCCCCGAACGCCTAGAGTTATTATTCAACGTTTGCCCCATATCAGCATCGGTCATGACGCCTCTGGGTCATCCACTACTTCACCGAGTTCAGGATTTAATGAGGAATTGATATTCTGTTTTAAAACATTTGATGCCTTAAAAACCAGAACTCGCCTTGGCTTTATCGGCACTTCTTCACCAGTCTTAGGGTTTCGGCCTTTCCTCTCACCCTTTTGCCGGACAGAAAAACTGCCAAATGAAGAAAGCTTCACTGACTCCCCCCTTACAAGAGTATCAGATATTTCACTGAGTACACCTTCGACCAAATCAGCGGATTCATTTCGAGATAACCCAACTTCCTGATATACTGCCTCGCTCAATTGCGCTCTCGTCAATGTCGATCCTGCCATAATCACCCCCAATATCTCCCGCGTTTTGACGGTATCCAAAGCTGATATTACAGTCAATATCAATAACATATCGTAGGGAGTTGAGGTTTAAACCATGAAGCACTCCTAGCGCCCAAACATCTACCAACGAATCAAACTCGCGCCCCAGGTAAATCCGCTACCCATTGCGTCGGTTACAACGATATCTCCTTTCTGAATACGTCCATCCATTGATGCCTCCGATAGCGCAAGGGGAATGGATGCCGCAGACGTATTAGCATGACGATCGACTGTGACAACAACTTTATCAGGCGATAATTTAAGCTTTTGTGCAGTCCTATCTAGGATACGTTTATTCGCCTGATGGGGAACAAGCCAATCGATATCTTTGGCGGATAAATTGTTGCATTTAAGCGCTTCCTCCAAAACTGACACCATATTGGTGACCGCATGACGAAAAACTTCCGATCCTTTCATGCGAAGCTTTCCCACAAATTTAGAGGATGAAGGCCCGCCATCTACATAAAGACAGTCTTTATAACGACCATCCGAATGAAGATGGTTGCTTAAAATCCCGCGCATCTCTCGTTCGTTCTCTTGTTCCAAAGACTGCAAGACGACCGCGCCAGCTCCATCACCAAACAAAACGCAAGTTGTCCTATCTTCCCAGTCAAGTATGCGTGAAAAGGTTTCTGCGCCAATCACCAAAACCGTGTTAGCCTGGCCTAACCTAATAAAATTATCAGCTACGTTTAAAGCGTATATAAAGCCAGTACAAACCGCTTGCACGTCAAATGCTGCACCTTTAGTCATCCCTAAAGCGGCCTGAACACGCGTTGCTGTTGCGGGAAATGTTTCATCTGGGGTTGTGGTCGCCAAGACAATTAAATCAATATTGTCAGGTCCAATACCAGCCGCTCTCAGCGCCTCCTTGGCTGCATTAACTGCTAAATCAGAAGTTTTTTGGTCATCTGCTGCGATACGCCGCTCACGGATCCCTGTGCGCTTTCTAATCCAGTCATCGGAAGTATCAACACTACGCGCCAATTCTTCATTTGTGACTATACGATCAGGTAGATAACTCCCACATCCGATGACAACAGACTGTCTGGTCATACAATCCGCGCCTGCGGCACATCCTGTTCACCGTACTCTGCTAACTCGCGTACTATGAAGTCATTTATATCATTCGTAGCCATATCCACAGCAACACCAATTGCATTTGCAAAGCCAAACGAATCCGTGCCGCCGTGGCTTTTTACAACGACACCGTTTAAACCAAGAAAGGTCGCCCCGTTGTATCGCCGCGGGTCAATTCGTGCCTTCATTTTAGCGAATGCCCCTCGCGCTAAAAAATAAGCAAACTTTGACATTAATGAGCTTCTAAAGGTTTGCTGCAAATATTCCGAATAGAGGCGTACAGTTCCCTCAAGGGTTTTTAACGTTATGTTGCCAGTAAAGCCATCAACCACAAACACGTCAACGCTACCGGCCCCGATATCATCACCTTCGACAAATCCGTGAAAGGTAAAAGGTAATTTACGCTCGCGAAAGATCGCAGCGGCCTGACGAACAGCATCGTGACCTTTAACCTCTTCCGCCCCAACGTTTAGTAATCCAACGGTTGGCTGCTCGATACCAAAAACCGTCCGCGCAAAAGCTGCACCTAACATACCGAATTGAACGAGATTCTCAGCGTCACCTTCCACATTAGCGCCCAAATCTAACAAAACACTTTCGCCTACTTTCGTGGGACATGGAGCTGCAATTGCAGGACGATCAATTCCTGGCAACATCTTTAAGGAGACTTTGGCCATGGCCATTAATGCACCGGTATTACCCGCCGAAACAATACCCGCGGCTTCGCCGGAATTCACAGCGTTTATTGCCAGCTGCATACTCGAGTTTCGACCTTGCCGCAGTGCAACGGCCGGCCGTTCTTCAGAACTTACCGCATCATCTGTGTGATAGATACTAACTGAACGTTTAAGATTATCATGTTTATCTATAAGGGGCGATATCTTTCTCTTATCGCCAAACATTATAAATTTGACATCAGGAAATCGGACCCGCGCCAAAGCAGCGCCTTCGACAACTATATTTGGCGCAGCATCTCCCCCCATTGCATCTAGTGCGATCGTCGGACGCGGCATCAATTCGATTACCGTTTAATTGTTTTAAAAATTACTGTCGGCTCAGGCGCTAGCCGCTTCAACAACTTCACGTTCGCGGTAATACCCGCAGGACCCACAGACATGATGTGGCCGTTTAAGTTCACCACAATTAGGACATTCAACATACCCACCCCCAGCCAGCGCGTGGTGAGACCGGCGCATATTGCGACGCGATTTCGAAGTTTTTTTCTTGGGTACAGCCATAATTAATATTTCCAGTCCGGATCTTAGCAAGACGGCAGGCTTCATACCTAAATTCTATCGATACGGCAAGCGACATCATCGCTATTTTATCCTTTTATTAAAATAAAAAGTTTTTCTAGCTTACTTCTTTCGTTTTAGGGCGGCTAGTCCCCCAAAAGGTTTGCTCTTAAGATCATCTTGTTTACGCAGATAAGGCTTCATTACATCGTCAGAAATTCCCGGTGCTCGTGGATATTGATCAATCGCCAATGCAAGTTCGCTAGCGCCTATCTCTCCTAAATCGATAGTATCTTCGAAAAAAGGTTCAAAATCATCAACATCTTCACATACCGCCCTATCTATATGATTTTCTTCACGAAAAACAATCTCGAATTCCTCTTGGATTGTATTTTTAATAGGAATGAGGCTCACGATACAATTTTGAACAACAGATGCATATAATTTCCCACGAAGGCGAATAGCATTTTCTCTTCTCAGGGGCTTAATCTTAAAAATTAAATTAAAAGACTCAATAGCCGTTAGTCCAAATCTTTTAGAAAGTGCTGAACGCTCATCTGATTCGGCTGTTAACTCGTATTTTGTTTCTACATCCTCTAACTCCGAGGGATGCAAGATAAATGTAAATTCAGGTTCTAGTTCCTTGGCCATAGCTCTTAAACTGTTTTTAAAAATTTTCTAAGGATATCATAGCTGGAAAAATCAGATGCCCCTCTAGTAAATCATTAATGGGAAATGTCGATAATGCGTCCGCGATCCAATTAGTATAATTAGCAATTCTTTTTGCATTTTCCTTCTTTGACCCTTCTTCTCGGAAGATATTTCGTAGAATTGCTTTCGCAAGGGCATCGGTATCATTATTGGCCATAGCTTTTTCATAAGCCGCCAACCTCCCGTAAAACGCGGTAGCCATCACCTTAACCCTACGACCCACCCCAAGGTCGCCAGCCCCCATTTCGCGTAAAGACCGATCCATATCACCAAACATCGTATCAAATAGGCTTTGGGCCAGTTCTGCCGTCCTATCAGTCTCCTCTTTAAGACGGCGTAAAATGAGAAATATGTGGAGAGAAATCATATCAAAGCGCCCGTCGATAGTGTCTTGAACCCCAAAATCCTTAAATAGGAATTCCTGACGAGCTTGATTTATAGCTGCCGCATATAACGCTTGGGCATGGTTTTCTGACCTATTACTGCTAAAAATCACCATTAAATTACTTCTCCAGTTTACTAATTAGAAAGTTTTATCTTTCCAGAAAGACTATTTTCTTGCCTCTATCAAGAGACTATACGTATTGCCAGAAATTGATTATGACGGTCAACTAAATGAAGATTACAACAAATAGTATCTCTTGGTTATTTGCTAGCTTCGCTGCCTTTCTCATGTTGACTGGATGCGAATCACAAGTAGATTCAAGCGGTAATTCACCTAACCCAAAGCTTGTAATATCGATAAAACCAGGAGTTCACAAACGCCAAGATGTGAAAAAGCGTCTGGGAACCCCTTCTACAATTACCACTTTTGATAATGAGGTATGGTACTACATTAGCAGTAGGATTGAATCTTCCGCCTTCTTTAAACCAAAATTAATGAAAAGAAAGATTCTGACTGTCAAGTTTGATGCAAATGGAGTAGTTCAAAAAATATACGACCTTGACACCACAAAACAAAAAGAAATTCCACTCGTCGAACGTGAAACACCCACAAAAGGCAAAGAGCTAACCTTCATTCAACAAGTGATAGGAAACGTCGGAAAATACTCAAATTCCACTGGAAATGAATAAGAGTTTAACGGATTTTTAGAAAAAGCCGCCGCAATACTGCCGCGGCCTTTTCAAAATTTGAAATTGTTAAGCGATCATTGCCAAAAGAAGAATAGCAACAATGTTAATAATTTTGATCATTGGATTAATGGCAGGACCTGCCGTATCCTTGTAGGGATCACCTACAGTATCCCCCGTCACAGCTGCATGATGTGCATCTGAACCCTTACCTCCATGGTGCCCATCTTCTATAAGTTTTTTCGCATTATCCCAAGCTCCGCCACCGGAAGTCATGGAAATTGCCACAAAAATACCCGTAACAATTGTTCCAAGGAGCAAGGCTCCCAAAGTAGTCAACGCCGCTTCTAATCCGCCTATTACCCGAAAGACAAAAAAGACCACGATGGGCGCAAGTACAGGTAGCAAAGAAGGTACGATCATCTCTTTAATTGCCGATTTTGTGAGTAAATCAACGGCGCGGCCATATTCCGGCTTAGCGGTTCCCTCCATAATCCCGGGGATCTCTTTAAATTGCCGCCTAACCTCAACAACAACAGATCCTGCTGCCCTACCTACCGCCTGCATTCCCAACGCTCCAAAAAGGTAGGGGAGCATGCCACCAATAAACAGTCCAATAACAACGTATGGATCTTGTAATTCAAATTTAATCTTACCAGCCAAGTTTGGAAAGTAATGTGCAATATCTGCGGTATAAGCAGCAAACAAGACGAGAGCAGCTAAAGCAGCTGAACCAATTGCATACCCCTTGGTGACGGCTTTAGTTGTATTACCGACCGCATCAAGAGCGTCCGTATAGTTACGGACTTCTTCCGGCAACTCTGCCATTTCTGCGATACCGCCTGCATTATCAGTTACCGGACCGTAGGCATCGAGGGCAACAATAACACCACCGAGAGCCAACATTGTAGTTGCCGCGATAGCAATCCCGTAAAGATCGGCAGCAAAATAGGAAGCAATAATTCCCGCGCAGATTACTAATACCGGGAGTGCAGTTGCCTCCATCGAAATTGCGAGGCCTTGAATAACATTAGTACCATGGCCAGTCTCCGATGCTTTCGCGACTTGTTTAACAGGTCGGTGATTTGTCCCGGTATAGTATTCGGTTATCCAAACCAAGAGGCCGGTAACCGCAAGTCCGATAAGGGCACAATGCAACAAGTGACCTGACGTAACTTGGGAGGAAATTTCTACGCTCAAAGATCCAAACAACCAATGTATCGCAGCACCGATCAATATCGCCGATGCAATCATCGATACGACAAGTCCTTTATACAAGGCCCCCATAATATTATTGCCACTGCCCAGCCTAACAAAAAAGAACCCAATAATTGAACCAACGATGCAAACCCCACCGATCAGGAGTGGCAAAGTAATCAAAAGATCTTGCATAGAACCCGAAAAATAGATCACTGCTAAAAGCATAGTCGCAACCATAGTCACGGCATAAGTCTCGAACAAATCAGCCGCCATCCCCGCACAATCACCGACATTGTCGCCAACGTTATCTGCAATTACAGCGGCATTCCGCGGATCATCTTCTGGTATTCCAGCCTCAATTTTACCTACAAGATCAGCCCCAACGTCTGCACCTTTGGTAAAAATACCACCGCCAAGGCGAGCAAAGATTGAAATAAGAGAGGCACCAAAACCCAAGGCGACCATCGCTTCAAGAATATGCCTCATACCTTCAGCCGTCCCTGCATCAAATACGCCGCGAAGGACAAAAAAGTAACCTGCTACACCTAACAAGCCTAAACCGATGACTAGGATACCTGTCACCGCTCCTGACTTAAACGCTACGTCAAGCGCCGGCGCTAATCCTCCTGTTCGAGCGGCATCAGCCGTACGCACGTTTGCACGAACAGAGACATTCATGCCGATATATCCGGTTAACCCTGACAAAATAGCACCAATAAAATAACCAATAGCTACAAACCAGTTGAGGCCGAGCCCGAGAACAATACCGATAAGGACGCCAACAATAGCAATTGTTGTATACTGCCGGTTTAAGTAAGCGTTAGCGCCTTCTTGAATCGCCCTAGCGATCTCTTGCATTCTTTCATTGCCGGCGCTGACCGAGGTCACTGAACGGATCGCATAAATGCCGTAAACAACGGCTAAAGCGCCGCAAAGAAGTATAATCCAATATGCTACTGACATGGAGTTTGGTCCTTATTTTTGCAGGTCGTAAAAACAGCATCGCCAATCCAAAACTCATCTATGGATATGGAAACGCGAAAAATCGCGCGGAACATGCCAGAATCGGAGTGCCGAATCAACACCGCACTCGATCATAACAAAATTCCTGGTTTAGAGGATTTTCAAATTTAGCGGCAAACAAGCTCAGAAAAACGGATTCTATCAGACCTCAAAAATAAACTACGTCCAACATTTCATTCAAAAAATAAGATCTAGGATGAAGGAATCGAAACTTCCTAAACCTAAAAAGAAAAATCAAAAATGTTTCCATCCCTGAACGTCTACTGGCACCAAATCCCCTGTTTTGTTTAAGACTAAAACTCCCCCAGCCGTTTTTATTGAACCCAATCGGCTTATGGGAACCCCAATTTGGTTCGCAAGTTTTTTAATTACTTTCCTCTTGTTTTTATTGGCAGTGAAAAGAAGTTCGTAGTCGTCTCCTCCACCTAAAACATACTGCCAATTATTTTTATTATTTTTAACCAACTTTTTAGCAATTAAGGACAGAGGGATTGCCGCTTGCTTGATTTCTGCGCCAACCTGAGATGCTTCACAAATTTGATTTAAATCAGCACAGAGACCATCTGAAATATCTATACAAGATGTCGCTATATCAATAAGTAATGGTCCGAGAGCTACACGGGGTTGAGGTAAAATATATCTCTCCAACAGATTAGGATAGTGTTGCAAGGCTTCTTTACGACCTATTTCGTTAACCACGCTCAGAGCAAGCG
>PBOV01000158.1 GCA_002724505.1 Rhodospirillaceae bacterium | reverse complement strand
CACAAAAAATTGGGCGACTTGGAGAGTGATTTCGATTATCGGGTTCCTTCTTGTCTTTGCTTTTTCATATATTTTGTGGCCAGTATGGTCCCCTAGTCTGCCTAGTGGGGTGCACACTTTAATCGCTCCTGTGATGGAAGTGGGGCGGACAGCGGCAATCACGAATCGCGTAGAGTTGCTTAGCCAAAAATTATTAGGTATCGAAAAAGATCTGAAGGCTGCTAAAGAAATATTGGCAAAAACATCAGAATTGGTATCCGGCGCCTCTACTGGTTCCGTTAAAGCTGACATAAAAAAAATTGAAAAAAATCAACGCGCACTTTTTATCAAGGGCAAGTTATTAGAAGCAAAGTTAGATGTTTTGAGTAAGAAAACAGAAGCTTTAAAACGTATGCCCGCGTTAGCTCAAACGTCCGAGGCGATTGACGATTTGGCAACGAATTCTAGTGGGAAAATGGTAGCACTCGAGAAAGAGAATTTGGCCCTTCATGCTTTAATCAAAAATCTCGGTGCGCGAGTTGGGGCTTTGGAGGCGCAGCCAGCATACAGCTATGGCATCGGTAAACGAGACGCTTTGTTGCTCGCAGTAGCACGACTTCGTGATGTTACCCGAACAGCAAACGAATTTAGCACTTCGTTTGCTGCGGCTCGGGCACTTTCAATGAATAATCCTAAAAATAAGGTATCGTTAGAGATTCTACAAAAATATGCGGCCAAGGGAGTGCCGAGCCTGACTGTTTTGCAGAGGCGTTTCGATAGGTTGTCTGGTGATATCGTCCGAGCCAGTTACGTGGCTGCCGGGGATGGCTGGTTCGATCAGACTATTTTCAACCTGTCAAAACTAATCACTTTTCGCAGAACGGGGGTTGAAGGGGCGCTTAAAGACGATATTGCAGGGCTAGTTGCACGTGTGGAGCTTCTCCTTTTGGCCGGCGATCTGAAGGCAGCGGTTGGGGTCGTTAGAAAGTTTATAGGGGAACCAGCAAAGGTTTCATATAAATGGCTTAAAGAAGCGCAAGGACGTTTAGCCGTTGATGACGCTGTTGAAAACCTATTCCAAAACGCTTTGCATGGGGCCCAAGGTAATGTTGGGTCTGAACGATGATCCGTACATTAATTTTTATTTTTTTAGCTGCATTGGTGGTCCTGAGTACTGTGTGGATCGCTAATCACCCAGGCAATTTAAGTGTAGTTTGGGGTGGGGGTCGTATAGATATAGAATTGCCCACCGCCCTTGGCGGCCTATTTTTATTTATGATTTTGGTTGGGCTGTTGTATCGGCTTTGGTGGAGTATTAGGCGGGCGCCAAAAGCTTTTTGGAATGCTCGTCAACTTAGAAAACGCGAACGCGGCTACAAAGCATTGACGCAGGGAATGGTCGCAGTTGCTGCGGGTGATGCTAACGAGGCTAGGTCGCAAGCCCAGAAGGCTGACAAACTTTTAGGTGAACCCCCTTTAACTATGTTGCTTTCTGCGCAGGCTGCTCAGCTTAATGGAGATGAAGCTGCGGCGAAGCGTTATTTTAATTCTATGTTGAAACGGCCTGAGACAGCATTTCTTGGGTTGCGAGGGTTGCTTATGCAGGCTGAGCGGGATGGTGATGCCGTGGCGGCATTGTCATATGCGGCCCGCGCCAAAACCCTTCAACCTAAAACACCCTGGGTCTTGTCTAAGATGTTTGAGCTGCAGACCCAGCAAGGGCAATGGCAATCTGCTCTAATTACACTTGATCAGGCGATTAAGGCCAATGAAGCGAAGATTCCTTATGGTGTAAGGCAGCGGCCGACTGTTTTGTTAGGGTGTAGTATCGAAGCTGAAAATGCTGGCAATCGGGCCGCAGCTATGTCATTTGCCGAAAAAGCGCAAAAAGAACAGCCTAAAAATCTCCCGGCTATCGTGCGCCGGTTACAGTTAATGAATGAAGAGGGAAAAGAGCGCGGGATACAAAAGTTGATTAAGGCAGTGTGGCCCCATTCACCTCACCCAACTTTGGCAAAGTTATACGCCGCTTGCGGAGATCAAGCTGATGCTTTGATGCGTGTTAAAAGGTTTGAAGAATTACGCGAATTAAACCCTGACCATCCGGAAAGCCGCATTGCGTTAGTTCAATCTTTAATTGATGCTAATATTTGGGGCGCGGCCCGGAAGCACCTTGAAGCATTGGGGTTGGAAAACCCGTCTTCGCGTATTTGTCGCCTTATGGCAGAACTTGAGGAAGGTGAAAATAACGATATGGAAAAGGTCCACCAATGGTTAGTTCGCGCTAGCACCGCTGAGCCAGACCCCTCTTGGAGTTGCTCTGAATGCGGAGTAAGCAATATCGTTTGGGCTCCGTTGTGTGGTCATTGTGGTGCGCTAGGGTCGCTCGAATGGGGTGTATCCGAAAAGGTAGCTGGTTCTTTGATTAATCCAAAAATAACAGCTTTGCCGGCTAACTCAGGCTCTGCTGCAGAAAACTATTAAACTTTTAAGACCTGATGCCCTTATCGATAAAAAGAATCACGTTCTGGGCATGGGCCGCCTCAATCTTTTTCCTCCTCGTTTATTTGTTCATAAATTTTCATACCCCCCAGGGTATGTGGGTTGGTCTCCAGCCAAGGTTTTTGGGTCAGGTTAGCAAATGTATTAGTGATAATGAAAAAGGACAGGATATCAAAAATTTAAATATATGGATTAATCGTCTTGAAAACCGAATCCCTATTAAGAATGCGATGTACGATGAAACCAAAGAAAATTTAAAAAAAATGAAAATTGTAACAGATGATGACAAATCAAATATTGAAATGGCAATTTCAAAAAATGAGGACTTCCGCAAAATTGAAATCGATTTTCTTAAAGATGCCGTTAACTTTAACGTTAAAAAGATAAACAGTTTTATAATTCTTGATAGTGCGAGTTACTGCTTCAAAAAAAACAAGGTAAAATGGAAAATGTCAATTTATAGAAAATCTTTAACTTATCTTGCGCGAAATTTCCTTCTTAACGAAAACGAGAATTATTGGAACCAAAAACTTTTATTAAAATTCGGAAAACCAATATTTTAAGAATTAGTTAAATAAAAATATTTATTGCTTCAGACCATACAGCAAAAGGTCCGTTTTGATTGGCATGATATTCAAAAACAAATTCTTGGGCTAAAAATACAATCGCTATCAATCTATGCATTTAAAGATGTGAAGTTAAGTAACCTGAACCTGGGTCTATCATCACGTCATTACTCCCATTAATATTAATCAACTTATGGCAGGATTAGATGTCGGGGGTTAAGAATGAAACTAATTATTTTGGCGGCTGCGGTCATACTATTGTTTACGACGGTGGGAGAGGTGCGGGCAGCAAACGAGTTGGACGGGAAAGCCCTTCTTTGTACGAACAAATACGAAACAGCTCACCCTGTTATTGGTTTGTCATTCGACGATGGCAAAGTTTCGAGGCATGAAGTAACTGGTTACTCCAAGATCGTTAAATATCAACGGACCTATTGGTTAGTAGGTACACACGGCGTTAATTGGGTTGGCAATATTTCTCTGAACCGGGAAAGTCTTAGGACCAATACCGGCTACCGATGTTCGCTTTCTTCGAAAGAAGAGATGAATAAAAAACTAGATGAAATAATTGCCACTGCGAAAAAGAAAAATAGGATTTAATCAGATATTAAGATTGCCGATCTCAAAAACTTTATTATCGCAGCATAAGGCAATCATACCTCAAATTCTTTTGAAAGGATGTCTTCAACGGTTTTTAACAAGACACTATCGCTACAATCTACGTGTTCATATGCATAAATTGTAGACCTGTCGTTATTCTTCAAACTGTTGTCGTATGAGGGGTCATAGTGAAATTCTAACAAGTCGTATGATAACTCCTCCCATAACTTTTGCGTGATCAACGAACACCAATACTCCGTTCTATTTAGACCGTGGCGCCCAGGGATTTTTTTAATTAAGTTTTTTAAGTTTCCTCTATCTTTGGTGAGGTAATTGTATTTCTTTGATAAAGTTGATGCACGAGAGTTTCGGGGCGCCGATACAGTGATTTGTGGAGAAGTTTTAATAAATTTCCAAAGGGCTCTTGGAATCTGTCGTTGCCCTATCTTTTGGCTTTCAGACTCTAAAAACACCACTCTGCCGGGATCAAAGTGTCGGAGCGCGTCCATTATTAGGGTTTCAAACATTTTCTGGCTTGGTTGTTCCAGCTCTTCTAATTTGCCTAGAAGCGAACCGCGATGAGAGGCAAGTTTCTCAAGGTCTAAAACTTGCGCTCCTCTTTGATTTAGGCCCTCGAGAATATCGGTTTTTCGGGTTCCAGTCCGGCCTGCAATAACTACAAAGGAAAGACCCAAAACCAATTCTTTGATTTTATCAATGACCCCGCGGCGATAATTTTTATAACCACCACTTAATATAAATACACGCCACCCAATTTCACTACAAATAAGAGCGAAAGACTTAGAACGCTGTCCGCCTCTCCAACAATATATCAGCGGGGTGAAATCACGCCTTTTGTTTTTCAGATCACTCTGAATATGTCCCGCTATATTTTTAGCGACGAACGATGCGCCTAACTTGCGGGCCTCAAAAGGCGAAAGTTCTTTGTGCTTGGTGCCAATTATTTTTCTTTCTTCATCCGAAAGAACCGGCAAGTTTAATGCGCCAGGGATGTGATCTTCTTTAAATTCGCCTGGCGACCGTACATCTATAATTAAATCATAATCATCGGAATCCCAGACATCTACAAATGCAATAGGCGCACTCATTTAAAGTCTTCTTTCAAACGAGAATTGAATCAGCAAGAACCTGAACAAGTTCCTTATTATGATTTTAAGGGGCGCCGCCATTATGGGAGGGAACGTGCGACCCTCAAGCACGAGACCCTTAATCCAAAAACATTTTTTCTGAAACTCTTAATTAAAGTCACCAGCTTCAGCTCTCGGTCCTAAAACACCGCTAATAGTTTCATCATCCATGATTGCGGTTATTTTAATTTCAATCAAACCATTCCAATCTAATGCCCAACTAGCCAGCGCGCTTGAATTGTCAGTCTCACATATTGCAAAGCCACCTGACCCGTCGACATTATGATATCTCGAGAGCATTTGAACGCCTTTAGGGGGCATACCCCCTGTTGCCATAAATTTCGTAATTGTTTCGTTTCGCGCACTCGGCGTATGGGTCCAAGCTAGAGTAAAAAGCATTTTTTCTCCTTGATATATTACAGCAAAGCTTATGATAGGCTCGATATCAACGAACAACAATCACCATACATAATATAAAATATCTGCTTATGTTACTGAGCTTGAACCGCGGGCCTGTAATTATAAAACGGTCATATAATTATATATCACGTGATCTAATTCCCATTTTTACACGTAACATAACTATTAAAGATAGAAAGGTCGCTAAATGAAATATTGTATCGTAGTCTTGTTTCTATTCGCTCTTGCCCCAATTTCTAATACATCACTTGCGGGCAGTTGTGGCGGCGGTGACCACATACATACGGATGAACAAAAGAAAGAAAAGAAATCGGATGCTTAATTTTAGAAGTTCCTGATGTTAAAGAACCTCATTGAAATATATGAACGAGCCATTGCTTCAAAGCCTAAGCTAGTATTTATGCACTTAATTTAGAGCTACCCTTTTATAGTAAATCAAGCAGATTTTCTCTCCTAAAATTCTGCTTCCCCTGAAGGGTCACGATGTTTATTCCCTCCCCCAAGGTATCGTGGCCCTTAAGGGGCGTTTATATCTTTAGTTAACTAAAAGGCAGTAATAATTAGTTCCGTAGATATAATTTGTCACCTCTGAATTCGAATGATTTGAGCATTGTCAAAAACGACATACCAAGAAGTGACTCAGACATTTCAGATTGATTGATTG
>PBOV01000157.1 GCA_002724505.1 Rhodospirillaceae bacterium | reverse complement strand
TGAGTGGAATATACGCGGGGTAATTCGTGTGTTCGTTTTAGGAGTTCCCCATAGGTCCCCTCTAGCGCCCTTACGAATGTTCTTTTTTTGGTCCAGCGTGCCCAATCAGCGGCGGGCCGGTTGTGTCCGGGGCCAGCTTCTTGATCTTTTTTTGTGGCTTGAGGGATTTCTGAATTAGCCTTTGACATGTCTCACTTTCCTAGTCCGGGGAATAACCTACTTTTACATTTTACGACAATGAGCTTAGCGCGCAATGTCTGTAATAGATCTTTTAGTAGTCAGTTGGTGGCGCGTAATCCTCTAAACCTGGAAGGGGTTCACTTGGCGGCAATTTAACGGTCTTCTGAAAAACCATGTGCATAAAGAGAAACAAGGGCTTAGCTTTCATTACTACAACGACGAGGTCCTCTTTATCTGAGCTGTTGAAATGTTGGTGAACACAACCATTTTCAACCATTAGGACGTCGCCGGCTTTGTATTCCATCTTTTCTCCGTCGTGAATGTCGTAACCCTCACCACGCAAAACATAAAAGGCAGCACTATTCATATGACCATGGTTTTGGGCGTGGCTGCCTGGCGCGTAAACATGTAGGTGTGTTTCAATTGATTGAGCGATCTCGGTGTTTTGGGGATTGATTACATGTTTTCCGAAGGAAAGTGGCCCCCCCTTCCATTTCATGTCAGAGGTGCTGATGACACGCTCTTTCTCGTAAAGCCCTTGCTGCATTTCGCCGTAAGTTCCCTCAAGGGCGCGCACAAACGTCCGTTTCTTTACCCAGCGATCCCATACAACTTCTTTTTTATTGTGCCCTACACCAGGCGCGCCATCGACTGGGCTTGTCACATTTACCATCATTCAGACTTTCTTTTTGGTCGCAAGAATTCGCAGGAGACTAGTGTTCGGGTGCTCAACTGTAAAGCAATTGCCCAGGTAAAGAATTGGAGTGCAATTATTGTTTTAGTAGTCAGTTAAAAAATTAAAATTTAAATCGAGGCACACTAATCTTTAAGGTTGTTGGCCGTTGCGAGGATCATCCAGGCTGATTAAAATAAAGCAGCGATCTAGAACCGCTTTCAATTGAAGCAGTCAAACGTATTAGTCTAATTTTTTGTAGTATGAATTTTCAACTTATTGAAAAGTTAGAATCATTTCATGATCTTGAGCCAGAGATCGAAGATTTTCGTTCGGCTGTCTTAAGGGGCCTTAGTGCCAAAAATAAATATTTACCATGTAAATTTTTTTATGATTTGAGGGGGTCACATTTATTCGATCAAATATGTGAACTTGATGAATATTACGTAACTCGTACCGAGGTGGGTCTTTTAAAAGAAAACCTTGCCGAAATTACTGAATGCCTTGGTCCGCACTGTCATCTGATTGAATTTGGCAGTGGGTCAAGTAGTAAGGTAAGAATTTTATTGGATGAAATGGAAAAACCGGTAGGTTATACGGGGATTGATATCTCTCGTGATCATTTGATTTCTTCCTGTGCTGAATTGTCCAATTTGTATCCAAATTTAGGAGTTCGTGCGGTCTGCGGAGATTACTCTGAAGCCCTAAACATCCCCGCTCTTGAAAACTCACCTGGTCGACCAGTGGCCTTCTTCCCCGGTTCTTCGCTTGGTAATTTTGATGAAACGGATGCAGTCAATTTTTTAGCACGAGTGGCAACGTTTTTATCGAAGTCAGGTGGTGGTCTTCTCATTGGAATAGACCTTAAGAAAGACGAAGAAATTTTAAATGCTGCCTATGATGATTCTAAAGGAATTACAGCGGCCTTTAATTTAAACTTATTAGTTCGGGCTAACGAAGAAATTGGTGCTGGTTTTGATCTCTCGGCATTCGATCACAGGGCATTTTATAACTCTCGGCTTGGCCGCATCGAGATGCACCTTGTGAGTACAAAACCTCAGTCGGTTGAAATTGATGATGTCACTTTTAGTTTTATTCCAGGGGAGACCATTCATACCGAAAATTCATACAAATATTCACTAAAGGAATTCTCCTCGATGTGTGCTAAAGCTGGATTACAATCCACTAAGGTTTGGCGTGATTCAAAGGATCTATTCAGCGTCCACTACATAGAAAACAGTAAACCCGGGGCCTGAGTTGTCGGTTAAAATTACCCGTAATAGGAAAATAAATTAAAGTTGGTATGCATCGCTAAGGTTAAATAAATGAGGATCGAAATAGTTAGCGATACAATTTGTCCATGGTGTTTCGTGGGCAAGAGAAGGTTTGAGTTGGCTTTAAAGTTACGGCCGCAAGCCGGTCTCTCTCTGACCTGGCGACCATACCAACTTAACCCTACCATGCAACGTGAAGGTGTAGATAGAAAAACCTATCTTGCTAGTAGATTTGGTGACCTAGAACATGCGGAACGAGTTAACACTCGGCTTAGGAAGGTAGGCAAAGAGGTAGGAATTAATTTTCAATTTGATGAAATAAGCGTTACCCCTAACACCGTTAATTCACATCGCCTCATTCAATTTGCAAAAACAAATAATGCAAAAGAAATAGATGTCGTAGAGGAGCTTTTTAAAGCCTATTTTCAAAAGTCAGAGAATATTGGCGATACTACTGTCTTGTCAGATATTGCTGTAAGGGCTGGCCTCGACGCTCAAAAATTTAAGAATTATCTCCTTTCTGATACTGACCGTGCCTATATACTTGAGCAGGATGCTGAGATGCGAAGGGGTGGAATAACATCCGCGCCATGTTTTATTATTGAAGGAAAATACGTGGTTTCCGGAGCTCAAGCTCCAGAAATCTTTCATCAAATTTTTGATTTAGTGAACCAAGAAAAAATAGCTAATTCTTAAGAAAGCCCACTCCGATAGAGCATTCAATGTCAATTTTAGAGGTCCCTTTAGGGGTTTGGGCTCAAATCAAAAAGTTGGGGGAGATCTCATTTGGCAAGCCCTTTAAGGAACTGCTCTTTTGTAAATGCTGGTTTAATTGATTCAGACTTTTCAAATGTTATGTTCCGTTACCCAATTAAAATTGGAAAATATTTATTAACACCTGGGAACCGATTTGAGTTTGTATAGGGCCTTAGTTGTATGATTTGTGTTCCAATTAAAGAGTGAAAATAAACTCTAGAAGATAAAATTTATGAAATATGAACTTTCAACTATAGACTATTATGAACGTAATGCGGAGAGGTTCTGGGCCGGTACACGAGATCATGACGTAACCCAGAATTATGACGCATTTTTAAAGTCTATGACTGGAGATGGTCCCTATAAAATCCTTGATTTTGGTTGTGGCCCTGGGCGGGATATTGCTTCATTTCAAAAACTAGGGCACGAACCGATTGGGCTCGACGGGACGCTTAAATTTGTAACTATGGCCGCAGATTATACGGGTTGTAGCGTCCTCCATCAGAATTTTACCAAGCTCGACCTTCCTTCTTCGGCCTTTGATGGGGTTTTCGCTAATGCTTCATTATTCCATGTCCCAAAGAATTTAATTGCAAAAGTTTTACAGGATATTTTTGAAACACTTACTGTTGATGGAATTTTATTTTCTTCAAATCCGATTGGAGCAGGTAAGGAAACTTTTTCTGATGGGCGATATGGTGTCTTTTATTCCGAAGATGAATGGATCAAAATCGTTAAATCATCAGGATTTTCTTTAGTAAATCAGTATTTTAGACCGAAGGGTCTACAAAGAAAACATCAAAGCTGGTTTGCGACTGTGTGGAAAAAGCTAGATTAATTCTCTTGTTCAAAAGTCATGTTAGCTAGTTTTTTTACAAATTGTCGGACACCACGTAATCGTGCCCCTTCTTTTTGCCAGTCGCGCCTCACAATAAGCCGGTGATCTGATCGCAAGGACAGACGTCCAGGTTCTTCCTGAATTAATGAAATAAGGGCGCTTGGATTTGAGAAACTGTCGTTGTGGAATGAAATAATTAAACCCTTCGGCCCGGCATCGAGTTTGTTGACCCCTGCCCTGCGGCAATATTGTTTGATTAGGATTATTTGCAATAAATTTTCTACTTCCAACGGCAGTGGCCCGAAACGGTCGATGAGTTCCGCCGCAAAACCCTCTATTTCTTTACTTTCTGTCAAGCCTGCTAGCCGACGATAAAGCCCAAGCCTAGAATTCAAATCCCTGACGTAATTTTCTGGGATTAGCAGCGGTGTCCCAATATTAA
This sequence comes from Rhodospirillaceae bacterium, assembly GCA_002724505.1. Lineage (GTDB taxonomy): Bacteria > Pseudomonadota > Alphaproteobacteria > MPNO01 > UBA2964 > UBA2964. The sequence goes on along the minus strand of PBOV01000157.1, from coordinate 8,844 downwards.
TTTGCGGGCTCCAGCTAGTGTCTTCTGCTTCTATTATTCCGCCCTTGGCATTAGCGACTGCTTCTTCGAGCATATGCTGGTATAGTTCAACACCTACCTCGCGAATGTGCCCCGACTGTTCATCACCGAGAAGGTTCCCAGCCCCACGAATATCTAAGTCATGGCTCGCTAGTTTAAAACCTGCACCAAGAGCATCTAGCGACTGCATTACCTCAAGCCGTTTCGTGGCGGATTCAGTCATCTTAGAATCAGCTGGTATAGTCAGATAGCAATATGCCCGTTGTTTAGAGCGCCCTACTCGCCCTCGAAGCTGATATAGTTGAGCGAGGCCAAAACGGTCTGCCCGATGAACTAACAACGTGTTTGCATTGGGAATGTCGAGGCCAGACTCTATAATTTGCGTAGAAAGTAAAAGTTCTGTCTGTCCGTCATAAAAACTAGTCATAATTTCTTCTAGCTCTGCCGCTGCCATTTGACCGTGGGCTAGAGCTATTTTTAGGTCAGGAACCAATTCTTTGAGGCTTTCTTCAAGTTCTGTTAGATCTACGATCCGGGGACAAACATAAAAAATTTGACCACCTCTAAACCTTTCTCGCAAAATCGCTTCACGTATGACTAAAGGATCAAACGGTAAGACAAACGTCCTTACTGCCAATCTATCTACAGGTGGTGTGGAGATAATTGACATTTCCTTAACGCCAGAAAGAGCTAATTGAAGAGTTCGCGGGATAGGTGTCGCCGTAAGGGTCAAGACGTGAACATCCGAGCGGATTTGTTTCATTTTTTCTTTTTGCGCCACACCAAAACGTTGTTCCTCGTCGACAACTAGAAGCGCTAAATCATTAAATTTTATAGATTTTCCGAGTATAGCATGGGTTCCGATAACGATATCGATGGTTCCGTCAGTGATACCGGCTTTAATTTCAGCTGCATCTCGTAATGAAACCATCCGAGAAAGCTGAGCAATTTTCACGGGATAACCCTGAAATCGTTCGCTAAAGGTTGCGTAGTGTTGCCGAGAGAGCAATGTCGTTGGCGCCACTACGGCAACCTGTCCCCCTGCCATAACTGCGGAAAATGTTGCTCTAAGCGCAATTTCAGTTTTTCCGAAACCGACGTCACCACAAATTAGGCGGTCCATCGGTTTTTGGCCCTCTAAATCTGCAACCGTTTCGGCGATTGCGTTAAGCTGGTCATCCGTTTCTGAATAGGGGAATCGGGCACAAAATTCATGATAAACACTGTCCTGTGGTGATAGCTTACGGCCCGGACGTAGGGCGCGTTCCGCAGCAACTTGGATTAAAGCCTCAGCCATATCTTCAAGTCGGTTTTTGACTTTGGCTTTACGGGCTTGCCAACCTGCTCCTCCCATTTTGTCTAGAATTGCCCCTGAATCAGCTGATCCATAGCGAGTTAGGACTTCTATATTCTCCACTGGAACAAACAATCTATCGTTATTCGCATAACCCAATCTAAGACAATCACGGGCAGCGCCGTCGGCGTTTATGGTTTCAAGCCCCTCGTAACAGGCAATACCATGTTCAATGTGAACGACAAAATCACCGGCGGTGAGTTCAGAAGTGTCGGCTATAAACGTTTCGGCACGCCTGCGCCTTTTAGTTCGTATCATCCTCTCGCCGAGGATGTCTTGTTCTCCGATTATTGTTGTATTTTCATATTTAAATCCATTCTCCATTCCAAGGACAAAAAGTCCTACGGTCCCAATGGGTAACTTTGTCAAGGCCGTCCAGCTCTTTAGTTCTTTAAATTCTTGATCTCCATGCTCTTTAAGTAATGTTACAAGACGGTCACGCGATCCGGGGCTGTATGCAGCGATCGCCACCTTCCGGTTATTTTTTTGTTCATTATTGATCCATTGGATGACACTGCTGAAGAGGTTTGGCGTTTCCGGTTTTATTTCCTTCTGTTGAGCATATGTCCTTCGAGCTAATGAAAATTCCGGCCCCCGTTTACCCCCAACATCTAAAACACGGCCATAGTTTGTTGAACTTGAGTCCGCAGGGGAAGAAAATGGAGAAAACCAGCAGCTGGTGTGAGATTTTAAAATTTCTTCCCATGGCTTTTTTGTTAAGTAAAGAGCATCTGGATGCAGTGGTCGATAAACCGGTGTTTTCTGAGTGTATTTTTTCTCTTTAGTGTGACTAAGTAACAAGCTCATTCGGGCCTCAAAGAAATCTTGAATTGAGGCATGACGTGCACCAATGGCTTCACTGGCAAGATGGTCAAAGGTCAAAATAGGATTAGGCAGATAATCAAATAGGCTTTCGAGTTTTTCATTAAGCAAAGGGAGCCAATGCTCTATCCCTGCCGTTATACGTCCCTCTGAGACTGCCTCATATAAGGCATCATTGACTACACTCCCAAAAGTTTTTCGATATCCTTCTCGGAACCGAGAAATAGACTTAGTATCTAGTACAAACTCCCTAACCGGCTCTAGCGCGATTTCTTCTATTACGTCGAGACTTCTTTGATCAACGGGGTCGAATCTACGAATTTCTTCTATTTCGTCACCGAACAGATCAAGCCGCACGGGCATGGGCATGCTTGGAGGAAATATATCAATGATACCTCCACGAAAAGCTACCTCTCCGGCCTCCCTGACTGTGCCAGTCCTATTGTAGCCATTACTCATTAAAAATTTGGAGAGTGAAGAGACGCTAAGTGAGGTGCCGGTCCGGACTTCAAAGATTAAATTTTTGAACAAGTCTTGAGCCGGGACTTTTTGTAACAATGCGTTAACCGTTGTTAAGACGACCAGTGGCGAAGAAATATTGTTATCTCTTCGATTATTAAGACGTATGAGAGTGTGGAGACGTCGTCCTGTGACATCTGAGTTAGGTGAAACTCTGTCGTAAGGCAGGCAATCCCAAGCGGGGAACTCAAGAAACGGAATATTCGGCGCGAATGATTCAAGCGCCTCTGAGACAGCTGACAGTCTCTTATCGTCGCTAGAAACATGGATTACAGGACGCCCAGGAGAACCGGTTGCAATCTCAGCGATTGTAAGAGAATCAACACCTTCTGGTACGCCCCCCACATATATTTTACGTGGGTCGATGAATTCTTTATTATTTATTTTCAATGATTTAATTTTATATTTTTAAAGTGACAGATACGATTAAATACAGAATTCATATGTTTTTCGGGAGGAGTAACTATTCCTGAAACCCAGGCCATAAGATCAGGGTCGTTTTCCTGAAGCAAAGCTTCGAATTGGTCAAGTTCTAGAGACGTCATAACTTGAAGATTTTCGATAGCAAATTGTCCAATAACCATGTCAGCTTCTTTGCTGCCTCTCCTTTTGCTTTGATATAGTAGGCGCTGACGTCGGGTTTGATGTTGATCAGTCATTGCAACTCCTTCACGGGCGCATAGGATATAGAGGTTAGAGGCGCTCTTGTCAGTAGGGCGCTGAAAATTGTCGGATTTATTGATGCGCCCAGAATTATTGTTCCCAATTTACACACCGGTAAGGTCTCTGCCTGGTGTGGGCCCGCGTCTATCTATGATGATAGAAAAACTTGTAGGCCCCAACCTAGTGGATTTGTGTTTCCATCTTCCAAATGGATTTGTTGATAGACGTTATTCGCCAAGTATAGTTGACGCAGTACCGGGATCTATCGCGACGATAAGGGTTAAAGTTTTAGAACATCTACCTCCCAAAATACGCCGACTCCCATACAGAGTAAGTTGTAAAGACGATAGCGGCGTCATGGAGTTGGTATTTTTTCATGCGCGTAAGGATTATATAGAAAAAATTCTTCCCGTAGGTCAAACTCGGATTGTTAGTGGAAAAGTTGAACATTTTAAGGGTAATGTTCAAATGAGCCACCCAGACCATATTGTTAAGGCCTCGGACGTTGAGGATTTTCTTACCGTTGAACCGGTCTATCCATTAACTGCTGGATTAACAGCAAAGCCGCTGACTAAAGCCATTAAAAATTCAATAAAAATGGCAGTGCCTCTTCCGGAATGGCAGGATCCCGCTTGGTTAAATAAAAATAAAAGTCCGTCCTGGTTAGAAGCATTGCATAAAGTTCATGAGCCTGAAAATGAGGATGACCTCTCGCCCCTAGCTCCATCAAGAAAGCGACTTGCCTTTGATGAGCTTCTCGCCGATCAGCTAGCCCTATCAATTGTCCGGAGGACACATAGAAGGAAGGCGGGTCGGGCAATTACAAAGCACACAGAGCTTGTCGAAGAAGCAATCACCTCTCTGCCCTTTAGGCTAACTAATTCTCAAACTAACTCTCTAGACGAAATTCTAAAAGATATGGCTGAGCCTCTTCGGATGCTGCGTTTGTTGCAGGGCGATGTCGGCAGCGGTAAAACTGTTGTAGCGTTTTTGGCAATGTTACGCGCCGTAGAAATAGGTGCTCAGGGGGCTTTGATGGCTCCAACTGAAGTCCTTGCCAGACAGCATTATAAAACAATTTCTGAACTGGCTAAGGGCGTCGGGGTAAGTGTCTGTATTTTAACTGGCAGAGACAAGGGAAAGATCAGAGAGAAACTGCTAAGTAGTATAGCTGGTGGTGAAATTTCAATTGTCATAGGAACCCACGCGCTCTTTCAAAAAGATATTAAATTTAATGATCTCGCATTGGCGGTAATTGATGAGCAGCATCGGTTCGGTGTTCATCAGCGATTGATGCTAACAGACAAAGGGAAAGCCGCTGACATGTTAGTGATGACGGCGACGCCCATACCTCGGACGCTAATGCTTTGCGCTTATAGTGATCTCGATTCTTCGCGGCTAACGGATAATCCGAGCGGTCGGAAGCCCATTGAAACGCGGGCCCTATCAAATTCGAGGTTGGAGGAGGTCGTTGCCCGCTTGGAAGCATCTGTTCATGAGGATTGTAAGGCCTTTTGGGTTTGTCCTCTCGTAGAAGAATCCGAATTAATCGATATTCAAGCCGCGACAGATCGATATGCATACCTAAATCGTCGATTTCCTAATCGCGTTGGATTGATCCACGGTAAAATGAAAGGAGCAGAAAAGGACAAAGTCATGTCTTCCTTCTCCTCCGGTGACTTCGATATCCTTGTTGCAACGACAGTAATTGAGGTTGGTGTGGATATTCCAGAGGCAAGTATAATGGTAATTGAACATGCCGAACGCTTTGGATTGTCTCAGCTCCACCAGTTACGTGGCAGAGTTGGAAGAAGTAAAAGAAAATCGTCATGTTTACTTCTGTACGCTCCGCCGCTGGGTGAAATAGCGCGAGCCCGCTTAAATGTTTTAAGAGAAACGGATGATGGATTTCTTATTGCAGAAGAAGATTTAAAGTTAAGGGGAGCCGGAGAAATGCTGGGCACCCGTCAGAGCGGCTTGCCCGTTTATAAAGTGGCAGATATCACCAAACATCAAGAGCTAATGATGGCCGCACGTGACGACGCTCGGTTAATTATTGAGCGTGATCCGACCCTTAAAAGTGAACGCGGCAAGGCATTAAGAATTTTACTGTATCTTTTTTCTAAAGACTCTGTCGTTCAAACCCTTAGCTCGGGATGAAGTTTAATCCTCTTTAGGTAAAATTGTTTTGGTGTCTCCATCCGCGGAGGCAACTTTAATTTTTCTTTCCTCTGGAGCCCGGCGATCCGGTGGCGTTACTATTCCTCCGGAAATTACCATCTTTATGCCCTCTTCAACCGTCATTGAGAGTACTACTAATTCACGACGCGGAATAAACAAAAGATACCCTGACGTTGGATTAGGGGTGGTGGGAAGAAAAACATTTACAATCTCGTCTTCGGTCGAACTTTGTATTTCTCCTTCCGTTTTACCGGTAATAAAGCCAAGAGCCCATGAACCTCTCCTGGGATATTCAAACAGGACGACCTCTCTGAACGCATCAGACTGTTTCGAAAGAACCGTCTCAAAAATTTGCTTTAGTGCTCCGTAAACACTTCGAATAACTGGCATACGTGAGAGAACTTTTTCGCTAGTTCTCACCCAAAAACGACCCAGTATGCCGGCGGTTAGAGCGCCAATGAAAGTCATAAAAATGCAAACTATTAATAATCCCAACCCGGGCAATCCGAAGGGGAGATAAGTCTCTGGATTATATGCTGCAGGCAATAAGGGGGTGATGGTCCGATCTATCCAACTGATAAAAACCCATGCCAGATAAAAGGTTATACCCAGAGGCGCAGTAATTAATATCCCAGCTAAGAAATAACCTCGCAAATGTCGAAACAAGCCAATCTTGGGTGCTTTAATCGGAGTGGGGTCTTCGTTAGGAAGTTTATTTTTCTTTAAGTTCATTGGTTTGATAAGACCTTTCGCATACGATTAAGGGAATCAATCTAACTTCTATATTATCGGGTTAGGTCTACTCTTAATCACCAGACAGCGCCATCTGTAAATATTTAATCTTTTTTTATTTCTTGTTTATAAATTTTAAAAACTTATTAATTGGTATTTATCCAATTTTATTAACTAATCTCTTGACCTATCAAACCGTTAGAAAATATCACTGAGGGTTATCATAAGATATCAATCAATCGAGTATAAACATCACGCTGGATCATATATGAAATACAGCAATATTTATTTTGAAGATTTTGAGAACGGTCGAGTTTTTGAAACAGATACACAAAACATTACCGCCGAAGAAATTATTTCATTTGGCAACAAGTTTGCGCCTCTGCCCTACCATACAGATCCGGAGGCGGCTAAGGATTATATGTTTGGAGAGCTGGTTGCGGCAGGATTTCATACATGTTCCATAAGCTTTGGGCTTTTTATTCGTTCTGGTATTTTTGACGATTGCGCAATGGGATCTCCTGGGTTTAATAAGTTGCGTTGGAAAAACCCTGTTCGTCCCGGCGACAGCCTTAAAGTAACGGCTACTGTAACCGACGCCTCCCCTGCTCGCGATGAGAATGGCCGCAACTTAATCTCTCTATCATTTGTTACAACAAACCAAGATAATGAAATAGTTTTAGAAATGGAGACGCGGCACTTCGTGCGCTCCCGTCCCTAAACTATTTAAAGTTGCGGTACTCTTTCCACGGTGAGTTTTGCCGCGCATAATCTAGTTTTAAGTGAAATATATGGAGGCCATAGATGCCTTTGAAAACAATTACGGAGGGTACCGTTTCAGACGCCTATCTTGCCCTGCTCGCTGATAGAGGCATCGACTACTTTTTTGGTAATGCTGGAACAGATTTCGCTCCTATAATCGAATCATTCTCAAAGGCTCAAGCGCTGGGAACATCAACGCCACGGCCTATGTTGGTTCCCCATGAAAACCTCGCTATACATATGGCGCTTGGCTATTACGCTGTTACTGGCAGGCCTCAGGTAGTTATGGTGCATGTCAATGTTGGAACAGCGAATGCGTTAAACGGTATCATCAATGCTAGTCGTGGTAACATTCCGGTAATTTTTAGTTCTGGACGGACGCCCTATTCTGAGACGGGAGATTGCGAAGGGCGGCGTACTCGTGAGGTCCATTGGCCTCAGGAAATGTTCGATCAGGGCGCACTAGCGCGAGAAATGGTTAAATGGGATTACGAGCTTAAGGATAAGTCTGTCCTTGAAACTGTTGTAGATCGAGCAATTAACATTGCTATGACCGAACCAAGAGGGCCAATTTATCTGACCCTCCCACGCGAGCCATTGGCAGAGAAGTTTGATAGTTTTGATTATACATCGCCTTCGCGCCATGCCACACCAACCGCAGCATGGCCCGATCCTAACGCTATTGATCGCTTGGCTTCGATAATTTCAAACGCAGATAATCCGCTGATTATTACCCAAGATTCAGGCAGTGATGTTAATGCTGTCGCGCCGCTAGCTGCATTATCTGACAGGTTTGCGATACCTGTAATCCAACGAAAGCCGCGTTATTTGTGCCTTCCATCTGATCATCCGATGCATCTTGGCTTTGATCCGGACCCCTACCTTGATTACTCTGACCTTGTAATTGTCGCGCAGTGCGATGTTCCTTGGATCCCCAGCGTCAAGGCTCCAAGCGAAGGGAGCACAGTCGTTCACATGGGACCGGACCCAATTTTTAGGGATTATCCAATCCGTGGCTATGAGGCCGACATGGCAATTACCGGCGCTATAACTCCTTCCTTTCAGATGTTAGATGATGCCCTCGCTGGACTAGAGGCCGGCGCGAAGAATTCAATCGAAACTCGGCGCAAGCGTATTACCGGGTTACGGAAAATTATGCATGAGAATTGGGCAGCCGGGTTAGAGAAATCTAAAAATTCATCTCCCATGAGCCAGAGTTGGATTAGTCATTGTATCAGCGAGGTAAAGGATGATGACACAATTCTAATTACAGAATCAGCGTTCTCTATGCCTCAGATGAACTTAACGAGGCCGGGTAGCTTTATATCTGGTGGCGCTGGTGGTGGACTGGGTTACGGCTTAGGGATGTCTCTTGGCGCTAAGCTGGCAGCTCCAGATCGAATGGTAATTTGCACGCAAGGGGATGGTGCCTACATGTACGGAAATCCAATACCAGCTCATTATGTTGCCGCCGCCGAAAAACTGCCAACTTTGACAGTGATAATGAATAATGAACAGTGGGGTGCGGTTAAGCGTAACACCCGTGCGATGTATCCGGATGGGTATGCGGTCAAGAGTAACCGCGAAGATCTCACCTTTTTTGAAGGGGGGATGGCCTTTGAAAAGTCAATGGAAGTCACTGGCGGATACGGTGAAAGGGTCGAGGACCCCGCCGAACTTCCAAAGGCCCTGGAACGCGCTGCTACAGCGGTCGGTGACGGGCAAGCGGCTGTCTTAAATTTACAGACGGTATAATTCAGGCGTCGATAAGAACTCTACGAAGGACTTTTCCG
>PBOV01000156.1 GCA_002724505.1 Rhodospirillaceae bacterium | reverse complement strand
CCTTGTGGATGGGCAACTCGTCGAAGGACTCCACGTAGAGGAAGCCCAGCGGTTAGTCCTTATGGCAGAAACAATTAAAGAATTAGAAGAGACCTAAAACTTCGCCTAATTCCCAAGTTTTCTAATCTAAAAATTAGATATTAGAGCACGAGCGGCTTCTTGAGCTCAGCTCATTCGAATAGCTCGGGTCAATTTTTCTTGGAAAAAAGTTCCGGATTTAAAATTAGGTCTTTCCACAATTTTTAAACAACATTTCCACAAATTTATCCACAAAATATGCACAAACTGTCCACACCGACTTATCGGTTTAGTTCACCCCATTGAAGTAATTTATGAATACGGTTTCGGGCACTTAATTACTAAGAAATTAGCTGTAGTAATTGACTAGCGTCTAACGAGGAGCTAAATAATTGGAAGGAGCGCGGGTATGGACCTATTGCGCATCGAACGATTTATTTGGAAGAGTATAATGGACACGCGAGAGCGTCCGCTTTCTCCACATCTCCAAGTCTACAAGCCTCAGCTGACCTCGATTCTTTCAATAATGCACCGGGTTACTGGCGTTGCTTTGGCGGCAGGAACTTGTCTCCTCGTCTGGTGGCTCGTAGTGATAGCGCTGGGCGGTGAATATTATACGATTATGCAAAATATCATGGGCAGTTGGTATGGCCGGTTAGCGCTTTTGGGTTGGTCGTTCGCATTATTTTATCATCTCTGTAATGGCATTCGTCATTTATTCTGGGATATGGGCGTAGGACTAGAGTTGCGTAGAGCATACCAGTCTGGGTGGCTGGTGATTGGGGCTGCCATTTTATTAACTCTTGGTACATGGACCTATGCCTATCAATCAGTGGGCGCGCTGTAATGAGTTTACGCACCGATCTTGGAAAAGTCCGTGGCTTAGGGTCTGCCAAGGAAGGAGTGGGGCATTGGTGGTCGCAACGGCTTACCGCGATTGCTCTAATTCCGCTGCTAATATGGCTTATCGCAAGCATTGTTCCTCTCGCTGGAGCAGAAGTTAGAATTGTCCGCGAGTGGATTAGTGAGCCGGTAAATTCTGTCCTTCTTCTTTCACTTATCGTCGCGGTGTTTCATCATGCACAGCTCGGCCTGCAAGTTGTTATCGAAGATTACGTCCATACAGTGTGGTTGAAGTTAGCCTCCCTCATTGTCGTCAAATTTTTGGCGTTTGGTTTGAGTACGACGTCTATTTTTGCCGTTCTCAAAATAGCGTTTTCAGGGTAATGCTCCATGGCTAATAGTTGTAAATCTTATGATATAATTGATCATACCTACGACGTGGTTGTAATAGGTGCGGGTGGCGCTGGCCTTAGAGCAACTTTTGGTTTGGCTCAAAAGGGATTAAAAACAGCGTGCATAACTAAGGTGTTTCCAACACGCAGCCATACCGTTGCCGCTCAGGGTGGTATTTCCGCGGCACTAGGTAATATGGGGAAAGATGACTGGCGTTGGCATTTTTATGACACTGTAAAGGGAGCTGATTGGTTAGGTGATCAAGATGCTATAGAATATATGTGTCGAGAAGCCATGCCGTCCGTTATTGAACTGGAGCATTACGGAGTTCCTTTTTCGCGGACCGATAAAGGTGAGATCTATCAGCGCCCCTTTGGGGGTATGACGACAGAATATGGTGAGGGACCGCCGGCTCACCGAACTTGTGCGGCGGCCGATCGCACAGGCCACGCAATTCTACATACACTTTATCAGCAGTCGCTACGTAATCAGGCGGAATTTTTTATTGAATACTTTGCGCTCGACTTAATTCATGATGTCGACGGTAAAATAGCCGGTGTTATTGCTTGGAATCTAGATGATGGCACAATCCATCGTTTCCGGGCACAAACAGTGATTGTTGCAACCGGCGGATATGGCCGCTGTTATTTCTCCTGCACTGGAGCACATACCCAAACTGGTGATGGCAGCGCAATGGTACTCCGGGCTGGGCTGCCACTCCAGGATATGGAATTTATTCAATTTCATCCTACAGGTATTTATGGCGCCGGCGCGCTGATTACCGAAGGCGTGCGTGGCGAAGGTGGTTACCTTACCAATTCCGAAGGCGAGCGTTTTATGGAACGTTATGCACCGCATGCTAAAGATCTGGCGTCTCGGGATGTTGTAAGTCGGTCTATGACAATAGAAATGAATGAGGGCCGCGGAGTTGGGCCGAATAAGGACTATATTCACCTCCATATTGAACATTTAGAGCCAGAGGTGATTAATGAGCGCTTGCCTGGTATCTCAGAGACTGCGCGTATTTTCGCCAATGTCGATGTAAGGCGAGAACCCATCCCTGTTCTGCCAACGGTCCATTATAATATGGGCGGAGTGCCCACAAACTATCTCGGTGAAGCGCTGATACCCGTTGGTGATGATCCAGATGTTGTCGTTCCGGGGCTGATGGCAGTGGGTGAGGCTGCATGCGTTTCAGTCCATGGTGCAAATCGACTCGGTTCAAACTCACTTCTTGATCTTGTTGTTTTTGGCCGCGCGGCGGCTGATCGTTGTGCTGCAATACTTAAACCAGGGGCAAAACAAGCCGAATTATCGTCTGAAGCTGGTGAAAGGGCGTTGGATTGGCTCGATGAAAGGCGTCATGGTAACGGTTCTATAACGACGGCGGAGCTGAGGGTCGAGATGCAACGCGCTATGCAAGCGCATTGCGCGGTTTTCCGGACTGAAGAGGTCATGGCCGAGGGTGTTGAGAAGATGGCTAAAATATGGGCTCAAAAAGATAATTTGAAAATCTCTGATCGCGGGATGGTTTGGAACTCTGATCTGGTTGAAGCTCTTGAATTTGATAACCTGCTGCAACAAGCTATGGTTAGCATCCATGGTGCTATTAATCGCACGGAGAGCAGGGGTGGCCATGCCCGGGAAGATTATCCTGATCGTGATGATGATGAATGGATGAAACACACCGTTGCATGGCTAAACAATGATGGCACTACCCGCTTTGCTTACCGTCCGGTGCATAATGAAACACTCACAGATGATGTTGAGGCTGTACCGCCAAAAGCGCGGGTGTATTGAGGGCTTATGTTGCTGATACCATCTTTACATAGCAGCTCCGGAGTTTATGGTTCAATGGGGATCCCACATGGCTGAATTTTCACTCCCTGCCAATTCAAAAGTTAAAACTGGTAAAACCTTTAAGGCTGCCGCTGGCGCTGCCAATTCTAAAAAATTTCAGGTTTACCGCTACGATCCCGACAATGATGAAAATCCTCGTTTAGATACCTACGAAGTTGATATGGACACATGTGGTCCCATGGTACTTGACGCGTTAATCAAGATTAAAAATGAAATGGATTCCACACTCACCTTCCGGCGATCCTGCCGGGAGGGAGTATGCGGTTCCTGTGCGATGAATGTTGATGGGACGAATACGTTATCTTGTATTAAAGCGATAGATGACATCGAGGGGGATGCGAAGGTTTATCCATTGCCGCATATGTCGGTAATCAAAGATCTAGTTCCTGACCTCAAAAGAGCGTATGCGCAGTATACTTCGATTGAACCTTGGCTCAAAACCACTACCCCGCCGCCGCCGGATAAGGAACGGCTGCAAAGTCCAGAGGAGAGGGCTAAGCTCGATGGGCTATGGGAATGTGTTTTGTGTTTCTGTTGTTCAACGAGCTGCCCAAGTTATTGGTGGAATGGTGACCGGTATCTGGGCCCTGCAGCGTTGTTACAGGCCTATCGTTGGATAGCCGATTCTCGCGACGAAGACACTGGTGAACGTTTGGATAATCTCGAGGATCCCTTTCGCCTTTATCGCTGCCACACGATCATGAATTGTACCAAAACCTGTCCTAAAAATTTAAATCCTGCAAAGGCAATTGCCGAAGTCAAAAAGCTCATGTTGGCTCGTCGTTAGATGGCCCCCTTATTTTAGCTTCTCAGTTTTCCCTTGTGTTATTTTTTGGTCATTAAAACGATCTTTTTTCCCGTTTTTCTTGCGCTTTTTGATTAAAAAAGGTAGTTACGCGCGCAGTTGCAGCCAATTTCTCTATAAAAGACGGTTGTTGACTGATGACAAAGCGGAACAAAACCAATCAATCGATTGAGGAGCACTCATGGTACGCAATAAAATCGCGCTCGTCGGCGCTGGAAATATCGGTGGGACATTAGCCCATCTAGCAGGATTAAAGGAGCTTGGAGACGTTGTTTTATTCGACATCGTTAAAGGTATTCCTGAAGGTAAAGCTTTAGATCTCATCGAATCCTCGCCAGTAGAAGGCTTCGATTCAAATATGAAGGGGGCCTCCAGTTATCGTGCCATTAGAAATTCTGATGTAGTAATTGTTACGGCGGGGATTGCCCGCAAACCAGGGATGAGCCGTGACGATCTAATCGGGATCAACACCAACGTCATGAAGGCGGTTGGAGAAGGTATTAAGAAGTGGTGCCCGAAAGCATTTGTCATCTGTATTACTAACCCACTCGACGCAATGGTCTGGGCCTTGCGCGAAGCGTCCGGGCTGCCGGCAAGTCGTGTTGTTGGAATGGATGGTATACTTGATTCCGCTCGGTTTCGTTATTTTTTAGCGGAGGAGTTCAACGTTTCGGTTCGTGACGTTACAGCTTTCGTGCTTGGTGGTCATGGTGACACGATGGTACCGCTACCACGCTATTCGACTGTTGCTGGGATTCCTCTTCCTGATCTAATCAAGATGGGTTGGACAACTCAAGACAAACTCAATGAGATCGTTCAGAGAACCCGCGATGGTGGAGCTGAGATCGTAGGTCTCCTGAAAACCGGTTCAGCTTTCTATGCACCGGCGTCGTCGGCGATAGAAATGGCCGAAGCTTATCTTAAGGATCAGAGACGAGTACTCCCTTGCTGCGCTTATCTGAGTGGCGAGTATGGCGTGCGTGGTCTTTATCTGGGGGTACCAGTAATTATAGGCGGCAAGGGTATAGAACGCATCATTGAGATTAATCTAAACGTTGGCGAAAAGAAGGCCTTTAAACAGTCGGTGGCAGCGGTTAGGACCCTGGTCAATGTAGTTAAGCGGATACAGAAAAAGTCAAAAAAAGTGACCGCCAGAAAAAAACCTGCCCCTAAAAAAACCGAGTCAAAGAAGAAATAACTTTAAAAAAAGGCTATTAATCGATGAATATCCACGAATATCAGGCAAAAGAAGTTTTGCGGGGATTTGGGGTAGCCGTCCCCAAAGGGGGTGTTGCTTATACTCCTGGTGAGGCTCTCAAAGTTGCTGAGAAGCTTGGTGGTCCGGTATGGGTCGTGAAGGCCCAAATCCATGCTGGGGGACGTGGCAAGGGTGGCGGGGTTAAGCTTGCCAAATCAGTTGATGAAGTAAGACAGCTTGCTAGCGATATGATTGGTATGACTCTAGTGACCCATCAGACAGGGCCAGAAGGTAAAGAAGTCGGACGTGTGTATGTCGAAGACGGCTGCGATATTGCTCGTGAGCTTTATCTCGGGCTGCTGATTGATCGTGCAACAAGTCGGGTAACAATTATGGCTTCGACCGAAGGTGGCATGGAGATTGAGGAGGTGGCTGCGCAAAGCCCTGAAAAAATTCTAAAAGTCTCAATCGATCCCGCGTGTGGAATGAATGCGTTTCATGCCCGTAAAATTGCCTTCGGCCTTGGCCTTGAGGGTGATCAAGTTAAGTCCGCGGTAAAATTTTTAATGTTACTGTATAAAGCATTTGAAGAGCTAGATGCTTCAATTATTGAGATTAATCCGTTGGTGGTGACCGGCGCAGGTGAGTTTGTCGCACTTGATGCAAAGATGAATTTTGACGACAACGCACTATTCCGTCATAAGGAAATTGAAGCCCTACGCGATGAGAGCGAAGAAGATCCAACCGAACTAGAAGCTGCGAAGTTTGATCTGAATTACGTCAAGCTTGACGGCAATATCGGCTGCATGGTCAATGGAGCTGGGTTGGCTATGGCTACCATGGATATCATCAAACTTTATGGCGGGGAGCCTGCCAACTTTCTTGATGTTGGTGGCGGCGCCTCACGCGAACGTGTGACAGCGGCCTTTAAACTAATTCTCTCTGATCCAAATGTTGAAGGGCTCTTAGTTAATATTTTCGGTGGAATTATGCGTTGCGACGTTATAGCTGAGGGTGTTGTGGCTGCAGCCCGTGAGGTTAGCCTAAACGTGCCACTGGTCGTGCGCCTGGCCGGTACCAATGTGGAGCTTGGCAAAACTATTTTAGAACAATCCGGCTTGCCGATAATTGCGGCAGATGATCTTGGTGATGCAGCCGACAAAGCGGTGAAAGCAGTGAGGGAGGTTGCGTGATGGCTGTTCTCGTAAATAGCAGTACAAAGGTTATCTGTCAGGGGTTTACAGGAGCACAAGGCACTTTCCATTCCGAGCAGGCAATTGCGTACGGGACACAGATGGTTGGTGGAGTTACGCCCGGGAAGGGAGGCGAACAACATCTCGACCTACCAGTTTTCGATACTGTGTGCGATGCTATGGAAAAGACCGGAGCCAATGCCAGCGTCATTTATGTGCCTCCACCTTTTGCTGCTGATGCAATCTTGGAAGCGATTGAAGCGGAGATACCATTGGCGATTTGCATCACTGAGGGCATTCCGGTTGTTGATATGGTTCGGGTAAAACGTGCATTGTCTGGCTCTAAGACCAGACTAGTCGGCCCTAACTGCCCAGGTGTGATAACGCCGGATGAATGTAAGATAGGTATCATGCCAGGCCATATTCATCAGCGTGGCAGGATCGGCATAGTTTCCCGCTCTGGTACCCTGACCTACGAGGCAGTTGCACAGACTACCGCAGTTGGCCTTGGGCAGACGACTTGCATCGGTATTGGTGGTGACCCCGTGAATGGTACAAATTTTATTGATTGTTTGGAATTGTTTCTTTCCGATGATGAGACACAGGGTATTATAATGATTGGTGAGATAGGTGGTAGCGCCGAAGAAGATGCAGCTGAGTTAATAAAGCGATCGAAGGTTAAAAAACCTGTTGTTGGCTTTATTGCGGGCATTACCGCTCCCCCGGGGCGGCGTATGGGACATGCCGGTGCGATTATTTCAGGCGGTAAGGGTGGCGCGGAAGATAAGATGGAAGCGATGAAAAGCGCAGGGATAACAGTAGCGGAGTCCCCGGCGGCGCTTGGCGCGACAATGCTAAAGATTATAACGGTTTAGCTATAATAAAAAAAATTCAAGCACAAAAATTATATATCCTTACTCCTCACAGCAGGTTCTCTTCTAATGAATGTATAATCTCGACGTTTATAAAGTTTTATAAATAACTATGCGGCCATTACTTCAGCTTCGTCGCTGATTGTTACACGTCGCAGTAAACGCCGTTGATCGCGTGGAAAATCGGTTCGAGCATGAAGCAAACAGCGATTGTCCCACATCACAAAGTCGCCCACTTCCCATTTGTGCGAGTATACGAATTGGGGCTGACGCTGGAGTTCGTAAATTTCATTGAGGATTTCTTTACTTTCAGCTTCGTCCATGTCGATGATTTCTTCAGTCATTAGCGGGCAAACATAGACTGCGGTTCCCCCCGTTTCGGGATGTTTGCGAAATATTGGCTGTGGATGATGTGGCACGGCATCACGATCATATTTT
>PBOV01000120.1 GCA_002724505.1 Rhodospirillaceae bacterium | reverse complement strand
CACGGATGGCTTTAAAATCTGCGTCGGGCCGGTTCCAATATCCTGAGAAAGCCTCGGGGCTCTGCATAGTTGCAATTACTTCACCAATTTGGTTTGCAGGCAAAATTTCGTCTGGTTTTACCATGGTATCAACATCAGCGCGCACTACCCGGATCATTTGATTCATTCCTGGCCAACCGGCAGCACCCGGTTTGCGGTCAAGATGGTCGCAAAAAGTGAAGGTAAATATCTCGCTCGAACCATAATAATTTGCGAAAATTTTCGGCTTCAGGAAGTTAATACAACGACGTTCAAGTTCGTTTGTCATCGACATGCCCGCATAGGCGACGTTAGCCACAGAAGAAACATCTGCTGCTGAGAAATTTTCATGCGCCATCATGTCATGAAACATTGTAGGCACCAAAAATAATGAATTAACCCTTTCTTCTTCAACCAGACGTAACGCCTCAGCGGCGTTAAAACCCCGCATATTAATAAAAGCGCCGTTAATCATCGTTGAACAAAGCAAAACCCGTATTCCCATTGTATGGAACAGTGGCATTACACCAAGCGCGCTATCGCCAAACTGGTAACGCAAATGCGCAACAACAGACGATGCCGCTATGCGCTCCGCCCTATGAGAACGCGGAACACCCTTGGGACGACCAGTCGTACCGGATGTATATAACATCAAACAAATGTCGCTCTCATCCGCCCCGACAGGCCCGGCAACGGGTTCATATCTCAGTAGATCCACAAAACTCGTACTGTTCGGACTATCACCAACACTGATCAGGGATTCTTCGGAGAGTCCCGCTTCATTCGCGGCAACTTGAACAGCTGCGGCGGTCACATCATCAAAGGCCACTAAATGAGGCTCGGCATCACCCAGAACGAAGGCTATCTCATCTGATGTTGCTCGCCAGTTAAACGGTGTAAAAATTGCGCCCAACATTTGACAGCCCCAATAAAGCGTCGTCATTTCATACCGATTTGCCATGACGCAGACGAGATGATGACCTTTTGTAAGCCCTAATGCTGACAGACCACCAGACACCCGACGAATATCTTCTTGCCACGACAAAAAATCGCGGCGGATATCGCCATCAACCAGCGCCAAGGCCCGAGGTCGGCGGGCAACAGCAACATCAAAGGTGGTTCCGAGGTCCATTGGAAAATCAGTTTACTTGTAGGACTAATTGGTTTGAGCCGAACCGGTCACCTTAACAAATCGATCCAACATCCCGTCGAGTAACTTATTAAGGTCAGCGTCAACTAGGCTGCCATCATCCTCAAACGCCTGATTTGCCTGCGCCAACGAGAAACTATCGCCAGAAAGCCATAAGCCCATAAATGACAAGGCAGGCCGGATTGCAATTAAACCGCGCGCACCACCAACCAAGCTCGGAGCCGCCGACGCTAGGAAGCAAATCTTGCCAATCGTTGGATAAGGCCTAATACGGGACAACCAATCGATGGCATTCTTCAAAGGACCAGGGACGCCGTAATTATATTCGGGGGAGACAATTACAATCGCGTCAGCGACAGCGATGCGTCTGGCTAGTTCTTGCGTTCCCGCTGGAATTCCATCGGAAACTTCCAGGTCTCCATCAAAGAGCGGCATATCAAATTCTCTAAAGTCTGCGGCGTCAACATCCACCCCTAAAGCGTCTAATTTGTCGGCAATCAGGGTGGCCAACTTCTTATTCAAAGACTCTTTGCGAAGCGAACCCGCAAAAACAAGTATGCGCATGTAAAATTTCCCTTATTGATTTTTTGACTTTACGTCAAAAGTTTAAGCATCATAATCCTACCCGCGCTTGGGGTCCATTCGCTTCTATTTTTAGCCACTAATATAACAAGGTAAAACTTAATTTTGTCTGTAGTTAAGCAAAAACTATGATCGACGTAATCGAGATTACGTCACAGGAACAAATGCAAAATGCCCTTAACATTCGTCACATTGTTTTCTGCGATGAGCAAAAGGTCGATCCCCAACAAGAGTTCGATGGATTAGATTTAAACTGCAGGCATTACCTCGCGGTTCGAGATGGGCTAGTAATTGGCACGGCGAGGTTAAGAATTGACAACCAAAAAAAAATTAAAATAGAGCGTGTCGCCGTATTGTTAAAAGAACGTGGCAAAGGCGTAGGGCAGGCTCTTATGCGACGGGTCATCACTGATGCTCAAACTAAAAAAGGGTACACTATTGCAATTCATGCTCAGCGACATGCTCAGAGCTTTTATGAAACGCTAGGTTTTAAAAAATTTGGCGAAGAATTCGAAGAGGCCGGAATTACACATCTTTATATGGAATATATCAATGCGCCTTGTGTGACTGAAAATGCTCCGTAAACTAACCTTACTTATAAGGATGTTTGTAAATGAGAGTCATTCAGGAACACCTCGCTCCGAAAAATACGGGTTGGGCAACGGAAATGAAAGTTGGTCAGGTTTTGAGACTTACAGCCAGAACAATTATCGATTTCGTTGCCTTCGATGGATTGGACTATGGTGAAGCCTTTGACCAAGCGCCAACAAAGGAGGCCAACCGCAGTATCTATTTGAAGCGAGGCCATCAGATGTTATCGCGGCGGGGCACACCTTTAATGAGGGTGGTCACTGATGAATTTGATGGTATTGGGACCCATGACATGCAGTTTGGTATGTGTTGTAGGTCTCGTCATAAGCGAGCTCAAGAGGAGGGTCGTCTCGGTGAATACCTCCACGGCAAAGATATGGAACTGCCTGATCATGGATGCACAGAAAATCTCACTTGGGCGTTGGAGCCTTGGGGTATTCCATATGAAAACATCCCCAGTCCTGTAAATTTCTTCCAAAATATGGAGATCGACCAGAAAACAGGCTGTATGAAACGTACGCAAATCCGTCCAAAAAAACCTGTAAAAATTGAATTACAGGCGGAACGAGATTTACTTGTTGGGTTTAGCGCGTGTCCAGATATGGCATCAAAAACGCGGGGACTTGAAGTCGGCGCAACAGTGTTTGAAGTTTAATATAAATTAGAGAACTGGGGGTAATTTAATGGATGTCATTAGCAAAGAAACCGTTTCCCCACAAAAGGGCTGGACCGGCAATGTCGATAGAGGTCAAGTGTTAAGAATTACGGGGCGTAGCGTAATCGATTTTAACGCCTTTAAATCTGATGACATTAGGGAGTATTTTGATACTGCCCGAACACGCATCTATAACCTCAATATGTACCCAACCAAGGGGCATCGGCTATTCAGCAAACAGAATAATCCGATGATGCGTTTTATAGAAGATGGATTTGCAGGTATAGGGCTTCATGATTTGCAGTCTGGGCATGGCTGTGCAGAAGGTATGCTCTCCACTCTTAGTCATCTTAATATGACTTTTTTGGACCTACCCGATCCAATGGGAATTTTTCGCAATCTCTCTATTACGCAGGATGGTCTCATTCGACCCAAGCCCAAGGGTCCGCCAAAGCCAGTTTCGATAGACTTAGAGGCTGAAATCGATCTCATTTGTGCGGTAATGAACTGTCCAGCTTCAGAAACATCGGCTTCTGGGGCAGATGCCATAGTCACCGTTTTGCAACCCTGATCGAGCCTAAAGGAAAAAACATGGAAATTATCAGCGACGAATTTGTACCGGCAAATAGTGGTTGGGGGGCACCTATGAAAAAAGGTCAGATCCTGAGGCTTACAGCAAAGACCATCATAGATTTTGCATGTATTAATTTACATAACCTTGACGAACGTTTCGACCAAGCACGCACAAAAGTCTACAACATGAAACTCTGGATAACGACCGGAGACGTACTATACAGCAAACTCAACAACCCCATGATGACCATCACAGAAGATCAGTTTGCTGGTATGGGATATCACGACCTCCAGTACGGCACTTGCTCGGGGCCACGTTATGCGCGCGCCAAGGAGGAAGGACGGCTAAATCAATATCATCATGGTGATGACATCCCTATCCCATCCCGGGGTTGCTGGGAAAATTTGATTGATGGGTTCAGCAAATGGAAGGTACCACCAGAGTATATTCCAAGCCCGCTCAACATATTTCAGCATGTCGACATCGACACTGCGACAGGGGAAATCAAACACACGCCAAATCGGCCTGAAAATCCGATTTATGTGGAATTCCGTGCAGAGATGGATCTTGCAGTTGCTGCAAGTGCATGCCCCGACTTGGCTGCTCCAGATTTTGGTCAACCAATTCAGGCAATGATTTACACCCCTAACTGAATGAAGCGGCTGTCCGCCTGACAAAAGCTTCAAAACTTGTCGGCGACCGGCCTAGAATCCAACCAAGTGTCTTGTCACACCCAACAAGCCCGTTTTCGTCGTAATAGGGAAACATTTTGGACATCATAGACAACGTGAAGTCATTGAAACCCAGAGATTTCCCATGTCTCAAAAAATCTTCTAGCGCTTCCTTTTCCGCAGACACCTCTATCTTAAGGACTTCAGATAGAATCTGAGCTTTCTGTTTAAGAGAAATTATTGGCCCTGCTATTTCAAAAATTCCATTTGCATAGCTGGCGTCAGCCAATACCTTCACCGCGGCCTCTGACACATCATCAAGGTCAACAAGGCTCATCGGAGCATCAACATCATAGGCCATCCGGTGAATTCCCGTTTCAAGCATCTGGCCCCAGGCCGGCAACATATTTTGCATATAAGAACCTACCTGCAAAATAGTAAATGGGATTTTAGCGTTAAGGATTGATTGTTCTACAAAGTGTCTTTCCCAATGATGCGGAAGCGCTTCAACTTGAGTATGAAGAACAGAATGAAAAACAAACCGGGATACCTTTTGAGCCTGGCAGGCGGTAATTATATTCTTACCGTTTAAGCGTTCGTTAGGATCCATATTAGGCGCGATATAATAGACAGAGCATATGTTTTCCGTTGCCCGTAAGACGTCCTCAAAAAGAGCCAAATTTCCTACTAAAGCCTCTTTAACTCCTAATTTTTTTAAACTTTCTAATGATTTTTCTGTTCTAACCATCGCCCGAACCGGGTAACCAGCGCCTACGAGAGCTCCAACGATAGCTTTACCAGTTTTCCCTGCTGCACATGTAACTAAAATCATTTTTGGCCTTTTTCGGTTTAAATTAAGAAAAACGGTTACATCCTTAACCAAGGTTTTTGATTTGATAAACTTTTATGGGGACACCACTTTACTTTATACCCATATGGGAGCATAATTTAAATAAAGAATTGTCCTTCAAACGACGAACTAATTTTTCCAAATCCTCTTATTCACTATCGCTATTTTCTACAAAGTCTAAAGATACTGAATTCATGCAGTACCTTTGATGAGTAGGCGCCGGGCCATCAGGGAAAACGTGCCCCAAATGTGCATCGCATTTTGAACAAATCACTTCCGTCCGGCTCATAAACATAGACCGGTCTTCCTTAAGCTCAACTGCCTCTTTCGATATGGGCGCAAAGAAACTTGGCCAACCGGTACCAGAGTTAAATTTAGTCTCTGAATCAAATAGCGGGTTACCACAACAAGAACAGACAAAGGTTCCGACCTTTTTAAAGTCATTAAATTTTCCCGAAAAAGGGGCTTCGGTACCCGCTTGACGACAAACGTGAAATTGTTCCGTTGTCAGTTCTTCTCTCCACTGTTCATCAGACTTTGCAATCTTATCAGTCATATTTTTATCCCCATATTCCATTGCGATGCTGCCGGAAATTCCAGGGCAAATCAATCATCACCTTTTAAACTCCTTCGATTAATTTTTATATTGCTGCGACGGCGTTTGCTATCGAGCCGCTTCCTTTTAATGCGCTTACTCATTTTCGTTGGACGTCGAAATTTATTCTGACGAGAAGCGGCTCGTATAATTTCCGTAAGTCGAAAAATAGCGTCTTCTCGGTTGCGTTCCTGAGATCGGAAACGCTGAGCCGTTAACACGATTACTCCTGCGCTCGTCATGCGTTGTCCCGAAACCTCCCGCAACCGCTTCAGCAGGTCAGAATTTATAGTCTTGCATTTAGCGGCTTCAAATCTCAGCTGTGCTGCAGTCGAGACCTTATTAACGTTTTGTCCTCCTGGACCGGATGCCCTAATGTAGGAAAATTTTAACTCGGCTGCGGCAATTACGATTGGTCCGACTTTTATTCCCTGTTCCGCCATTTATCTAACCCCGACCCTAGCGCCCTAGCTTACAGAGACCTATAACGAACCATGAAAATTTTCCAACCATTAAATAAATGGTTTGATTCTCTACCCGGGGCGGTCCGGGCTGGATTCTGGATCACCTGTGCCGGCGCATTTTTTACCGGTATGATGAGTATTGCCCGCACACTTTCCCCAGAATTATCGATCCTTGTCGTCGTATTTTTTCGGGCGAGCTTTGGGCTCATGTTCCTACTCCCTACGGCTTTCGCCAATGGAGGGGCAAGGTTACGCACAAAAAAATTGTCGCTGTATGCGGTCCGAGGTATCTCCGCCTACCTCAGCGTCACCTTTTTCTTTATTGCTGCCACGTATATCCCGCTTGGTGATATTGCTGCCATAGGTTTTACCCGCCCGTTTCTGGCATGTATTGCGGCCATACTGATCCTGGGAGAGTTAGCACGATCCAGGCGTTGGATTGCTATAGGCATTGGTATCGTTGGGGCCTTAATTGTTATCCGGCCTGGTTTTCAGGAGATGAACCCTGGGATCTTATTCGCTATTACTGCCGTTTTACTAAGTGTCTGCAATTCAATTATGATCAAATACCTATCAAGGACAGAGCATCCTGATAGCATCGCTATTTACCAGGCAGTATTTGTCGCCCCCTACGCGCTAATAGTTGCACTCTTTGTCTGGACAACACCAAACTTAGAGCAATTTTCTTGGTTGATATTAATAGGGGCATTCGGCGCTCTTACCCAACGGGCTCTTGCGCGCTCCTTCCATGCAGCTGATGCAACTGTGGTAATAACATTAGATTTTCTTCGGCTACCCGTCGCGGCTCTTATTGGCCTAGCGGTATTTGGAGAGTGGCCTATAATTTGGGTTTGGGTCGGCAGTATAGTGATCATTGCTTCGTCTTTCCTTCTCGCAAAGAAGGAAGCAGAAGACAAAGAGGTCAACAAGCAAGCTTCAGATGTACCATCCTAATATCGGCTAAACACGTTTTTCGTAATGGGTATCTACATAGGTGTCGACAATTCTTTGAAACTCTTCGGCTATTCCTTTGCCGCGCAAGGTCATTGCTTTTTCTCCATCTATAAAAACTGGCGCAGCCGGTTCTTCACCGGTTCCCGGCAGGCTAATCCCAAGATTTGCGTGTTTGCTCTCACCGGGCCCATTGACGATACATCCCATGACAGCGACTACCATATTCTCGACACCGTTATAGTTTTCACGCCACTCAGGCATTTGTTTACGAATATACATCTGGATTTTGTTAGCGAGTTCCTGAAACACCGTACTCGTGGTTCGTCCGCAGCCTGGACAAGCCGTTACAAGCGGCAAGAACGATCGTAAGCCCATCGTTTGCAGCATTTCTTGCGCTACAATTACCTCATGGGTGCGATCACCACCTGGCTCAGGCGTGAGGGAAACTCGGATCGTATCTCCAATACCTTGTTGAAGTAGGACCGCCATACCGGCGGTCGAGGCCACAATCCCTTTCGAACCCATACCCGCTTCAGTTAAACCAAGGTGCAAAGCATAATTGCAACGCTGTGCCAGGTCTTTATATACACAAATTAAGTCCTGCACCTCGGAGACCTTACATGAAATGATTATTTTCTCTGGTCCCATGCCGAGGTCGTGAGCTCGCTCAGCTGACATTAGGGCCGACTGGATCATCGCTTCGCGGGTAATCTCGTTTGTTTCCATAGGGGTTTCCGAGTCTGCATTTCTATCCATCAAATCCGTCAGCAAATCCTGATCGAGGCTACCCCAGTTAACGCCAAT
>PBOV01000155.1 GCA_002724505.1 Rhodospirillaceae bacterium | reverse complement strand
TTCATCAATACCGACAACGGCGGATTGTGGTTTGATGATGTTTTGTCGATCACGAAAAATTTTCCGCTTCGCGCTAAAATATCCATCCATATCGCCATGCCGGTCAAGATGATCAGGACTCATATTCAAGAAAACGGCGATATCAAACGTTGCATCGCGTGTTAGATCTAACTGATAAGAAGACAGTTCTAGAACAATAATTTCCTTTGTGCTGGGTTCATTAAGGCCAAGTGCTGGCGGCCCTAAATTCCCACCGATCTGATTTTTGACTCCAGCTGTTTGCAACATGTGGCCAATAAGGGCGGTCGTTGTAGATTTACCGTTTGTACCTGTGACACCAATAAACTTTGCGGTGGGGCAGGCCTCTATTAAAAGTTCGATGTCACCTATGATCGGAAGATCTGCGGCTCGTGCTTTTTGTGCAATGGGATGCGATAGATATTTAAAGGGTACGCCGGGGGCGAGCACGAGAGCATCTATATTGGTAAAATCATATGAGTATAGATCCTGAATTGAGATTGGTTCTTGCTTAGCCTTATTGCGTTGTGGCGGGCTGTCATCCCAGGCCAGAACATTTACCCCGCTAGCAGCTAATGCGCGTGCAGTTATGAGGCCGGATGAACCAAGACCGAAGAGGGCGATTGTCTGATCTCGGCGGTTTTGTATCTTGATCACATGTCCCTCATCGTAGTTTCAACGTGGAAAGACCGATTAGTGCAAGGATCGTCGCAATAATCCAAAATCTGATAACAATTGTTGATTCTTTCCAGCCTTTCTTCTCAAAATGGTGGTGGAGCGGTGCCATACGGAATACGCGACGGCCAGTTAACTTAAAGGAGATGACCTGGACTATCACCGAAACGGTTTCCAAGACAAACAATCCACCGATTATGGCAAGAACCAACTCATGTTTACTAATCACGCTAACCGCACCGATAGCTCCTCCTACTGATAGTGAGCCGGTGTCGCCCATAAAAATCATCGCGGGCGGTGCGTTAAACCAGAGGAAACCGAGACTAGCCCCTACCAGAGCACCACAGAAAACCGTTAGCTCCCCGGCTCCAGGAACATTTTGAACTTGTAGGTATGACGAAAATACTTGATTTCCAACGATATAGGTAATCAGAGCGAGGCAGCCAGCGACAATCATAGCTGGGACAATCGCCAGTCCGTCTAACCCATCCGTCAGGTTAACAGCATTGGATGCCACTATAATGACTATGGTGGCGAAAGGGATAAAGAACCAGCCAAGGTCGATTAGGAGGTTTTTGAAGAAAGGAATCGCGAGCCCAGTAGAAAGTGGATCGGGTGAAATCTCAGAAATCCACCACGCTACAGCACCTGCAATAATTATCTCAGCGATTATTTTTAACTTTCCTGACATACCATTTGAAGACCGTCTTGTAAGCTTAAGATAGTCGTCAAGGAAACCGATGCTGCCAAAACCTAACGTGACAATGAGGACAGCCCATACATATCGGTTGCTGATGTCAGCCCAAAGAAGTGTTGCCGAACTTACGGCAATCAAAATTAAAAGCCCTCCCATTGTTGGCGTACCTTTTTTAGTCAGGGGATGACTTTCAGGTCCGTCCTCTCGGATGGGTTGACCTTCGCCCTGTTGGCTCTTCAGCCATTTGATTAAAGGGCCACCAAGGATAAAGCTTATAATCAAGGCGGTGATTATCGCTCCCCCGGTCCGGAAAGTCAGGTAACGGAATAAATTCAAAAGGCCAAAATCGTCTGCCAGAGGAAAAAGAAAATTATATAACATGGTCAGCTATTCCCGTTCGATACCGATCGGGATTTGGCGTCATCTCCTATTTGTAACGCAATTAGTTGATCGACTACTGTTTTCATTCCACTTTCGAGCGAGCCCTTCACGGTCACAACATCTCCTGCTCGAATTTTTTTCGAAATAGTTTGTCCCAACTCTGTTGTGGAGTTGCTAAACCCACCTCTTAAAGTGGCTGGGAGGGCTTCAAACATAGCGGCCATATGTTTTCCGCAAGCATAAACCTTGTCGATACCGCACGTGGAAAGAGTCCTTGCTAGTTCAACGTGATAGTCATTGGAGCTTTCCCCGAGCTCGCACATATCACTCAGAACCGCAATTCGTTTGGCGCATGGCCCAGGCCGAATTACTGCCAGAGTTTCAATAGCGGCGCGCATTGAGGCTGGGTTGGCATTGTAGCTTTCGTCGATAATTGTAAAATTACCGTCATCAATTTTGATAGTGTGACGTGCGCCGCGACCAGCTATTGGTGTTAGCTCGTTCAGTGTTTTCGCAGCGCTGGCAACGTCAGCGCCGACAGCAGAGATTGCGGCTAATACTGCAAGGCTATTTTGGACTAAATGTTGCCCGGGGAGGCCGAGCCGGTATCCAATCCGGCGGCCACAAATTACCGCTTCAACGTTGTTGCCTGAACAATCGGCCACACGGTTGATCAACCGTGCATCGGCTTCAGGGTGCTCTCCAAAGGAAAGAACACGTTTGATATTAGGACCCTTTGCTTCTTTGGCAACCCGCAAATAATGAGGATTGTCGCGGTTTAGGATTGCCGTTCCACCCATCATGCCGATAAAAATTTCAGACTTTGCATCTGCGATATCCTCAATCGAGTTGAAAAATTCGATATGTGCTGGTTCAACAGTGGTAATAATTGCAACGTGCGGTCGAACCATTTGCGATAACAATTTAATTTCGCCACTATGATTCATTCCAACCTCGAAGATCCCATATTCGGCGTCTGCGGGCATGCGCGCTAAAGATAAGGGAACCCCCCATTGATTGTTGTAACTATGAGCGCTTGCACTAGTTTTCCCCTGCAAAGTTAGGGCATTGCGGAGCGCATCCTTCGTGCCTGTCTTCCCAACGCTCCCAGTAACAGCGATGATCTTAGCTGAACTTCGGTCACGCGCTGCCTTACCTAGATCGTTGAGCGCTGTCATCGTATTTTCCACTGTAACAAGTTCCCCGCTTTTTTTTGCGAAGTCGCCTGGCCGGTGGTCTATTAATGCCGCTGCTGCACCATTACTCAGAGCTTGATTGACATATTTATGGCCATCTGTATGAGGCCCTTTCAGTGCGATAAATAGATCGCCAGGTTCAACCGTTCGGCTGTCGATTGAAATACCCGTAACAGACCAATCGCCACTGCCTGTGCCGCCGGTAGCCGCGCAAATAGATTTCTTGGTCCATAAAGATGATTTCATCAATTTAAACCCTCAGCTGAGTTAATAGCTGCGCGAGCGATGGCATTATCTTCAAAGGGAAGAACTCGTTTGTCGAAAATCTGACTAGTTTCATGCCCTTTTCCCGCAATAACGAGCACATCGTCGGGCAACAGGTCCATAATTGCGCATTGAATCGCCTCTGCTCTATTGCCAATTTCTTTGGCTTGCGGACATTTTGCCAAAATGTCGTCACGAATAGCGCCTGGTAATTCGCTTCGCGGGTTGTCATCTGTAATATAGATCCGATCGGCTAGATCATTGGCAATTGCCCCCATTTGTGGCCGTTTGCTTTTATCCCGATCGCCGCCGCAACCGAATACAATGGAGAGTTTCCCCGGTGTGTGAAGGCGGAGCGCCACTAACAATGACATCAATGCATCGGGTGTGTGGGCGTAATCAATGTAGACCGATGCGCCCTTCGGCGTAATTCCTACGAGTTCTAGGCGTCCAGGAGGGCTGCGAAGTTCGGGCAGAAGGTCAATGATCCTTTCTGGGTCATCGCCGCATGCTATTGTGAGACCGAGGGCGCATAATACGTTCTGAGCTTGGAAAAAGCCCGTCATGTTTAGCTCAATCTCGTATTGCCGACCTAATATTTTTATCGATATTTGTTGGCCACTTGGTGTCGCCTTTATGTTTTCTATGCGTATTTCTTCAGCATTTTTCCCATAGCACAACACCTTGAGGCCACGAGCCTTACTAATCGATTTGAAAACAGAGTAATCATCGGAGTCTGAGTTGAGAACAGCGGTAGCGTTTTTAGGTAATAAATTATTAAAAAGTTTTAATTTAGCAGACCGGTATTCATCCATACTACCGTGATAGTCTAGATGATCACAGGAAAGATTTGTAAATGCCCCGGCTGCAAGATTTACGCCATCTAGTCGCGATTGCTCAAGACCATGGCTCGAAGCCTCGAGTACCACATGATCAATTCGTTCATCTGCTAGTGACTGAAGCTGTTGATGTAATGTTATTGGGTCCGCGGTTGTAAGTCCTTCGCCACTAAAACCACCTGCCGCCTCCGTTGTGACACCTAAAGAACCTATGGCTGCTGATTGGTGATTGAGACGCTTCCAAATATGATGCGTGAACCAGGCGACAGAGGTTTTGCCGTTAGTGCCGGTGACGGCGGCAGCGATGCGAGGCTGCCGGCTGAAATAACGACTTGCAAATAGTGCAAGACTTCGGCGTGGGTTATCAACATTGATCATTGGAATTTCTCTCGCGGTGGCAGGCAAACCAGTACCAGTCTCAGCAAGAATTGCGGCCGCCCCGCGTGATAACGCATCTTTTATGAAATGACGTCCATCGGATTGAGCACCTTGAAGTGCGGCAAATAGATAGCCTGGTTTGACGGTACGCGAATCCGCGGTAAGGCCCTCAATTTTAGGGTCTTTAGTGATGCAGTGAGCTCCAGGCCCCCCTTTTGCGAGTTCAGAAAGAAGCAAGACGACGCTTTCCTTTCTTTTCGGTGACAACATCAATGGCTAATTGACGTAAGGTTTCTGGCGCGAGTTCATCAACGACCGGAACACCAAGGAGTGGGCCAATACGGGTGATGACTTTCCCAACGACAGGGGCGGCTACTCTGGCCCCTGTAGGACGTCTAAGTGTTTCTTTCGTATCACTCGGCTCATCGATCATAGCGAATATGATGTAACGCGGAGCACTCATCGGAAAAACACCAATGAAGGAGGAAATTACTGCTTTTTTCTTATACCGACTTCCAACTACCTTTTCGGCGGTACCGGTTTTGCCTCCTACGAGATAGCC
This sequence comes from Rhodospirillaceae bacterium, assembly GCA_002724505.1. GTDB lineage: Bacteria > Pseudomonadota > Alphaproteobacteria > MPNO01 > UBA2964 > UBA2964. The sequence continues at coordinate 1,598 of PBOV01000155.1, read as the reverse complement.
TTGGGCTGCAGCTTCTCGGCCTGTTCCATTTTTAACGACTAGGCGCAGCAAGCGCCGGACTTGTTCTGATGTTTTTGCTGAAATTACGCGCCGGCCTTTAGTTTTTAGATCTGGTCCTTTCTTTAAAAGTGTGGGGGCGTGGTATAATCCGCCATTTATCATTGAGGCGACGCCAGCGACCAGTTGCATTGGGCTAATTGAAAGTCCGTGCCCAAATGAAATCGTCATGGCATTGATCGCGCGCCAAGGGCTGGGAATGAGGGGGGTACCGATTTCGGATAATTCGACCGGTGATGGCTGCAGAAGACCTAGTTTTTGAAGGAAGGCACGTTGTTCAGTAATGCCCACATCTAAAAGCATTTTGACGGAGCCAATATTTGAGGAATACATAAAAATCTCAGGGACTGACAGCCATCGTCGTTTCGCATGATAGTCACGGATAATGAAACGGGAAACACGAATTGGATGGGTTGCGTCATAGCCGTCCCGCATTGATATTTTCCCGGAATCTAACGCCATTGCTGTAGTAAAAATCTTGAGAGTAGAACCCATTTCGTAGACCCCAAGTGTCGCGCGATTAAACCTCCTATCGGGATCAATTTTGGTAGGAAGATTTGGGTCAAAATCTGGCAGTGAGACGACGCCGAGAACTTCGCCGTTTCGGACATCCATCACTATTCCGGCGGCGCCAATGCCACCAAATTGGCGCAGTGCGGTCGAAAGTTCCTTTCGAACCGCATGTTGAACTCTAATATCAATCGAAAGTTTTAGTGGCCGGTGGTTTTTTTTAAGCCTTTGATTTAAATGTCTTTCAATTCCTGCTAACCCGCGATTATCTATGTCGGTGTAGCCGAGAACATGAGATGCAAGTGCCGCCGACGGGTACACTCTCCGTTCTTCGTCGCGGAAATCGAGGCCAGGAACCCCGAGCTTATTCACCTCGTATTTCTGGCGAGGAGTAAGGTGGCGCCGCAACCAAATAAAATTTCGATCTTGTGTCAGCTTTGCATACGTTAGTCTTCGGTCTAGTTCCGGAAGTGCCCTCGCGAGTTTATTAACAGCATCGTGCGCATCCAGGATAATTCGTGGATTCCCATACAGTGAATATGTTTTCAGAGTCGTCGCTAACAAAATTCCGTTACGATCGACGATATCGCCTCGAATTGTCTTAAGAAGTGCCTTGTTTGCAGATCGTGCATATTGTGGCTCATTTTTTTCTACAAACATGGTGAGGCCAATTAGGCGTCCAGTAACGACAAGGAAGGCCACAGAAAATAATGCGCCTGTGATTAAGAGCCTACTCCGTCCGATCTCGACACTTGGCGTTGCTGGTGGCTCGCGCCGCCTTCTTTTTGGGAAAAAAGGTTGGCGGCCGATCATTATTTACGCCTTACTTTGGCGAACGGGGGGGGGACCTGATCGGCCGCCGGGGGACTGGTGCCGTTTCTACTCTCACGAGTAGCGCGGAAGGGGATATTTCGAATTTCAATAGTTTGAGACGCATTAATGGGCTTTAATGCAAGTAAACGTCGGCCCAAATCTTCAAGATGTCCGGGTTGGTTGAGGTAACTCCACTCAGCTTTAGGACATGTGATGCT
>PBOV01000154.1 GCA_002724505.1 Rhodospirillaceae bacterium | reverse complement strand
GAAGAGGGTGACGCTGACAAGTTTTCATTTGCAAATTATTTTGAGCTATTTTCCCAAGATGAGCTAGGCAGTGTAACCATCCGCACCATCATCCTTGGCTTTGGCACTGTCTTTTGGATGTTTTTGTTTTCCTTTCCATTCGCTTGGTTGCTTGCGCTGACGGACTTTAGGTTCCGGACGGGGCTGTTTTCCCTTTTAACAGCGAAATTGGCTATTCCTGGCTTTATTACAGCCATGTCCTACGTTTGGTTGTTCAATCCTACTTCAGGCCTTGTTAACCAGCTATTTGACATGACTAAGTTCAATGGTGGCGCCTTATTTGATGTCTATCAACTTAGTTGGATCTGTTTTTTGCAGGGTATTGTCCTGGTTCCGGGGGGGGTCTTTATGATGCTGCCCGCCTTCCGCAATCTCGACGCATCTCTGGAAGAGGCGGCCTGGGTAAGCGGCGTTTCCAAGGCCCATACGATCCGCCAAGTGGTTTTGCCGTTGTTAGGCCCAAGCATGGTTGCTGTCTCTATTTTTTACTTCGTGATTGGTGTGGAGATGTTTGACTTCGTTGCCATTATAGGCCTACCGGGCGATGTTTTGGTTATGTGGATCTATGATGCAATTGCTGAGAGCGATGGCCCCCCTAATTTAGGATTTGCCGGCGCTGCTGGTGTGGTGCTTTTTGCAATCTGCGGTGGCGCTATCGTATTTTATGCTCGATTTCTAAAACAAGCTAAAAAATATGCGGTTGTCGGTGGCAAGGTGCGTGCTTCCGCACCCCAACCACTTGGTAGATGGCGCTGGGCGGCTTATGGGTGCGTCGGCTTTTGGTTATTGGCGAGTATTATTATCCCTGTAATTACCATTATTTGGGTGGCCCTCGTCCCATTTTTCCAACCTCCCTCGTTAGAGTCTCTAAAAACGGTCAACCTAAATAGCTTCTACGATGCAATAGAGTGGATCGGTGAGCCGCTCACGAATACGCTGATCTTAATGGCGGGGTCTGTGGTAATAGCGGCAAGCCTAGCAGTCAGCATTACTTGGCTGGTTACCCGAAGCCGTGCGGGAATGGCACACTGGGCAGATAGTCTTGTGTTTTTAGCCCCCGCCGTGCCGACAATCGTCACCGGCGTAGCCTTCCAGTTTCTCGGAATTGCTATTTATCATTGGCTACCTCTTTTCGGCACCATTTGGTTGGTGGCTATAGCCATGGGTACGCGCATGCTCGCCTATTGCACTCGGACAATGAACGCGACTTCGCTTCAGATTCAATTCGAACTAGATGAGGCGGCTTATGTCTCCGGTGTTTCAAAGTTAGATACCTTCCGCCGGATATTCTTGCCATTGATGGCGCCCGCTATATTTTATTCTGCTTTGATGGTGGGGATGCTTGCGGCACGTGACCTGACACTACCTTTGGTAATGAACACCGGAAATTCTGAGGTCGTTGCGACATTGATTTTCAATTTGCAGACTAATGGCGAACAGAACGCTGCTGCTGCCGTCGCGCTCTATATGATTGTCGTACTAGTTGTTTTAGCACTGTTTGCACGGCGGATGACCGGGATGCAAGAAATTCGTGGCGTCGACATTAGGCGGCGACGTTCGGTCCGCCAATGGTTTTCTGACATGGTGTCATCAGTAATTACAGTTGTGACTCCCACTCGAAAACATAAGCTCGGATAAAGAGATTAAGCGAAGCCCGACAGTAAGATTGGGTCTAAATACAAAAAATTTAAATGAGGAAACAGGAGGAAGAAAATGAAACAGACCATTATCAAAAAATTTGCTGTGACAGGAGTATTAAGTTTGTTAGGTGTTGCGGTGACCACAGCGGTTGCTGCTGATCTGCCGGCGGCGGTGAAGAAACTTTTACCCGCGGCAGTTAAAGAAGGTGAAGCCACCGTCTTCGGTACCACAATGAACCCGCGCCAAGTTAAGATGATGAATAATGGGTTTAACAAGTTTTATGGAACCAAGATCAAACTAAATCAGGTGGGCGGCCGACATACCCGAAAGCGCGTTGAAGTCATTCGTGCTTTGAAGAACAACGTGCCTACGGGGTTAGATTTATTTTGGACTTCGAGCCCGCGGGCACTCATTAAGGGCAATGCTATCGTGAAGTTCAACTGGTCTAAAGAGCTTGGTTTGCCAAAGAGCCTCATGCAGGGCGAGTACGGTATCAAAACTCACGATAGTTACCTTACCATGGTGACCATCAATACTAAATTAGTTAAAACGGCTGATGCGCCTACAAGTTATGAGGACCTACTAAAGCCTAAATGGAGGGGCAAGCTCGCAATGCCGCGCTCGCCATCGCCATGGATTTACTTTTCATATGCATTCGGCGAAAAGAAGGCCGAACAGTACCTCCAGGCGCTGCTCAAAAAGCAAAACGTGAAGACTTTGCCACGCTATCCAGATGTCCGTTCTCGAATAATTGCTGGTGAGTATGCGATTGGTCTTGGCACGGAAGCTTGGGCAGAAATCCGTAAAGGAGCGCCGGTTAAGCATCCCAATATGGATATAGTGATCCTCGCGGCTCGTGCGGCTTATATTGTTAAGGATAGCAAATCACCGAATATTGCCAAACTTTGGGGATATTGGGTGGTCTCACCAGCGGGTCAAAAGACAATCCACGATGTGCGGGGGTACTCTTTGATTAGCACCAAAACCGGCGACATGTACAAGTATGTTCAGGGCAAGAAGGTCATCGATGTACCGTATGAGTGGCGTATGAAAAATGAAGGCCGTCTAAGTAAGAAATTCCGTTCGGTGCTTCGCGGAAAGAAGAAGAAAAAGAAATAGCAACGGTAGGTAGATCACGGGATGAGAAAAGGAGAATCGGAATGATCAAGAGTGAAGGCCCGGCCGGGGGCCCATTTAAAAAGCGCTCCATCAGGCTCTCATCTGGTCCCGTAACTTATCACGTAGCTGGCGAGGGCCCGCCTGTGTTGTATTTTCACAGCGCAGGCGGCATTCGCTATACCTACGCGCTAGATGCGTTAGCCGAGGATTACCAAATCTACATGATGGTCGCGCCGGGTTTTGATGGAACACCGGCCCATGACCGTATCAATACAATGCCCGCATTAGCCGACCTCGCCGCTGAATTTGTCGACGAGGTTGTTGCCAAGCCTGTCGATGTCATCGGCCAATCCTTTGGCGGTTTTCTATCGGTTTGGTTCGCTGCACGCCATCCTGATAAGATCGGGTTCTTAGTCCCTCAGTGTCCATCAGGTTTTCGGCCCAAAGATATTCCCCAAAACCCACCGGGTACCCCAGAAGAAATGCGGGCGCGCATGTTTGCTCATCCGGAACGAATTCCAAAAGGAGAAAAGACGCCGGAACAGCTTGCAGAGTGCCGCAAATGGGCCAACCACTATCACAATTCTGTAGGGCTTGATGAAGCGCTTGTAGCCCTGCTAGGGGGCATTGAATGCCAGACTTTGATCATGCAAGGGACTGAGGATGCCATGATGCCGCCGGAAAGTGGGCAGCTTTTAATGCGCGAGATACCGCGGGCCAAATTACTTTATATTTATGATGCGGGGCACAATATTGAAGTTGATCAGCCTGACCGTTTTGTCACACTAATTCGTGATTTTCTTTTTCGCGGCGAGGCCTTTATAGTTAATCCAGGAGATGAATTAGCTGGCGTGAATGTTGGCGCAAGTTGAAAAGTCAAAGAGGAGCTATCGGAAATCGATCGGTCATCGAGAAACTTACTTCCTAAATTTAGCCGAAAATAGATTCTCAACTTTAGGAAGACCTGGTGGGGTACGTTTGCTTTTGTACATTGAATATTTCTGATAGGTTAATCTTCTGTCATCCTGTAAATGGTTACAGAATTATGCATCACACTGGTATTGAGAAGGTTCTATACGGAGTCGAAGACCTCAACGCCGCGAAGAAATTTTGGCGGGATTTTGGTTTGAGTTGTGTTGCTGAGAAAGATGACCTGGCGGTTTTTTCTGTAAAGAATGGTGCCACTATTGAAGTAAGGCCGTATGGCGATCCGAGTTTACCTCCTGCGGCTTGCAGTGAAACTAAATCTACCGTTCGTGAGGTGACCTTTGGCGTTCGCTCCAATGAAGATTTATTAGCCTTAAAAGAGAAATTAGCAAGCTTAGGTGAGGTTACAGTGGACGACGCCGGCGTTATCCATGCGTTTGATCCTCTCGGTTTTGGAATGGCGTTTCGCGTGGCAAGTTGTGAGACTATCGAAACAGCTAAAATCGAAGCTAATGTGCCTGGTAATACCCAGCGTCTGAATCAACGTGGCCAGAAGTTCCACAAGGCGTCACCTCTCATTATGTCGCATATTGTTTATATGACAGATGATCTAGAAACGCAGAAAGATTTTTATGCTGATTTTTTGGGATTCAAACTAACAGATTCTTATCCGGGTCGTGGCTATTTCCTACGTTGTGCTGATGCAAATAATCACCACAACGTATTTCTGCTCGACCCTGGAAAAGGCCAACGCGGGTTTCATCATTTAGCTTTTGAATTGGGGTCAATACACGAACTTTTTGGTGGGGGTAATAATATGACTCGGAATGGGTGGGAGACAATGATAGGCCCCGGCCGTCACCCAGTGTCGTCGTGCTATTTCTGGTATTTTAAGAACCCTTGCGGCGGGGCTGCAGAGTATGATTTTGACTCTGACGTTGTGGATGATAATTGGAAGCCCCAAGAGTGGGAGTCCACGCCGGAAAATTTTGCAGAATGGTGTCTTGGTGAGGGTATGGGTGCTTCACTTTTACCGTCAACGATTCAGCAAGGATAGTTTTCTACTGTATAATTAATCATTTTCTTCGAACACAATTAGACCCATACCGGTGGTCATCGGCGCATAATAATTGCGGTGAATTCTAGTTAGCTTGTTTGATAATGCGCCACGCATCGTCAGCCACATAATCAACTCAACTGCCTCTGCCCCCGCTTCCTCCATTATTTTTTGGTGGGTCAGTTGGGTGAGTTCCTGTGGGCTATTCTCTATCTTGTCTAAGAAATCGTTATCAAACACGGTATTGAGGTGTCCGAACCTAGTTCCATTTAGCTGGTGAGACATACCACCTGTGCCAAGGATTACGATACGAAGATCACGTTCACAGGCGTCAACCGCTTGGCGGATTGCCTGACCAAGTTTATAGCAACGTGCTGCCGTCGGGAGCGGGTGCTGGATGACGTTTACCGCAATAGGCACCGTCTTCACCGCCCAGTTGGGTTCATGAGGAAAGCAGAGGTTCATTGGCACAAGAAAGCCATGTTCGACCGACAATTCCTGACAGATTGTAATGTCAAATTCATTATAGACGAGCTCTTCTGCGAGATGCCAAGAAAACTCTGGATCCCCCGGGACCTCAGGTAAGGCGCGCGGTCCCCAGCCTTCGTCGCCTATTGGATATGAATCGGCCGCTCCAATAGCAAAAGTTGGGTATTTATCAAAAAACATACTAGAACCGTGGTCGTTATATACCACGATGGCGATGTCTGGTTTGATCTCAGCTAGCCATTGTTGCACTGGTTTGTAGGCGTCAAAAACTGGTTTCCAGTCAGGCTCTTCCTGCTGGCCCATATCAAATGCTTTTCCGATGGAGGGCACATGTGATGTACCGATACCCCCTATGATCTTAGCCATCTTATCTTGCCCCTGATGCGTTTCTAGTCTCCAAAAACTCCTCAAAGGTCTGGCCGCGCAACTGTGCTCCGACATGGTAAAGCCCATGGCCAGTGCAGGTACCGATTTTCATAATCATGTAAATATTACCGCCGCACTCTTCAATTAGACCGCGAAAATCTCGATCGCGCAGAAATTTCCTCTCCTTTTGATCTAACTTCCATTTTTCCATATAGGCCTCTTCATCGGCAGTGAAGGCCCTACGGTTTTCAGGTTTAGTAAAAGACATTGCAAATTTATTTATTCGATATCCTTTACGAGATTCCGCACCATCAAAAATAGTTGTGCCGGGAATTGATTTTAATTTTTCTCGTTTAACAGCCATAGAGCTTTACTCAATTTTAATTTCTAATTCTTAATTAAAATTTAGCGTCAAAATTCCACCGGGGGAATTATAAAATTGCACAAATGGATGCTGTGCCGGCAGGTGGTTTTCCAACCTTGTTAGGGTTTCTTGGGCAACCCTAAGCTTTTGATTTTCTCCAAAACCTTTGAATATTTAGCGTCCTTCGGGTCAAGTGTAGCGAGCAGCTGAAGCCATCGATCGCGAGCCCCAATCCGGTTTCCGGCTTCCATCATGGCAATACCGTTAAACCACAGAGCGGGGCCATGCGAAGGGTTAATTGCGAGGATTTGTTCTGAGACACTCTTTAGCTTTGACGGCATTGCTGCGCCAGATTTTTGGGCTCTCGCAATGGAAACGGCGTAGGCGGTCAATATCGACAGATCCTTTGGCTTAAGGGCGGCGGCTTTGGAATATGCATCGCGGGATTTGGTGTGCTTGTTAAGTACTCCGTATGATCGGCCAAGACGCACCCAACCTTCTGCGTTTCCGGGATCGTTGGCCATTTTACGGGCTAGCCGCTCCACCATATTGTTAATCATGGCGAGCCGTTCTTCCCCTGATAGTTTCTGCGCTGCCGTAACGTCGCTGGGCGTTGGCCCTGGGGGCTGAGCGGCGCTCATGTCAGCGAGCGGTGTTTTGGCAAAAAGCGCACCCTTTTTTTGTATATCCACGCTTCTACGAATCGAAGCCAGGGCGCTTGCAGAAATACTATTTTCTTTAGCTGTCTGGCTTATGCGCTTAGCCAGCAGTTTTCGCCAAGGCGCATTGGGCTGAGAATCTGCTTCGAGAGCGAGCCAAAGAGTTAATGCTTTTCTTATCTCTCCGGCCTCCCGAGCGGCTATTCCAGCATAGTATCGTGCCCGGGGGTCATTAGGATTAATTAACATGACTTTTTTAATTGTAGCTTTGACGGCGGGTGTTATTGATCCTCCGGCGGCAAAAATTTGCGCTTCCGCTAGTTGTGACCAAAGATTAGGATCTTTTGGGGCGAGCCTAATCGCTTGCTGATAGGCAGTTGCAGCGTCTGAAAATCGCCGAATGTTCGTTAGAGCGCGAGCGAATAACTTCCATCCTTCTAAATCATCTGGGCTTTGTTTTAGGTGCCGGGATAGTTGAGCCATGATCTCATTTTGATCTGGACTTGTATTAGAGATTTTGGGTCCAGGTTGACCTTCCGATAATACGCTCGGTTTGGAGCCAAATTGGCTAGTTAGATGCGGTGAACCGATAGCGGCATATATACTAAGGGCTAGTAACGGTACCATACAGGCGGCGATGACAGGGGAAATTTTGCTGGCTGGTGGCGCTATAGTTTCCGATATTAAAGTTGCTTCCTTTTCTACTGCTAACAGGCGCCGAGCAATTTCCGTGTATGCGACATCCGCGGCCTCTTCGGTTATTACACCGCGCTCTATATCTCGTTTTAGCTCGGCTAGTTGGTCTTTGTATATTTGGGTATCAAATTCTGTGCGGCTAAGACTACCTTCCTTAAAATGCAAAAGTGGGCGCAAGATAAAAACTAGCGCGATAGCGATCATCCCTCCGAAGATCAACCAAATCATTAAATTTTACTCATTTTTCAGGCCCTCTTCTGTCAGGCGTGTCTTCCAAAAGACTAACGAGGCTTTCTTTTTCAATCTTACTCAGCTCTTCTGCTATAGTGGTGTTGCGCCGTCGGAACCATAACGCGAGGCTAATGCCGCTTATTATGATAATAAGTCCGGGGCCGCCCCATAACAGGGCGGTACGAGGATTTACTGGTGGGTCCAAAAGGACAAACTCTCCGTAACGGGCAACGATAAACCCGATAACCTCTTTGTCGCTATCTCCAGCCTTTAAACGTTCACGCAAAATAACTCGGAGATCGCGAGCAAGATCGGCATTGGAATCGTCTATCGACTGATTTTGACATACTAAACAACGTAGACCCTTACTTAAATTTCGGGCGCGATTTTCAAGGGATTTATCTTTCAAAACTTCATTAGGTTCTACGGCAACGGCGGAAAAGGAAATAATCAAAGCTATTAATGTAATGGTTATGAAACGAGTGATCATTTTGTTTTTAGCGCCTTAATTAGCGGCCTAATCTTGTTCGTTAAATCATCTTCCATAATAGGTCCGACGTGGCGGTACCGAATCTGGCCTTTTGCATCTACCACAAAAGTCTCGGGATACCCATACACGCCCCAATCAATTGCAACTTTCCCCGTCCGGTCGGCACCAATTGCTCTGTAAGGGTTGCCAAGGTTATTTAGGAAATTTTTGGCTGCCTCAGGTTTGTCCTTATAGTTAATCCCGTAAATTGGGATCCCTTCGCTGGCGAGCTGCATGTGTCTTGGATGTTCTACGTGGCATGGTGGGCACCAGGAAGCCCAAATATTAACAAGCGTTACCTTGCCTGTGAGCTCTCTGCTATCAAATCCCTTGTCCCCGACACTGATTCCGGGAAGCTTGAAAACTGGGGTAGGTTTATTGATTAGCGCAGATGGTAAATCTTGTATTGATTTTCCATCTTTAATCTTGCTGAGGTATGACCAAAATATAGCTAAAATAGTGAGAATAATGATGACTGGTATAAAATATGTAAGACGAAAATTTCCTTTCATATTAAATGCTTGAAATTTTATTATTGTTTTTATTTGGACTTCTCGCGGTCTTAGGTGGCCCTATCCGGTGGCGGCGATCTGTTAACGATATAATACCACCGGCTGCCATTAAAATTGCCCCAATCCAAATCCACGCGACCAGCGGATTAAAATAAATGCGCGCTGTCCAGGAACTCCCCCCTTGGGCTGAATTTTTTCTCTCATCACCGAGAACGGCATAAAGATCACCGCTGATTGTTGTAAGAATTCCCGCTTCCGTGGTTTCACTATTTGCTGAGGGGTATCGGCGTTTCTCAGGGTTTAGGGTGCCAATTTTTTTGCCATCTTTAGTTATAATGAATGTGCCACGCTCCCCTTGATAATTAGGTCCTATAATCTTTTTGGTCCCATCAAACTTTAGGCTGTAGCCTGACACTGATGCGATATCACCCGGTGCCATCAATTGAATATTTTCAACGCGCCAGGCAGATGAGGCAGTTATACCTAAAACCATTATACCCAGTGCGCCGTGGGCAATTGCCATACCCAATTGTGAGCGCGGCAAGCGAGCGAAGCGACGGAGACTGTTTGAAAATGTCCCTCTAAACAAAGAGATACGTTCAGAGATTTCAACAGTACTTCCGAATATCAGCCAGACACCAATCCCTATCCCGCCGGCGGCAAGAAGGTCTTTTATATTCTCAGCAAAATAGCCAGTCGCGACAATACCGATTAGCGCGATGGACAACGCTATTTTTAACCTACCCAAAACTGATCCGATGTCTCCACGCTTCCAATGCAACATCGCGCCTACTACAGGCGCCAACATGACAGGCACCATTAAGGGCACAAAGGTTGCATTGAAAAAAGGAGGACCAACGGAGATTTTACCGCCACCAACAGCGTCTAGAATTAAGGGGTAAAGCGTCCCAAGCAAAACGACAGCTGCGCCGGTTGTGAGCAATAGGTTGTTAAGTACCAAAGCCCCTTCGCGCGATATCGGCGCGAAGAGCCCGCCACCTTTTAGCATTGGCGCGCGGATGGCGTAGAGGGTTAGAGATCCCCCAACCACGAAGACCAGCAAACCCAGAATAAACACCCCGCGTTCGGGGTCACTGGCAAAGGTGTGTACTGACGTTAGTATACCCGATCGAACCAAGAAGGTGCCAAGTAGGGACATAGAGAAAGTCAGAATCGCGAGCAAAATAGTCCAGCTTTTTAGGGCGTCTCGCTTCTCAACAACTATAGATGAATGCAGTAATGCTGTCCCTACCAACCATGGAATAAAGGAGGCGTTCTCGACCGGGTCCCAGAACCACCAGCCACCCCAACCGAGCTCATAATAGGCCCACCAGCTCCCAAGCGCTATGCCCACCGTTAGCGCACACCATGCGGCAAGCGTCCAGGGACGGACCCACCGAGCCCAGGCTGGGTCTACGCGGCCTTCAATCAGGGCGGCAACCGCAAACGAGAATGCTATGGAGAACCCAACATAGCCAAGATAAAGAAATGGTGGATGAAAGGCGAGGCCGGGATCCTGTAAGACAGGGTTGAGGCCATTTCCTTCCATTGGAGGGGGATCTAGGCGCAAAAATGGGTTAGAGGTAAATAAGATAAATGCGAGAAAGGCAAAACCGATCAATCCTTGTATTGCTAGGACGCGGGCGTGGAGGGTTGGCGGAAGACCATTACCAAATTCAGCGACGGCTAGTCCAAACAGAGCAAGTATAAAAACCCAGAGCACCATCGAACCCTCGTGGTTTCCCCAGACGCCTGCAAATTTGTAGAGTATTGGCTTGAGCGTGTGCGAATTCTGCGCGACGTTAGCAACTGAGAAATCCGATGTAAGAAAAGCGTAGATCAGACTCAGAAAAGCGATCGTAACGAATAGAAATTGACCACGTGCAGCCGGGCGGGCGACAGCGACCCATTGGTTTCGATTAAGCGCGGCTCCAGCGAGAGGGATAGTTCCTTGAAAAATGCTGAGAACCAGCGCAAGTATCAATGAAAAGTGACCGATTTCTGCAGTCATTTTGTTTCTTTCAAGGGCTTCCACTTGCCAGATTTTTTTAGAGCTTCGGCTACTTCAGGCGGCATATACTTCTCGTCATGTTTAGCGAGCACCTCCTCCGCTCGGAATTTTCCGTCAGGCTGGAACTTACCTAAAACGACTACGCCCTGTCCCTCACGAAAAATGTCCGGAACAATACCTTTGTAGAGAATCGAAATTTCATGACGTAAATCGGTGATCGTAAAATTATGGTCTAATCCGGTTTTTGGTTTTTCCCAGGTGCCCTTTTTGACTAAACCACCAACGCGAATTTTTTGGGATATTGCAACTTCAGTTTTCGTTGCAATATCGCTCGGGCTATAAAAAAAAACAATCTTATCTTCCAGGGCGTTAAGCACTAAAGCCGCCGCTATTCCTAAGACAACTAAACCGAACAAAATAAAGTTCATTCTGCGTTTTTTGCGCGTCACGTACTTCCGTCCTCGCCATGGACTTTTTCACGTGGCCTTTGTCTCGAACTCTTTTCTACCTCAGAAATTTGTGTATATGCGTTATGTAATTGCCTTCTAAATATGATCAGCAGACCCAGTAGGATAGCGGTGGTAGTCCCATATGCAGCCCAGATGTAAAGCTCGTAGCCGTTCATCGCCATAATGTTGGAAATCATTTGCATGCTCAAAACCCTATTCCGCGCCTGGCTGATGGATGTGTGCTATATTTAAAGCACGGGCTCGGCGTCTTATCATTAAGGTCTTCATGCGCAATAGCAGGAGCGAAAAAAAGTAAAGAGTGAAGCCGACTGCCATTATTAAAAGTGGTGTCAGCATTGATGAGTGAATTGTGGGTCCCGACATTTTTAGGACGCTAGCGGGCTGATGAAGAGTATTCCACCAATCCACGGAGAACTTAATAATAGGTACATTGATAAAGCCGATAATTCCGAGTATGGCAGAAGAGCGTTCGCCGCGCGTGGGATTATCGAAAGCGCTATGCAGTGCGATAAACCCTAGATAGAGAAAAAATAGAATTAAAACGGACGTTAATCTAGCATCCCAAACCCACCAGGTTCCCCACATGGTTTTCCCCCAGAGAGAACCGGTTACAAGGCATATAAAGGTAAAACAGGTTCCGATTGGCGCTGCGGCTTGAGCGGAAAGGTGTGCCAGAGGGTGTTTCCAGATTAGCCCAACGGCACTTGAAACTGCCATAAAAGTATAAATAAATAATGCCATCCAGGCCGATGGAACGTGGACATACATTATACGGACGGTATTACCCTGCTGATAGTCCGGTGGAGAATTAAAGAGCCCAAAATAGAGCCCTATTAGGATGAGAAAGGCAGCGGGCCATGCAAGCCATGGCAATAGCGTTCCCGCGAGGCGGTTAAAACGAGCTGGATTCGCATACTGTTTTATCATTATCCCCTGCCCACAGGTCTGCCAGGTATTCCACCTGGCCTGTTGAAATATGGTATTCCGTGACTAGAAAATGAAGACGGCAACTTCAATTTTAATATAAAATTTAACGATTTCCTGACCATAATCTTTTGGTGTTTCCTAATGTCTACAAAAAGGTTCAAAGAATACCGTTTATTCAAGTGACTGCCTGAGTGCAGCGGCGGTTGCAAGGGGCGTTATAACTAGTGACCCCAGGAGAAATCCACCCATCAACATAAGATGCTGGCCCACCGGGAAACCACTTACCGTTGCGTCTATGGCGGCAGCGCCAAAAATTAATATCGGTAACATTAGCGGAATGACTAGCAAGGACAAAAGCACGCCGCCACGCCGTGCGCCTAATATCATTGCCGCACCAGCGGTACCAATAAGGCTGATCGCCGGAGTTCCGAGAGCCATGGTGGTTAACAGGACGCTGTAACCGCTATCTGGCAGGCGATAGAGCATCGCAATCAGGGGAGAAGCAATGATCAGCGGCAATCCTGTAACTAGCCAGTGTGCGGTAGCCTTTGCCAGTGCGATGATTTCCAAAGGTGCGGGACAGATGGCGAACTGTTCGAGGCTGCCATCTTCGTAATCTGGGGTGAATAAACGCTCAAAGGAGAGCATGGCCGCTAGCAGCGCCATTATCCAGATAACGCCAGGAGCAAGCAGTGGCAGCAATTTGGGCTCGGGCCCTATACCCAAGGGGAAAAGTACCGCAGCTAAAATAAAAAATAGCACAATAATAGCGCTATCTCCAATCTGGTGCAGTGCAAGACGAATTTCGGAACGTAATATAAGGATCAGCGTTTTCACCCTACACCCTCCCATATCCCCTCACTAATGGTTGCAAAATTGTGCAAATTTAATTCCGTCGTATCCCTAATCTTCAGGTCGACATTGCTGGCAATTATAGTCATCCCTCCGCTGTTGCGATGCTCGGTTATTAGGTCTCGTAACGCGTTGAATGATGCTGGGTCGAGTGCGATGGTAGGCTCATCAAGTAACCAGAGCTTCGTGTGACACGCGACCAGGCGAGCCAACGATAATCGGCGTTTTTGTCCGGCCGACAAATATTGGCCAGGTGTGTTTTCAAGACCTTCTAACCCCATTTTTTTTAAAGCCACCGAAATTGTTTTATCCGTCCCTCCATTGAGGCTTGCCCAAATTTTAAGATTTTCATACACCGATAAAACTGCCTTAACGGCGTCAAGATGTCCGACGAAATTTATTCGTTTGTGATGCCGTTCAGGGTTGTCGGCGACGAAGCCATCATGCCACGCGAGTTCTCCCGCGATGGGATGCGTTAATCCAGCCATGATCCGTAAAAGGCTAGTTTTACCGGACCCATTATTACCGCTAAGGACCAGCACTGAACCGGGTTTGACGGTAAAATCCAGTCCGCTAAATACTAACCTTTCTCCGCGCATACAGGAGAGGTTTTGACCGAAAAACTGCATTACTACCTTACTTGTGCTATTTGCCGCCCTTGCTTTCAAGGGTCTTGGGTTACCTTAATAAAGCGAAGTCGTCGTGGCGAGATGAAAAAGGCCCCCTAGCGCAACCTTCCGTCGTAATAAAGGACGTTTTCGCGTCGGAGGATTTGCGCAGTCTGCAGGTAATGTTTATCTTGAGAAATAGGAGAGTCAGGCGCTATTTTCGCGCGATATTCGAAATTCAGGCCATAAACCCT
This sequence comes from Rhodospirillaceae bacterium, assembly GCA_002724505.1. GTDB lineage: Bacteria > Pseudomonadota > Alphaproteobacteria > MPNO01 > UBA2964 > UBA2964. The sequence goes on along the minus strand of PBOV01000154.1, from coordinate 14,125 downwards.
GATAGCATGAGGAGATAACAGTGGGTGTTACCGGTAATGATAGTTTAGGCGTGCGCCGCACGCTTTCCGTGAATGGCAAAAGTTTCGATTATTTTAGCCTTAAATTAGCCGAAGAAAAGGGTATAGGTAGCATCGCACGCCTACCTTATTCCATGAAAGTACTACTGGAAAACCTCCTTCGGTATGAGGATGGCCGCTCGGTAACTTCCGATGACGTAAGGGCTGCAGCGTCCTGGAATGGAAAGCCAAGCGCCGATGATGAGATTGCTTTCCGTCCGGCGCGGGTGTTGTTGCAAGACCTTACAGGAGTGCCGGCCGTCGTTGATTTGGCGGCTATGCGAGAAGCGATGGTTAAAATCGGCGGGGATGTGCAGAAAATTAACCCACTGTGTCCGGTTGATCTCGTTATTGATCATTCAGTAATGATTGATAATTTTGGTACCCCAGACGCTTTTGAAAAAAACGTAAAACTCGAATTCTCGCGTAACCAAGAAAGATATGAGTTCTTGCGTTGGGGCCAGAATGCCTTCTCAAACTTTCGTGTTGTGCCACCAGGAATGGGGATCTGCCATCAGGTTAATCTGGAATATCTTGCAAAAACAATTTGGACTACGGAAGAAGGCGGGGCGACCATTGCGTATCCCGACACACTAGTCGGCACCGATAGCCACACGACTATGGTTAATGGTCTAGCGGTTCTTGGTTGGGGTTGTGGCGGCATAGAGGCGGAGGCAGCAATGCTCGGTCAACCAATCTCAATGCTTTTACCAGAGGTCATAGGCTTTAAGCTGACTGGTGCGCTGAACGAAGGTATGACAGCTACTGATCTTGTCCTCACCGTGACGCAGATGCTCAGGTCGAAGGGGGTAGTCTCGAAATTTGTGGAATTCTACGGGCCAGGCATTGACAGTCTTAGTTTACCCGATCGAGCAACAATTGCGAATATGGAGCCAGAATATGGCGCGACTTGTGGGTTTTTCCCAATCGATGCGGAGACCATCAACTTCCTGAAGTTTACCGGACGCGAAGATGATCAGATTGCGTTGGTAGAATCGTATGCTAAAGAGCAGGGTATGTGGCGTGATGCAAGCTCTCAAGACCCAATCTTCACCGATACACTGGAACTTGATATCTCAACTGTTGAGCCCTCGCTCGCTGGGCCGCGCCGCCCTCAGGACCGTGTCTCGCTATCAGAGATGCCCGAAAATTTTTCAGGCGAACTCCCGAGCTGGGACGCTAGCAAGGGTGAAGCTGATGTTGAGGGTGAAACATACTCAATGAAGGATGGCCACGTTGCTATCGCAGCTATTACTAGCTGCACCAATACGTCTAACCCATCGGTATTGATCGCTGCGGGACTGGTTGCTCGTAATGCGGTTGCGAAGGGCCTAAAGGTAAAGCCATGGGTAAAGACCTCTCTGGCTCCCGGCAGTCAGGTAGTCTCCGACTATCTTAGAGCAGCAAATTTGCAGAAAGATCTCAACACGCTCGGATTTAATATCGTTGGTTATGGTTGCACGACCTGCATAGGTAACTCTGGCCCGTTGCTTGGCCCGGTCGCCGACGCAATTGATGAAGGGAATTTGGTCGCTGGCGCGGTGTTGTCCGGGAACCGTAATTTTGAAGGCCGCGTTCATCAGCAAGTTAAGGCCAACTATTTAGCTTCCCCGCCACTCGTTGTCGCATACGCCCTGGCTGGTTCTTTAAAGATTAATTTAACTAGGGAAGCGTTAGGCGAGGACACCGAAGGCAACCCGGTTTATCTCAAAGATATTTGGCCTACGAATCAAGAAATTCAGGAAACAATTCGTTCCTCTATTACGCCGGATATGTTCCGTTCCCGCTATGAAAGTGTCGGTGAGGGATCGGACGATTGGAACAAGATGGCGGTACCACAAGGAGAAACCTATTCTTGGAATGATGGTTCGACTTATGTCCAGTACCCCCCCTTCTTTGAGGGTATGGAACCGGAGCCGGAACCTCTTAAGGACATTGAAGGCGCCCGCGTTTTGCTTAAAATGGGGGATTCCGTTACAACCGATCACATCTCCCCGGCTGGCGGGTTTCCTAAAACTAGCCCGGCGGGCGGTTTCTTGCTTGAACGCCAGATCCGGCCTGAGGACTTCAATTCTTACGGTGCCAGGCGAGGTAATTTTGAGGTTATGACCCGAGGGACATTCGCCAATATTCGGATCCGAAATGAAATGGTGCCAGGCACTGAAGGCGGTTTCACAAATCATTTTCCCGAGGGTAAGGAGATGTCAGTCTATGAAGCGTCGATGTTGTATCAGCGAGACGGCGTCCCCCTGATAGTCATTGCCGGCAAGGATTATGGTATGGGCTCGTCGCGCGATTGGGCCGCAAAAGGCCCAAACCTTTTGGGTATCAAGGCCGCTATTGTTGAGAGTTTTGAACGCATCCATCGTTCAAACTTGATTGGAATGGGCGTCTTGCCGCTCGAGTTTAAAGATGGCATGAGCCGTAAATCTCTAAATATCGATGGCACAGAAATTTTTGATATTACAGGGGTTGCGGAGGGGGTTACTCCTGGCATGGATGTCCCGGTGAAAATCACGCGCTCCGATGGTTCGAGTGAGAACATCACAACCAGATGCCGAATTGATACGCTAGACGAGGTAGAATATTACCGTCATGGGGGTATCTTGCAGTACGTGCTTCGCAACATCGCTGATGAAGCTGCTTAGGCAAGGTTTCTTCTGGTTGCGAAAGAACTTGCAATCGAAATATTTTTTGTTTTGCAGCCTTTGGAAAGGCTATCTGTACTTTCCAACACTGTTGCCTCGTGAAGATTAGATTCGGAGACTAACAATGAGCGAAAACCCCTGGAAACCAAGTAGTCGCATTCACCCACCCGCAGATCTTTTGAAGCCTATTATCGGCCCATCTGCGTGGACGCGTGAGGTACTAGAGCAGAATAAGTCCCATCTTTACCGTCTTTCAGAATTAGAAATCAGCGATATTTTTGATGCGGTTGCGAAGGTTGAAAGAGCCTCTCCTCAACTTCATGAGATTAGAAAGGAAGATTTTTTATTGCCCGTTTTGGGCCCGGTTCTCGCGGATCTACGTGAGGAGGTTATCAAGGGTCGCGGTTTTGTTTTTTTGCGCGGGTTACCGACCGAAGGTCGTTCTCTTTATAAAACAGCGGCCGCTTTTTGGGGCATCGGTTGTCATTTTGGTCGGGCTGTTTCACAGAACGGTAAGGGACACTTGCTTGGCCACGTTAAAGACCTAGGCGCTGACATAACATCGCCTACGGGCCGGGGCTATAACTCTGCATCCCCACTTGGCTTCCATGCTGACAGCTGTGATATCTTTGGATTGTGTGTTCTAAAAACTTCTATGTCAGGCGGGCAGCATCGCATGTGCAGTTCAGTGACGGTTCATAATGAGATGCTTAAGCGCGCCCCTGGTCTTGTTCAAGAACTAACATTTCGTTTTTACCGGTCGCGGCGCGGTGAATTGCCGCCTGGCGAGACAAAACCCTGGACACGTCAGCCTATCTTTAGCGTGACTGATGGATATTTTGCAGCACGTGGCGCCAGCAGCACAATAACCCGTTCACAGGGTATGCCGGGTGTCCCACGCCTCACGGAGAGACAAAAGGAAGCGATTAAGGTCTATAATGAGATTGCAGCAGAAATTGCAATGGATGTCGATTTTGAGCCCGGCGATATTTCGATGGTGCAGAACTACGTTACTTTGCATTCCCGCACCCGTTATGAAGATTGGCCAGAGCCAGAGAGAAAACGCCACCTGCTGCGCCTATGGCTAAGTTTCGATGGGGCACGTCCTCTTCACGATGATATCGTACGCGACCATGCCCAGGGTATTCAAGAAGAGGGTATAACACTTCATGCACCGCTGGATGTGGCGTAGGGGTCGGAAAGACTATAGGTTTACTAAAATTTTAGTGCTAAATCGCAATTTTGTTTGTTTAAATAATCAGTCTTTGAACGGCATGATGGCGCCAGAACGGTTTTGTGGCACCTCAAAACGCCAAAGTTGGCGGGTGAGTAAAGTTTCTTTGCAGTTTGCGAGAGACAGTGAGCGTGCCATGTGTTTTGACGCCAAGCGGCGACCTCCTCGTGTCAGCCGGGATGGCTCGGGACCGATTGTGATGCATTTCTGTGGGTCGGATTTAAGCGCTAGCCGATAATTCTGGTAGGACCAAAGCTGTAACGGCGACTGCTCGCATGTTTTTAGGACCAGCTCGCTAGCATCCCGCGCCGACTTTGCCTCAACACAAAGGTTAAACTCGGGCATTTTGAGGTGTCCACTTTTCAGAGGTATTGAGTCAAATATTTCGTCCTTGTGCCAAATCCCTTCTTTACATGTATGCACGACTAATGGGCGCGAGGTATTTACCCGGGATTTATGGCCTGGAATGTCAACGCATAAAAAGCGAGGTTCATCGAGAGGGTAAAAAGCTTTTAGAAATACGTTCTCCGCTCTCGCGGTCGATGTTAATAAAGTTAAGACACCCACAAAAATTACTGCATGGCGCATAGAAAATTCCCCATATTTGGCTCGCATCTAATAGGAGAATAATCGCTCTCACGCAATATTTTTGGTTATTCGTTTGGTTATCGATTGACCCTATGTAAACCGTCGGTAGAGTGCCTCTCTTCAACAAGACACAGGGATTGTTTTTCTATGCAATATGATTTTGTACCGCCGCCGAAGCGCCGGCCACTTAAATGGCCAAATGGAAAGCGTTTGGCGGTGCAGGTAACGCTTAATCTTGAATATTGGGATAAAATGAAAGACAGCGATCAGCCTTACTATGCAGGGGGACCGCCTGCTCTACCTGATCAGATGCCTGGAAATATTCTTGATGTCCCAAATTTTAGCTGGCGTGAATATGGCCAACGCGCGGGTATTTGGCGTCTCTTTGATACATTTGATGAAGTTGGCGTTCCATCGAGTTGTACACTAAATGCCAAGCTTGGTCTTGAGCGTCGCGAGATTGTTGATGCAGCAAAAGAACGCGGGTGGGAACTGGTTTGTCATAATTACGAGCAAGGTGACCTGCTGACCAATTATCAATCCAATCCAGACGCCGAGGAAAAGCTGATTGATAGTGCTCTTGAGGTTTATGAAGATGTAGTCGGTCGAAAATCCCCTGGTTGGCTGTCATCATCTTTGCGTAGCACGCCGAATACGCCGGATATTGTTGCCAAGAAAGGCATGAAATTTATTTGTGATTATATGAATGATGAACAGCCCTATTTGATGCAAACTGCTCACGGCCCTATCGTCGCCGTTCCTTATTCGATTGAGGTAAATGATTTTGGGTTCTTCCTGCGCCGTAATTTTACGACAACGCAGACCCTCGAAATGCTGAAGGAACAGTTTGATCAGCTTTATTTAGAAAGCTCGACAACAGGCAAGCTGATGAGCGTCGGGCTCCATCCTCATGTTTCTGGTCACCCATTCCGCATTCGCGCTATTCGTGAGTTTCTTGCATACGCTAAGAGTTTTGATGACGTTTGGTGGGCCACTCGTGAAGAAATTGCTGACTGGTATCTCGAGAATCACGAAAATCATATTCCGTCTTAAAGCGTTGACCTCCGCGATTTCGTAATTCCGATATTAAAAAGGTCCTTTATGGTTGAAATAATAACGAAGCACTTGGAGCGATAGAGTGTCGCACAGACTTGACACTTTTTGGGGGCGGCATCACATTACCTTTGTGACCTGGGGTGTCCGCTAGGACTGAGAGAACACCCATCGAACCTGAACTGGTTGGAACCAGCGTAGGGAGCCGTCACGCAGGGCATTCCCCGGCGTATTTTAAGATGGCTCCCAAAGAATTGGAGCTGTTGAAGTGATGATTGCCATCATTGGTGGCGGAATTTGTGGACTGGGTATCGGTTGGCGACTCGCACAAGCGGGTGAAAATGTTACCGTATATGATCGTGGTGCTGCCGGAATGGGGGCTACTTGGGCCGCTGCAGGAATGTTAGCGCCACAAGTTGAAGCTGAACATGGTGAAGAATTTTTGCTTCCTCTGGCATTGAAAAGCCGCGCTATGTGGAAAGGGTTTGCTGCCGAACTTCTTTCTACGACGGGGATAGACGTAGATTATCGCGAAGAAGGGACAATGGTAGTTGGCCTCGACCGCGATGATGCTGAATACCTCGAAAATAGATTGTCCTATTTTCAATCTCTTGGCTTAGACGTTCATTGGCTGACTGGTTATCAAGCACGCAAACGCGAACCGCACTTGGCGCGCGCTGTCGGCAGTGCGATTTACAGTACCTTGGACCACCAGGTAGATAATCGTTTGGTTGCCGAGGCATTAAAGACTGCTTTCCTGGGTGCTGGTGGCATACTTAAAGAAAATATCGAAATTATCGGCGTCGTAACAGCGGGTGGAAAGGTTTCCGCCATCGAAACTGCGGAGGATACTATTTTAACAGATATGGTCATCTTAGCTGCTGGGGCCTGGTCAAGAAATTTAGCGGGAATCCCCGATAGTAGCCGCCCTTTAGTTCGACCCTTGAAAGGACAGATGATTGCCGTTCAAATGGAACCTGAAAACCCCTTGATTGAGAGTGTGATTTGGGGACCAGGCAACGGTATAGTACCCTCAATATATCTTGCTCCAAAAAGTAACGGCCGACTTGTTATTGGCGCTACAGTTGAAGAGATGGGATTTGATACGGAACTTACCGCCGGAGGAATTATGGAGTTGTTGCGGCTAGCCTGGGATGTTTTGCCAGGAATTTATGATTTGCCCTTGGTTGAAAGTTGGGCTGGTTTAAGGCCTGCGAGCCGCGATGATGCGCCAATATTAGGTCCTTCAAAAACAAAAGGTCTTGTACTTGCAACGGGGCATCATCGAAATGGAATTTTGTTAGCACCGCTTACAGCAAAAGCGGTATGCAACTATGTTCGGCGTGGTGAGGTTGGTGAATCTATTAAACCATTTCTTTTGGATCGCTTTGAAAAGGCGGCGACGTCCGATGTATAATGTTAAATTAAACGTATTTCGGAGGGCTATTTGTGAGTGAAATGATCTCAGTGAATGGCGTGCTTCAACCATTAAATTATTTAAAACTTTTCGACTTGTTGGAAGATAGCGGTGTTGATGGCCGACAGGGTGGTGTTGCCGTAGCGCTAAATGGTGAGGTTGTACCGCGGGCGGATTGGGCTCAAACATCATTGAAATCCAACGATAAAGTGGAAATCGTGCAAATTGTGCGCGGAGGGTAATATGGATGCAAAGGTTGCAGATAAAGAGTTCGCTATCGCCGGAAAGAAATTTTCGTCACGGTTTTTGATTGGGACATCACGGTACCCAAATCAACAGGTGATGATGGATGCAATTCAAGCAAGTGGTGCTGAAATTGTTACTGTTGCTGTCCGGCGAGTTAGCCAAGATAGCGGTGGGGAGGGATTGTATGATTTGCTCGGGGAGAGTTTTCATCTCCTTCCTAATACAGCTGGCTGTTTTACGGCGCAAGATGCCGTTCTTACGGCAGAGCTCGCGAGAGAAGCTTTGGAGACTAACTGGGTAAAGCTTGAGGTTATTGGCGATGATGAAACACTTTTCCCGGATGTTGAGCAATTATTACGTGCAGCTGAAGAGCTAGTGGCCAAGGGATTCGTTGTTTTGCCTTATTGCAATGACGACCCAATAACTTGTAAAAAATTAGAAGATATAGGGTGTGCAGCGATTATGCCGCTGGCTGCCCCAATTGGTTCTGGGATGGGTATTCGTAATCCTTACAACCTTAGAATTATTCGTGAACAATGCACTCTTCCGATTATTGTTGATGCCGGTGTAGGAACTGCATCGGATGCTGCCATAGCACTCGAGCTTGGTTGTGATGGAATATTGTTAAATACTGCGGTCGCCGGTGCGCGCGACCCTGTTAAAATGGCTAAGGCGATGAGGCTGGGTATAGAGGCGGGGGGATACGCTTTCGAAGCTGGGAGGATTCCGAGGCGATTATACGCTAAAGCGTCTACGCCAACTGATGGCGCTATTAAATTGTGAAAGGCTCTCTTCCAGAACCTCCGTTGTTGATAATTACGGACCCACCAATCCCACCACGAACTATTGAAAATGTTGTTGCAGAGGGGCTTGAAGCGGGCTGCCGTTGGTTTATGTACCGCGATAAGAATAAATCAGCGAAAGCATTCGCTGCAACAGCGGCGGTGCTTTCTAATCTTTGTAATCAATATAAAGCTATACTTTGTATAAATGGTAATATTAAAATTGCTGCTGGTTGTTTGGGTTGTGGCGTTCATGTGCAGTCCAGTGAAGAGGTTTACAAGGTTCGACGACGTATAAAACCATCAAGCTTGATTGGAGTTTCGTGCCACTCTATAGCCGATGGATTAAAAGCGGAAAAAGCTGGCGCCAATTACGTCACTCTAAGCCCGATTTTTGAAACAGAGAGCAAACCCGGGTATGGCCCTCTCTTGGGCTCCGTCGTCTTAAAAGAAGCAGCTCAACAGATTGGAATCCCAATAATTGCTCTCGCTGGTATTACTTCTTCTAATGCCGCTGAGTGTATTCGAAATGGTGCATCTGGGGTCGCTGTGATGGGAGGTGTAATGCATGCCACTGAACCTGGTTTACAAGTAACGGCTCTAATTGAGGCAATTATGGGATGAACTGTTCGTTTAAAATACGTTCTTCTAGGTCGTGTTCTTCGTCAAATAGTAAATTCAGCGAAATATCTTTCTTTTGAATAATTGTTACGGATTTAACATTTCGAACTTCGGTATAATCCGCCACTGCACTCACAGGCCGTTTTTTTGGTTCTTGAATTTCCAGAGTAATTTTGGCGCTATCTCGCAGGAGGGCTCCCCGCCATCGACGGGGTCGAAAGGCGCTGATTGGGGTGATCGCCAAAAGCTCTGCCCCTAGGGGAATAATAGGGCCATGTGCTGATAAATTATATGCAGTACTGCCGGCGGGTGTTGCAATAACTGCACCATCACTAATTAACTCCTTCATCCGGATTTTTCCATCTATCCTGACGCGGATTTTGGCTGCTTGTCTCGTTTGACGCAAAAGAGCGACTTCATTGATACAATATGCAGTCTCCATTGCCCCAGAAACCGTTTGCACCTTCATCAGTAAAGGGTGAAGCTTAACTTGTTTGGCGCGTTCCAAGCGGCTTATTAGATTTGCTTCCTTGAACTCATTCATTAGGAAGCCAACCGTTCCACGGTTCATGCCATAAATTGGAATATTTAACCCAAAACATTTATGGAGTGTTCGCAGCATTGTGCCGTCCCCGCCGAGAACAACAGCGACATCGGCATGTTTTAGCGATACCTGTCCATGCCGTTTGCGAAGGCGCTTACATGCTGTGCGCGCGGCGGATGTGCTAGAGCTAATAAAGGCTATTTTTATTGTCATATGCGTAAATCTGGTAGGATTAGATTTTTTGTAAATTCAGTATTTTTATATGACCTTTGGTTTACTAGTTCGGCCAGCCATTTTTTATACAATGCCATAGAATAAGCAGAAAACAAGTCGGTAACTATCTTGAAAATTCAGGTGTATTTAATTTTATTGCCGGTGGTTCCTATGAATAAATTTTGTAACCGTCGGTCCCTAAATCTTTTAAATTTTGATTTTACAGAGAAATAATCTTCAATTATCGAGTTGTAAACTGCACGATAATCCATGGTTAATTTTATATCCTCGTTCCTAGCTAAATCATTCAAATTTGGTGCCTCTCCATATAAACCGCCTCGTATATTTCCCCCAATGATGAAATGTGGAGAGGCTGTACCATGGTCTGTGCCGCGAGATTTGTTCTCCATCATACGCCGGCCAAATTCAGAAGTTGTTAAGATTATGGTAGAGTCCCAATGTCCCGAATCTACAAGTTCATTTCGCGTATCCATAACGGCTTGATTTAATTCTCTCATCAATCTCCGATGTCGGTAATATTGGTTCGAATGTGTATCAAAGCCGGTCAACTTTACGGCATATACCGGAACGGGTGCACCTGATTGGATAACCTTAATGACCTCAGCTAATTGTTCTCCTAAGGCACCATCAGGTAAATCAGGGTGCTGATGTCGATGGTTTAAATGTTTTTGCAAAGCTTTAACGGAGTATTGAAGAGACAAGGCTCTTTTCGCTACAACTGATACTGCACCACTTTGAAATTTGTCTTCAGACATCTCGCCAAGCTTTATATCTCGTAGTTGATTCACGTCTCTAGCAGATATGAAAACTCCATCCTTATGAAAAAAAGGTCCCATTTCATCTGAAAAACTTATTCCGTGCGCGGCAGCATTAGGCATAAATTCTTGTGATGCAGCAGCTATCCAACCCTCATGAAAGGTTTTTCTTCCATCCCCACCAACATGCCACAAGGCCGTAGATTTGAAATGAGAAAAGTTAGGAGAGGGGTAACCTAGGCCCTGAATCACTGCGACTTCCCCATTGAAGTATAAATCAGCCAACTTCGAAAGGCTGTCATGAATTCCGGTTTCATCGTTTAATTTTATGACATCAGTTTTCTTAAGCGCCAGGGTGGGCCTATTTCTCAGGTAATTATCATTTGAAAAGGGAACAATGGTATTAAGGCCGTCATTGCCCCCCGAAAGTTCAATAATTATCAGTCTTTTGCCGGTATCAGCTAGGGGAAGCTTTCGTACATTTTGAAGATGCCCAGGGTTGCATCCGTATAGGCCGGCTGACGCTATGACACTCAGAAGAAAATTTCGTCTACCAAATTCCATCTTATCTAACGTTATATGCAGGACTTATTAAAATTTTTAACAAGCTATTGGGCCGCCCTTTAAATTCGTCAGGTAAAACCAATAAATAGTCCGCAAAATTAACCTTCGTAAGAAATTTAAGGCTAGTCTCTTTTAACCTGACGGGATTAGAAATCGGAGAGCGTCCCCCCGGCATTATCCCATCAATTTGAACGTTTCCACCCATCATCATACCCATACTCTGTTTGGGTCCCCTGTAACCTTGTTGGGCTAAAAACTGATGGCCATTTTGAAGTAAATTTCTTACCCACCTATTATTTTTAAATTTCGGAGCTTGTTTACGCAAATAGTCCGCCCAGTCACGGTATTTTTGATGCCTTTCATAACGCCTCCCATCGCTAATTAAGTCAGCTATTACGTCAAGTGAACCTATGACGATTCCTATCATTTTTTTCTCGTCATTATTTAAATACCGAACCTTTTTAAAAATAATTCTTTCTGAGTCTGACGAGTAAATATTTATGCCCTTCTGACGTTTTTTCTTAATCCTTGAGTTGTTAGGATCCACATTAGAATAGCTAAAACAACGAGGGTAACATTTGTGCTCTCGAAATTTAATACGGAAACCCTTGGCATCGCTGACATCAAAGCCCACCGCTAGGGTGCCCCAAACTGTTTTATTTACTCTCGCGTTAATAAAGCCGACGGTTAAGTGTGGACGCCGCGTCATGCCAAAACCTCTTGAATATGCAGAAAGCATATAGTCCGCGTTAAATATATTTTTACCGATTTCATCTAATTTTGATTGGTTAATCACCCCGCTTCGATTTTGCTGACTTCGTATAAAAGCGAAGTGGCGCTTAATTTTATCAATTTCTTGTGGGTCAGAAATTATCCCACCCTCAGATAATAAGCTTTGGATATATTTTATACGTTCAATAAGACCACTCGGGGTAACCCAAGCTCTATATCCCGGCCAACCACCAACATTAGGAGGATTAAAAAGCTCTTGCCCCATGTTTTCCAAAACTTTAGGTGTCCCACCGAAATTACTCGGTGAAATGCTGAGCGAACGGATTGTACCTAAAACGAAGTCGACAGGGCTTTTGATTATTGTCCCTCGTGCTTTTTTTGACCAAAAGGCCTTTGATTCAAATATCTTCCTCAGTAAAACTTTAACTTCGTAATCACTTTTTCTAAAACTTGTTGCAATTGTTTTTATTGTTTCGTTGTCATCCCAGGTTTCGGAAATAAAATACCGCCAAAATTTCTTTGTAATAAATTCGGCAGTACTTGGGTGCTTCAATAGGAGGTTAATCAGATCTTCTTGCGAATAGTGCTCTGTTTTACCAAAAATTGTTTTGGGCCCGTTATCGTGTGCCCATTTATCATCCCAAAACGTGAGATTTTTGAATTGAGCAGTGCGCCAACCCGTCAAAGCCCGAGAAACCTCTTTGACATCCATTTCGGTGTATTGACCTTCACCCAGCGTAAATAGCTCTAATAATTCGCGCCCCAGATTTTCGTTTGGTTTTCCTTTCCTGTTTTTACCTGCGTCAAGATATTTTAAGAGTGCGGGTTCTTTTAAGGAACGCGTCAATAAATTCCTGAAATTCCCCGAACCAAACTTTCTGAAAGTTTGGTTTTGTCTAGCTAAACTAATTGACCAGCGGCCAATACCGGCATACGCCGCGACAAAATGATTATGCCAAAACAAAACAAGCCGCTCTGTAAGTGGAGAGTTTGTCTGAGCTATTTCCCTTGCCCACCAAAGTTTAAGGCTTTCAAATTCCTTAGTTCTAATTGTATCAAAAAGGTTTTCATCTCCTCGCGACATATCGGACCGTCCCCAAAAGGGTGGGGCTTGATTAAGTGTCCAATTAGGTAATGGCGTGAAAGGCGTTGTTCTTATGCCGGACAGTATACTGTTTATGGCTTCTAACCGGGTTTTACCAAAATATTTTTTAAAGGTGCCGGGTTCTGCTCCAAATGCCACTCGATTTAAAAAGTGGGTTGTATCAGAAACGCCCAGTGTTTTTGCAAGATGTTTATCGCTGTCAATCGGATTGGCAAGTATTGCTGAACCAGCATAGCTAATTGTAAAAACTAAACAAAACAGCGAAAGAAATATTCTTAGTTGTCTAAGCATTACTAATAAGAACTTCTCCAAATTATGGAATGTTAATCAGAATTTTCTAATACAAGACACGGATCTATGGCCCCAATTCTGTCGAATTTCTTGGGGTGCAAAACAAAAAACTTTTGCGGTACTTGTAGCCAAATTCTTGTAGATCTACAATCTTTTGGCGCATGGGAACAGCGGGAGTTAAAGGGCTTTCGATTGTTTTGGCAGGAGGTCCAACCGTCATTTGTTGGCTCCGAAAATAATAAAATGGGAGACGGTGTAATGGGCCGAATTAATAAGATCCAAGGGGGCTCGGCGTTTCTCTCATTACTGAAAGATGAAGGCGTCAGCCACATGTTTGGTAACCCCGGGACTACCGAGTTACCGGTCATGGATGCGCTAGGCAAACAAAGTGAGTTGCCATATATTCTTGGACTTCAGGAATCTGTAGTCATAGGTATGGCCGATGGCTTTGGGCGGGCAACCGGGCAACTTACTGCCTGTAATGTGCATGTCGCTCCAGGGCTAGGCAACGCCATGGGCGCAATCTATAACGCAGCTTTTACAAATACACCGATGATAATTACTGCTGGGCAGCAAGAACAGGGGCATGGGCTAACAGAGCCCGTACTCTATGCACCACTGGTTCCAATTGCGGCCCCCCTGGTCAAGTGGGCCTTTGAAATTACAAGGCTGGAAGATCTCCCGCGTATCATCCGGCGCGCAGCAAAAATTGCAATGACTCCACCAATGGGACCGGTATTTCTGTCTTTGCCTGGAGATATCTTGAGCGACCAAGCTGGTATTGACCTTGGTAGTAAAACCCGCATTGATACGAGAGTTAGACCTAGCGACGAGGCCATTGAAAAGTTAACTGCGCGCCTAATCAAAGCGAAGAACCCGGCTATAATCGCTGGAAACGAAATAGTGACATCCAACGCTTTAGCGGAAGTTGCCCAACTCGCAGAGACTATTGGTGCTGCTGCGTATCAGCAAACTATTGCCTTTGGGGCTCACTTTCTCTCCGGCAGCCCCTCCTATGTTGGTGGATTGTCACGCGGGCAGAATGAAATTCTTAAGGCGCTCGATCCATATGATTTATTAATGTTTGTTGGGTGCACGGTATTGCAGACGTCGGTCGCCAGTAAGGTTGTCCCGATGCCGCAAAACGCAACCGTGGTTCAGGTTGGCCTCAATGATTGGGAAATAGGAAAGAATTATCCAGCCGATATCGCACTTCATGCTGATGTCGGTGAGACTATGAAGGCTCTTATTCCT
>PBOV01000119.1 GCA_002724505.1 Rhodospirillaceae bacterium | reverse complement strand
CATGGCGATATGGATGGATATTTTAGCGCGAAGCGGAAAATTTTTCGTGATCGACAAAACATCATCAAACCACAATCCGCCGTTGTCGGTATTGATGAAAGATACGGATGTTCTCTTTATAGAGAATTATCCGCTCGAAACAGCTGGACAGTCTACCCAATCTCCACGACCAAAAATCTCTCCGACGGCTTCTATGCCAAAAACGGGTCTTTATACAAACAAAATAACACATGCATTTGCGACTTAAACAAAGCTACCAATCTACCCGGCAAACATAATTGGCAGAATGCAGCAGCTGCTGCTGCCGTTGGTCATGCACTAGGAATCAAAAGTGACATTATTGCCGATGCAATTACAAATTATCATGGATTGCCTCACCGTATGGAAAACATTGGGGTAATAAATGGTGTCACCTTTATCAATGACAGCAAAGCGACTAACAGCGTTTCAACCGCCCGCGCATTGGCATGTCATAACAATATTTACTGGATAGCTGGAGGGCTTGCTAAAAACGACGGTATAGAAGCTATAAAACCATATCTCACAAATATTCGACAAGCATTTCTAATTGGCGATGCCGCAGGAGCATTTGAAACTGCATTAGGCGACAAAATTGGAGTCACACAGTGCGGGGATTTAGAAACTGCCACTCAAATGGCCTATTTTTCCGCATCCAAGGAACATACCAACAAACCCACTGTCCTATTATCACCTGCCTGCGCGTCATTTGACCAGTGGCAGAATTTCGAAGTTCGCGGTGACGCCTTTAAGAAATTCGTGGCTTCAGTGGAATTGGGGGCCAGATGACAGCGTTTACACGCACGGACACCTCCTTATTAGGCCGCTGGTGGTGGACTATTGATCATTGGACAGTTGCTGCCGTCGCGTTGCTCATCGGATTTGGAATCATGATGACTATGGCCGCCAGCCCACCGGTTGCAGACAAGTTGAATTTAGACTCTTTTCACTTTGTAAGACGTCAACTTACTTATCTGCCCTTTGCAATCATCTTTCTAATTTCTATTTCTTTGATGTCACCACGAGGTATTCTGCGATTTGCGATCGGGTTATTTGTATTAAGTCTTATTTTGCTGATCGCAACCTTCTTTATTGGGTTAGAAATTAAGGGTGCCAAGCGTTGGATCAATATCCTAGGCTTGTCGCTCCAGCCTTCTGAGTTCATAAAACCGACCTTCGCCGTGGTAACAGCATGGCTTTTTGCAATGCGGGGGGATAACGGAGCAGAAATTGGCCGTCCAGCCGCAATCGTCCTTTATGGATTGGTTGTTAGCCTACTCCTTCTCCAACCAGATTTTGGAATGACCGTCGTAGTCTCCGCTGTCTGGTTTACCCAATTCTTTTTAGCCGGCCTACCGCTGATTTGGGTGGCTGGCTTTATCGCACTGGGAATCACTGGTGCCGTAGGCGCATACTTCATGTTACCCCACGTCGCCAGCAGAGTTGACCGTTTTATCGACCCATCCTCAGGCGATAGTTACCAAGTAATGCGTTCCTTAGAGGCCTTTATGAACGGTGGCGTCCTTGGTCGTGGACCCGGCGAAGGTTCCGTGAAGACCGTACTGCCGGATGCGCATACCGATTTTATATTTGCTGTAGCAGCCGAAGAATTTGGCATGATCATTTGTCTAATCGTCGTTGGATTGTTTGCTTTCGTCGTTCTGCGTGGCTTCTCACGGGTGATCAAAGAAACTAATTTCTTTATCCTTCTCGCAGTGACTGGGTTGCTGGTTCAATTTGGACTGCAATCGCTGGTCAATATGGCATCGACGCTTCATTTGATGCCAACCAAAGGCATGACCCTACCTTTTATAAGTTATGGCGGTTCTTCGCTGGTTTCCACCGCGGTGTGTATCGGTATGGCGTTATCTCTTACGCGCCGCCGCGTCGGCCAGGAGACGGGATTATGACTATCCTTACTCAAAGTAGGCCGATCGTGCTCGCTGCTGGCGGCACAGGTGGCCACGTTTATCCGGCATTGGCCCTAGCTGAAACGCTTCATAGACGCGGGTGGGGAATTGCTGTTGCAACTGACGACCGCGGTACTGCCTTTAGCGACGAAAAACTCATCGATCAAGTTCACCATGTTAAGGCGGCGACACTTGCTGGTAGCGCCGCCGGCAAGGTTAAGGGGCTAACACTGCTAGCCATTGGATTGCTGCAAGCACGTGCCCTACTCAAACGATTAAAACCTATCGTGGCTGTCGGCTTTGGCGGCTACCCATCCGTTCCAACTATGTTCGCGGCGACCCAAGTTGGTATACCTACCGTTATCCATGAACAAAATGCTATTGTAGGTCGCGCTAATCGGCTACTCGCGTCGCGAGTGGGAACTATAGCTACGTCGTTTGATCGAGTTTCCGGCATACCGCCCAAGTCGACTATTAAAGTGGTTCTAACAGGCAATCCCGTTCGGGAAGCCATCTCGGCAATTGGGGAGACCTCCTACCCAAAATTAGATCTAACCAGCAAACTAAACGTTTTGATTTTCGGCGGTAGTCAAGGCGCCCGTGTTTTAAGCGAAATCGTACCTAAAGCACTTTTAGCATTGCCAAGCGCACAAAGATCTCGTTTAGCTGTGATGCAACAATGCAGACCCGAAGATCTTGAAAGAGTTAGAGCGGTCTATGAAGCGGGAAGTATCCAGACAACTTTAAAATCCTACTTTCCCAACATGCACAAGCAACTATCGCAAGCACATCTCGTGATTTGTAGAGCCGGGGCCTCAACTGTTTCAGAATTGATAGCAGCAAAACGGCCGGCAATGTTTGTACCCTACCCAAATGCAACAGATGACCACCAGACCGCAAATGCGAATGCTATTGCGGGATGTGGTAGCAGCTGGTGCGTCCCAGAACCATCATTCACAATTGAAAAAGTTAGCAATCATATTAGTACTTTCATGGAAAACCCGGCTCTATTAATTAATGCGGCAAAAAGTGCAGGGTGTTTGCGAAAGCCTGATGCTGCCGAACATCTCGCTGATGTTGTAGAAGCCGCGGGTGCGGGGCTGGCCACTCAAGGTGCAGCAGCATGAGGATACTTCCCCTTTCTATTAACAAAATTCATTTCTGTGGCATTGGTGGTATTGGCATGAGTGGTATAGCCGAGGTACTCCATAACCTTGGCTATGCTGTTCAAGGTAGTGATATAGTCCAAAATACTAATGTCATTCGCCTTGTCGAGATTGGAATTCCAGTTTCGATCGGGCAGAACAGCAACAATCTCGGGGAAGCAACTGTAGTTGTAGTATCGTCGGCAATCCGCCCCGATAATCCAGAACTTATGGCTGCGCGGCACCGCCATATCCCCGTTGTTCGACGTTCGGAAATGTTAGCGGAGCTCATGCGGCTAAAGTGGGCAATTGCGGTTGGCGGAACGCACGGGAAAACTACGACAACATCCCTGATCGCTGCTATGCTCGACACCATCGGAAAAGATCCAACGGTAATAAACGGCGGGATCATAAATGCTTACGGCACTAATGCGAGGCTCGGCGAAGGGGAATGGGTCGTCGTAGAAGCAGACGAGTCTGACGGGACATTTATTAAACTGCCGGCCACGATTGCGGTCGTAACCAATATCGACCCCGAACATATGGATTTCTACGTTTCTTTCGACGAAGTACGCAAAGCCTATGTATCCTTTGTTGCAAATATCCCATTCTATGGGCTGGCGGTATTATGTATTGATCATCCTGAAGTCCAGTCCCTAATACCAAAAATTTCTGACCGTAAGATTGTTAAGTATGGTTTTAATGCCCAGGCTGATATTCGCGCGGAGAACCTCACGACAAACGCGGGTCGCTCCGAATTCGATATTATCTTCTCAGGACCCTCTTCTATGGCGGGGACATGCCTAGAAAAAGTTTCTCTACCGATGGTTGGCAAACATAATATACAGAATGCCTTAGCCGCTGTCGCCATTGCACAGGAGATGAATGCATCCGCCGAGAAAATTAGAAAGGGTCTAGCCGCCTTCTCTGGCGTCAAACGCCGCTTCACCGTTACAGGTAGAGCCAATGGCATCACTATTGTTGACGATTATGGACATCATCCGGTGGAAATTAAAGCTGCCCTCGCCGCCGCGCGTTCGAGTACAGAAAATCGAGTCATTGCTGTAGTACAACCCCATAGGTATTCGCGCTTAAAGGATTTATTCGAAGATTTTTGTACCTGTTTTAACGATGCCGATACCGTCATCGTCGCAGATGTTTACTCCGCCGGTGAAAAGCCAATAAAAGGAATTGACCGCGACAAACTTATCAACGGCTTAAGGTTGCACGGGCATCGCGATGTTTTGCCGTTGAAAGATGGAGATTCTCTTTCCAGCCTTATCAAAGGCATCGCCACAGATGGGGACCTTGTAATTTGCCTTGGCGCCGGGAACATTACGATCTGGGCTAATGATTTACCGCACAGACTTTCTGCTCTTTCGGGAGACAAAAAAGTAATACACGAGGCGAAACATTGATCGCCGCCCATAAATTAGACCATCTAATTGAGCAGCTACCCGCCGTGCGTGGCACTCTAAAGGCGGACTTCGATATTGCGCGACTAACATGGTTTGGGGTCGGCGGAAACGCCGAAGTAATGTTTGAACCTGCTGATCAGGAAGACCTCCAGCTCTTCCTAAATGCCTTACCCGATAGCATCAATATTACCGTGCTTGGCGGCGGGTCTAATTTGATCATCCGAGACGGAGGTATTCCAGGCGTTACGATCCGACTTGGCCGCCCATTTTCAAAAATTATCACCAATGATTGTCGGATTACCGCACTGGCTGGCGCGATGAATATTACAGTCGCGCGCAAAGCACGGGACAAGAAAATCGGGGGCCTAGAATTTCTAAGTGGAATTCCGGGGTCAGTTGGTGGGGCGGTACGGATGAATGCAGGAGCTTATAAAACTGAGATTCAGGAAGTCCTAATCGGGGTAACTGCTCTCGACCGACATGGTAAACTTCATGAAGTTCCAGCAATTGAACTAGGATTTAGTTATCGCCATTGCGATGGTCCAGATGATTGGATTTTCCTATCCGCACAACTTCAAGGTAGGCAGGAACAATCTGACGTTATCATAACTCGTATGAAAGAAATCGCGGAAGCACGGGAAAATTCGCAGCCTATCCGAGAACGCACCGGGGGCAGCACTTTCAAAAACCCAGAGGGATATAGGGCTTGGCAATTAATTGATGCTGCTGGCTGCCGTGGTTTGCGCCGCGGTGGAGCCCAGGTTTCCAACACTCATTGTAATTTCCTAATTAATACTGGGACGGCAACCGCAACAGATATCGAAGCCTTAGGCGAAGAAGTAAAACGCAGAGTACTAGATAACACCGGCGTGCAACTAGAATGGGAAATTAAACGTATTGGCATACCACCGGCTGCAGGTGCCATGTGATGAGTAAGCGCGTCGCAGTTCTTATGGGTGGAATATCCTCGGAAAGAGAGGTGTCCCTTTTGTCAGGTGCGGCCGTTACCGAGGCTCTAAACAGTCGGGGCTACGAGGTTTTATCTATTGACGTAGGCAAGGATTTGGGACCGGTGATTACCGCACTCGACCCCCCACCGTATGCTGTGTTTAACGCACTTCATGGCCGGTATGGTGAAGACGGTTGTTTTCAGGGATTCCTTGAACTTTTATCCATTCCCTATACTCATTCGGGCGTCCTCGCATCCGCAATTGCGATGGATAAGCCAACAGCAAAACGTCATTTTGAAAATGCCGGCATTCCGTGTGCGCAACACGTAATCACTACCCGGGAAGAAGTATTATCAAGGGACGTGATCGATCGGCCATATGTTATTAAGCCCCTTAATGAGGGCTCGAGCGTTGGCGTTCAAATAATCAAGCAAGGTTCTACGAGACCTTTTATGACGGACGCTCGATGGCCGCTTGGTGACAAGGTCATGGTTGAAAAATTTGTTGCGGGCCGAGAAATCACCGTTGCCGTTATGGGTGATCGAGCGCTCGGCGTTACAGAGCTTCGAACTGATGAGGGCTTTTTCGACTATGACGCAAAATATACTGAGGGTCGAACTAAACACATTGTTCCGGCTCGCCTTCCCCAGACAATTTATGTTGCCGCGAAGGAATACGCCGTTGCTGCCCATAGAATTTTAGGGTGCCGAGGGGTGACTAGGGCCGATTTCCGTTACGACGACACCCAGTCCGACCCAGGCGAGCTAATAATGCTTGAGATCAATACACAACCGGGACTGACCCCGCTTTCAATTGTTCCTGAACAAGCCGCTCACGCCGGTATAGATTTCGGCGATCTAGTTTCTTGGATGGTGGAGAATGCCGCATGCGAAAAATGATAGACAACCAACAAAACAAGCACCACAAAGCCGTTATCTCCAAGAAGCGTGCTGCTCGCGCAACACGCAAAAAGCCCGCACCCAAATGGGTCGAACCAACGATAAAAACAGTCGCAATTTTTTCCGTTGTTGCCACCATGTTTGTTGGACCAATCTGGGTTTCGCAGAGCGATATTATTTCACGCGGTGTAGATTCTATTTGGAAGGAAACAGTTTCAAAGACAGCTCAGTTGGGCCTAAGGGTGGATCAAGTTCTGCTTCGTGGTCGTCATAACGCCTCCCGCTCAAATATCATTCAAACTGTTGGGTTAAACCGGGGGGATCCGATACTTAGTTTCCAAATAAACGCTCTTCGTAAACGCTTAATCAAATTACCTTGGATTCGTGACGCAACGATCAAAAGAAAGTGGCCAGACATCGTTGAAATTCATATTGCTGAGCGACAACCGATGGTTCTATGGCAAAAGAAGAAAAGACTATATTTAATGGATACGGAGGGAGTTGCTATTACCTCGAAGGGGCTCGATCGTTTCCGGAATCTTCTAATTGTTGTCGGCGAGGGTGCCCCTAAAGCCACGCCAACGCTGCTCGCAATGATAGCGAGTCAACCATCATTAGTGAGCAAAGTAGCCGCCGCAACATTGGTAGGAAAACGTCGTTGGAATGTTATACTTAAAGGCGGAATTAAAATCCGCCTACCAGAAAAAGATCCCCACAAAGCATGGCAGCACCTCGCCCATCTTAATACTAAGCACAAGCTCTTGGCGCGCGACGTGAATATGATTGATATGCGTCTCCCCCGCCGTCTGTTAATTCGACCAGGTGTTTTAGGCGCACAAACCACGAGCGATAGAGGACAAAAGACTTGAGCATGGTTAATGATTTGATATTCATGGAAAGGGGATTAGCCAGTGAATAAAGTTAGAACTGGTTTAATAGCAGCTCTTGATATTGGGAGCTCAAAAATTTGCTGCCTGCTTGCCCACCCTCAAAACGATGGCGGTGTCCGTGTTGTAGGTATTGGTCATCACGCCTCAAAAGGTGTTCGCGGTGGGGCCGTAATCGATATGGATGCTGCTCAGAATTCGACGCTAACGGCTGTTAGTGCTGCGGAAGAACTTGCAGGAGAACGGATTAGAGAGGTTGTCGTTAATGTGTCGGGCGGTAACATCTTCTCAGAAACCTACAAAGTGGAGATACCAATATCCGGGCGTGAGATAAATGAAGCCGATATGCGTCGCGCATTAGCACAGGGAAACAGCATCCAACATGATGCTGAACAAGAGGTTCTGCATTGCCTGCCCGTTGGCTATTCTTTGGATTCTACACGTGGAATTCGGGATCCACGTGGTATGTTTGCTGAATCTCTGGGCGTTGATATTAATGTTATTTCCGCAAGAACCGCCACATTACGAAATCTCGCAAACTGTCTGGGTAGATGTCACCTAGACATTGAAGTTGCGGTCGCGACACCCTACGCGTCGGGCCTCGCCTGCCTCGTTGAGGACGAGATAGATTTGGGTGTAACTCTCGTGGATATGGGGGGAGGAACAACTACTATTGCCGTCTTTTATGATGGTGAAGTTGTCCACGCCGATTCTATTCCCATCGGTGGACAACACGTAACGAGTGACATTGCCCGCGGTCTATCAACCTCACTTACGCATGCCGAACGAATGAAAACCCTCTATGGTAGCAGTATTCCCTCACCTTCTGATGAGCGCGAGCTAATTGATGTTCCTCTGATCGGTGAAGAGAATAATAATCAACCAAATCACGTCCCGAGGTCCCTGCTGAATGGTGTGATTAGGCCTCGTATGGAAGAAACTTTTGAGTTAGTCAGAAGTCGCCTGGAAGTCGCCGGTGTGGAACATGTTGCTGGGCGTCGACTGGTCCTAACAGGGGGGGCAAGCCAATTACAAGGGTCCCGAGAATTAGCCACCCTCGTCCTCGAAAAACAAGTCCGTATCGGACGCCCAATGCGAATAAGCGGGCTCGCCGAGGCCATAAGTGGTCCAGCGTTTTCAACT
>PBOV01000153.1 GCA_002724505.1 Rhodospirillaceae bacterium | reverse complement strand
CCAGGGGTAAAGTTTAGCCTGAAGGGGCATTTCAGAGGATGATATGACGACATATGCAAACAACCCGATTAAACAGAGTGTAAGAAGAGACCTCGGTTGTAAACGTAAATTCATCCTAGGTATCCGTTTCCTCGGCTCGGCGCTTAAAGTAACGGTCCTGGAGCATTGGGTAGGTAACACATACCAGGAGTATCGCAAAGATAATCAAAACACCTGGTCGTAACAGAAAATCTGCACCAAAAAGTTGCCAAGATGTCCACATATGTTGCTCTGCAATTGGACCTAGGACCAAACCAAGCAGCAGTGGCGGCCTTGGCCAACCAGTAGCTCTCATGAAGTAGCCAATCGTTCCAAAGGCAAGCATAATCAAGACGTCCTCAAATCTACTGGATGCCGCGAAGCTACCGATTACGGCCATGGCTAAAATAATTGGGATCATAAGCGACGGACGGATTTTTGTAGCCATTGCTAGTTGCCGTGTAAAAGCAAGGCACAAAATTGAGGTAATGATAGTTCCAATGATCAGTAACCATATCATAGAAAAGGTTAAATGGAGATCTTTGGTTAGCATATCCCTGCCCGGAGTTATGCCTACGATAATCAAGCCACCAAAAATCAGCGCTAGCGTACTGGAGCCAGGGATGCCGAAGGCGAGGGTCGGAATTAGCGAGCCCCCCTCTTTCGCATTTGTTGCAGAGTCTACCGCTATGACACCACGCACATCCCCCTTGCCAAAGGTCTCTCGTGCCCCGGGGCAGGTTTGTTTAGCGCTGCCATATGCAAACCAATCAGCTACTGCAGAGCCAAGGCCCGGAATGATACCAACCCATACACCAATAAGACTACTCCGGAATACTAACCAGCGGTGTTCAAAAGCATCCTTAATACCCTGCCGGCGGCCTTTACCAAGATCACCAAGCGGTAGATCAGAAATTCCAGTGCCTTTAACACCCATATAGATTAACTCGGGTATAGCGAAAAGGCCGATAGTGACGGGGATCAGTTTAAGCCCATCAAGGAGGTAAATTTGGTCAAAGGTGAAGCGATGCAGGCCGGTGATCATATGAACCCCGACCATGGATACGACTAACCCAATTCCGCCAGCGATAATGCCCTTTACTGGCGCTTTTCCACTTAGAGCCCCTACCATAGCGATACCGACCATAACCAACATAAAAAATTCAGGTGGGCCTAACAAAAGCACAAGTGGACGCAAAATTGGGATGGCTATAAGAAGTACGAGCGCACCGATAATGCCGCCTATGGCAGAAGAGGTGAACGCAGCAGAGAGGGCTCGTGCAGCCTCTCCATTTTTGGCCATAGGGTAGCCATCCATTATTGTAGCCTGAGAACCACCACCTCCCGGGACAGAAAATAAAATTGATGTAATCGAATTAGCGGTATTGCTCACCGCCCATACACTCATTATCAGGCAGATGGCTTCGAATTGATTTAGTACAAAGGCAATTGGCAGAAGAAGTGCTATTGCCGTTTTGCTTCCGATCCCAGGCATTGCAACTAGAGTGGAGCTAATTACGATTCCTACCATCATTAGTAGGAATGCTTTCCACTGAATTATGCCGATTAGCCCGGCAATTGCTGCGTCAATCATCTAAAACCTTTTAGTCTTGCTGGGTTACCGCTGGCGGCAACGATAACCCAGTTCAACTGATTAGTTACTTACACTTGATGTATTTGGCTTCACCGCCCGCTCCGGGGAATTTAAACTTACAGGTCATGCCAACTTTTAACTTTTTGCGTTTGACCTTCTTTCCTTTGATCATAACTTTTGTACGTTTTCCGGAAACCTTAACTTTTATTTGTTTTCCTTTGTAAGCAAAATAAATCCGCTTACCTTTTTTCTTAATTTTGGTTATCTGGGTTGTATGCTTCTTGTAAACTTTCTTGGAGCCAGCCTTATAAAGAGCAATGGTCTTATCAGAAGCCGCCAAAATCTTGGCATTAATGTTTTCCATTAAACCTGGGCCAGTCCAGGCAATGTTTCGCTTGGCCCTTTTTGCTTCTTTCAAGAGGTCTTTGTCATGTAAAGCCGATTTAAAGGCTGAACGCAGTAATTTAAGACGTTCCGCGGACAATCCACCGGTTGTAAAAAACGGACGACCAGCAGCTAAAGGCGCACCAAGAAGAGCAGCGAGAGCTTTACCCTGATCCGATAATTGCTCGTCAATATGTGGAACAGGTAAATCGGGGTGAGGTGCTCCGTTGTAAAGGATCGGAATTAGTCCCAGTTCTTTTATAGCTTTCCGCGTACTTTCGTAGCTGTTCGCGGTTCCATGAACGTCACCGCGTTCAATGGCTAAGAAACGATTTTGCCCACCGCTGAAACCGGAAATTATTTTAACATTAAATCCGTCCAGCTTTAGAAGAGCAGGGTATTGATAAGATCCTGCTCCCGGGCCTGTCGCCGCAAACAGAACAGTCTTTTTCGCGTTTTTTAGCTGCTTGTATGTTTTTATGGGTTGATTTTTTCCTAATACAACGAGAAATGTAGATGACGCAGCACTTCCAAGCGCACTCAAATTTTTGAGATCGTATTTTACTCCAACGGATTTAATACGCTGTGCCAAGGCGAGGGATCGTGTAAGAATTGCGACTTCAGTTCCATTTTTTTTGGCTCTATTTGCCATGTAGTTGGCAGCGACAATGCCACCCGCTCCAGGCATGTTAATGACAATCATTTTCGGATTGCCCGGGATGTGCTTTGGCATATGTCGCGCCAACAAGCGGCCATAAAAGTCGTAACCGCCTCCTGGTGCGGACCGAACAATCATCTTGATCGTTTTGCCTTTGTAGAAGCCTTCGGCTGAGGCATTTTGAATGTCAGCTAACCCTAATGTTGCCGCGCCTGTCAAAATGCTACCCAGTAAAACTGACTTAGATAAAAATTTCATCAAAATACCTCCAACTGCGTGTTTGTTATAAACTCCTGCTGACGCTAACGGAGCTTTCCAGATGATTCAATATGGTTGGGCCATATTATTTCTTGCTTCTTTGACAGCGTTTCTGCCAGCAAGGCGCCCCGAAGTAAACGCCCAACCAATATGATGGCCATGTCCTTTAAGCATTAGGCCGCCTTGACCCGCCGAACCTGCCGCAAAAATTCCTGGGATTGGAGTGCTGTTTTCACCTAGAAGGCGGTGATCATTATCGACGGCAAGGCCACCATCAGTCAAAACAACATAGCTTTTCGCTGGACCAAGCGCGTAGAAGGGAGGTTTTAAGATTTTTATGTCACCAAATTGGTTGTGGGTTTGGATTGAACTTTCTAACTCGTCCCTTGATAGCTTCAGTGAGTTTGCGAGTTCGCTTATAGTCTCCGCTTTATGGAATATATCGGGTCGTGTTTTTCGGAAGTCATCAAGATATGCATAAGAGACGCCCGGTGCTGTGGCTATAAAATGCGGCCAACGGGAATATTTTTTAGCTAAATTTTGATCCATAATGACATAACCAATTTTACCGGGTTCAGATGCAATCGCGAGGCCGAGTTCTGCTGGCTTTTCATTTATCAATTTACCATTTTTGTTGATGAGAAGAGCCCCGCTCGAGAAGAGGTCAAGCTCTGGCGCCATTGAAGTCGTTGTGAATCCCAATACGAACGGCCGTAAAATGCTAGCCGGAAGATATTTTAAGGCCAAGCGCATAAACTTTGTTACGATTTTAAATGGCGGCAACATGCGATCTATAGAGCCTCTGGGCGGGGGAATAAACCTTAGCGTCGGGCCGGAAAGGACATCACCATTAATCACTCTTGCACCGAGTGGGAGTGCCATTTCATGTCCGTCCCCGGTAGCTGTCGGATTCATTGCATCCACTTTGGCGACTTCTGGTGAGATATATTTAGCTTTAAGTTCTTCATTCGCGGCATAATCTCCGCTGGCAAGTACCACGGCTTTAGCGTGGATATTCGTGGTGCCATCCGGCATTTCACAGCGGGCACCGACAACACAATTTTGATCAAGTAAGAATTTATTTGCACGACTGTTGCAGTGGATTTTTACACCAATATTTCTCGCATGTTTTCCGAGATGATGAATATATGCCCCTGAATTTGGCAGTACATTATGCATCCGTGGCTTTCGGTGAGGAGGCTCTGGCATTGGGCCAAAGAATTCAACGCCCAAAGACATTAACCAACGAAATGTGTCGTTGGCGTTATCTACGAAAATACGTCTCAGAGATGGGTTGTCGCGGTCGGCGAGCGGCCCAGAAAATTTTGGCATGTCGTCGTAATGCTCGTCAGGCGTATCAACAATGCCATCGGAAATTTGGTGAGGTGTCTGGGTGGCTGAGAAAGAACCTATTGACCATGCCGTTGTTCCTCCAAGCTCAAAATTTTTTTCGATTAAAATGACATCAACGCCAAGCGCGCGGGCTTCGATGGCCGACGCAAGGCCAGCCCCTCCACCGCCAATTACTAATACATCGCATTCTAATGTTTTTTCTGCGGTCACGATGACGATCTCCATTTTTAACAAAAAGAGAGACCCCCGAGTCTATTGCACCTTTTGGCCTATGCCAAGCTGTTGAAATTGTCTTTACTGTGGCAGAAGAGTTAGAGGTATCGTATTAAAACACTAATAATTGCTGAATTGTTTTGTGAGGTTGCGTAATGAAAATTGATGTTTTTAATCATGTGTTTCCCACCGAGTTCTTTGAGGCCGCGGAAAAGCTTATGCCAGCCCGTTCTGTGAAGCGCTGGAAAGCTATGGAAGAACTTTATGATATGGATGCCCGAATGAAGGTCATCGATAAGTTTGATAATTATCAGCAGATAATTTCTATTTCGCAGCCGCCGCTTGACATGATTGCCGGGCCCGAAGATTCACCTGAGTTGGCTAGAGTGGCAAACGATGGAATGGCGCGTATTTGCAGGGAGTATTCAGATCGTATGCCCTGGTTTATTGCGGCACTGCCGATGAACAATACCCAAGAGGCTATTTCCGAGGTTGACAGAGTATTAGATGAGCATGGGGCAGTAGGATTTCAGATCCACTCGAACGTAAATGGTAAGCCGTTAGACTCGTCTGAGTTTAGAGATATCTTTGCGAAGATTGCGGAGCGCGGGAAATGTGTCTGGCTTCATCCCACGCGGCCAGCCAGTCATGCTGACTATCTAACTGAAGATCAGTCCCATTACGAAATATTTTGGGGTGTTGGTTGGGCATACGAGACGACGGCCGCCATGTGTCGAATGGTTTGTTCCGGAATGTTTGATGAAATTCCTAATTTCCATGTTATGGCGCATCACTGGGGAGCATATATCCCGCATGCCGAAGGTCGGATGCCCCTTTGGGAATCCAGGAATGCGACATCCTCAGCTGACGGAACATCCTTTGCCGATGAACTTGAAAAACCCATGCTCGATTATTTTAAAATGTTTTATGGAGATACCGCGATGTTTGGCGCTAAAGCGCAAAGCCAAGCTGGCTTGGATTTCTTTGGCTCTGGGAACTCCTTTTTCGCAACCGATGCTCCCTACGATCTCAGTGGAGGAGAAGATAATATTCGCGATACGATCGACGTGATCGAAAGTCTGAATTGCACCGAAGAAGACCGCCAAGTGATCTATGAAAGAAATACAAGAGAATTAATACTTGGTGGTTAATGATAAAATTTGAACCCATCATACCACGGGCAAGAATTGGCTTTATCATTCCGTCTTCTAACCGCATGGTTGAGCCTCAGATACAGTTCTATTGCCCAAACGATGTTGTTCCTCATTTTAATCGGATCGGTATGACCAACCGTCATAGGGCGCCCCTAGATGAGCTGGTGCCGAGTATTTTGTTGGCCGCCGAGCTCCTTGGAGACTCAAAATGTGATGTAACGGTCCTTCAGTGCACCGGGACCTCTATGTCGGGCGGGGTCCAAAAAGAACGCGAAGTCATTTCTTCAATAGAAGGTCTTACGGGAAAGCCAGCGACCTCAGCGGCATCTTCATTGTTGGTGGCCTTTCGGGCTTTAGAGGCGAAGAGGTTAGTGTTTGTGTCAGAGACCCCGCAACTAGGACACGATAAAAAAATAAAATTTTTAGAGGAGGCTGGCTTAACTATTGTTTCTGATAGGGCAATGGGGCTTGGTGGTAGCGATATTTATTGCAGCACGCCCCCAGAGTTTTGGTTTGAAAATGTTTTGGCAATGCGCAATGACGAAGCGGACGCCTATTTTATCAGCTGCGCAAATATCCACAGTATTGACGTTATTCATGCCTTAGAAAAAGAGCTGAGGAAACCAATCATAACCAGCAATCAGGCGGCGCTCTGGCGGGCACTTCGCTTGGCAGGCGTTGAGGACAGCATCCCAGCTTTGGGATGCCTTTTCGAAACTGGTTTTTAGAGCCAATTAGTCAGGGGCATCCTCGCCGGAGACAATGCCGACAGCTTTTAGTGCATCGGCAACAAAGTTTTCGGCTATAACCTCTTCCCGTGTTACTTTTGGTAGGTTGGGGTTGAGCTTATAGAATAGCTCCATTTCGTCCTTCCAATGGCCTTTAGTGAGCTCACCATTTATAGCAAAACCAGCAGTATCATGCTCTTGCTGCCAGATTGTTTTGACGTCTGCGGCTGGAACCGGGATTGTGACGTAGTTGTCATAAACCTTTCGAAAGGTCGCAAAGTCATCATTGAGGGCGCGCGAGGCTTTAATCATTCCACGGGTAAGACGATCGAGTTCTTCAGCGTGTTCCTTTTCGTATGATTCCGTGGTTCCCAGAACGCCGTGAGGTTGAACCGGAACTAGTTTTTTAAGTTCAGCGAACCCAAGCAGAGTATGAAGTTTGTTGCTAGGGTCCTGATTTAATGAAATAGCTTCCTCTACCCGGATAAGGGAAACATCAATGGTGTCGTTTAAAAGTCTGTCGATGCGTTCAGGCGGCGGACCAACAGCCTGCCAATCGATGGCACTCTCTTCAATACCTAGGGCTGCAACAAGGAGTCTCGCCATGTGATGGCTTAAAGCGCCAAAGCCATCGAGGGCCCACGAACAGCCCTTCAGCTGCGCTGGGTCTGTAAACCGTTCTTGAGTGACGAGGTTTCGAGCAATCCCTCGCGCCATTGAAACGATAACGCGTACCGGCTCTCCTTCGGATCGAAATTTTAAT
>PBOV01000152.1 GCA_002724505.1 Rhodospirillaceae bacterium | reverse complement strand
TTCGCCCTTTTTTTTCTCGGTGAATACGCCAATATGATCCTCATGAGTGCGATGACGGTAATTCTGTTCCTTGGAGGTTGGTTGCCACCAATCGATATTACACCGTTTAATTGGATACCGGGTCCAGTATGGTTCGCGTTTAAAATTTCTGCCGTTTTGTTCTGTTTTTTATGGGTCAGGGCGACATTCCCCAGATATAGATACGACCAATTAATGCGATTGGGATGGAAAATATTTTTGCCGTTCTCGTTATTGTGGGTCGTTGTTACCTCAGGTGTTCTTTTGGCGATGGGCTGGTTACCGAAATGATGAAATTAGATTGGCGATCAACGGTTCTAAGGAGCCCAAGATGAGCTTTTTAAAACGATCTTCCAAAATGTTACTGTTGAGTGAATTGATCTCGGGCATGGCTTTGACATTTCGTTATATGTTTAAACCAAAGGTCACTATAAATTACCCCTTTGAAAAGGGCCCGCTCAGTCCAAGATTTCGGGGAGAGCACGCCTTGCGTCGTTACCCCAGCGGCGAGGAGCGATGTATCGCCTGCAAGCTCTGCGAGGCGGTTTGTCCGGCGCAGGCTATTACTATTGAGGCTGAACCGCGTGCCGATGGAAGCCGCCGAACCACGCGTTACGACATTGATATGACTAAATGTATTTATTGTGGTTACTGTGAGGAGGCATGCCCCGTTGATGCGATTGTCGAGGGCCCAAATTTTGAATTTGCGACGGAGACCCGGGAAGAGCTTCTGTATAACAAAGATAAATTATTAGAGAACGGCGACCGTTGGGAAACCGAATTGGCAGGGCGGCTTAACGCTGATGCCCCATACAGGTAAGTAAAGTGTAGAATAGTGTATTTTATTGGTTTTCAAAATTCTTTGGTACAGGCCTTCGGATGATAATTCAGGCGATAAGCTTTTACCTTTTTGGATTTGTGGCTGTGGCTGCAGCGGTTATGGTTATCTCTGCGCGTAATCCAGTGCACTCAGTTCTGTTTTTAATACTGACATTTTTCAACGCTGCAGGCCTATTTGTTCTAATTGGTGCCGAATTTATCGCGATGATCCTCGTGGTTGTCTATGTCGGCGCGGTTGCCGTTTTATTTCTATTTGTTGTGATGATGCTGGATATTAGTTTCGCGGAAATGCGGCAGGGTTTCCTTCAATACCTGCCTATCGGTGGCCTCGTCGGAATAGTGCTTCTTGCTGAACTGCTTATGATTGGCAGTAGTTGGATTATAGCACCAGCGACAGAGGATCTCAGGAGCTTTCCGGCACCACCAATAGAACAAATCACAAACACTCACGCTATTGGGATGATCCTTTATACTGACTATATTTACCTATTTCAGGGTGCAGGGATGGTCCTATTAGTGGCTATGGTGGGTGCGATTGTTCTTACTTTGCGAGCTCGCCCTGGTGTTCGAAAACAAAAGATTTCTGAGCAAATAAACCGTCACCCTGAAGATGCAATTGAGATCAAAAAAATTCAACCAGGGAGTGGGATCTAAGAATGTTGGAAATTGGCCTGCCTCACTACCTTTCCGTTGCGGCAATCCTCTTTTCGGTAGGGATTTTTGGGATATTCCTTAACCGAAAAAATGTGATTATTATTTTGATGTCTATTGAGCTGATCCTACTGGCAGTTAACATCAATTTAGTGGCCTTTTCAGTTCATCTCCAAGACTTAACCGGACAAATCTTTGCAATGCTGGTTTTGACAGTTGCAGCGGCGGAAGCGGCAATTGGCTTGGCGATTATTGTAGTTTATTTCCGAAACCGCGGCACGATAGCCGTCGAAGATATTAATCTGATGAAGGGCTAATGGCGTGATTTATATACTCGCGATTTTCTTGCCCTTATGCGGCTCCATTATAGCTGGGCTATTTGGCCGATGGCTGAAAGATAAAGGGGCGCAAATTGTCACTTGCGCTGCGATGCTTTTATCTGCGGTCTTCTCCTTATTTATTCTTAATGAGGTGTCCCTGAAACACGAGCCACAAACCATTCAGTTGTTTAGTTGGTTTGTTTCGGGGGCATTCGACGTTAATTGGGCATTACGCTTTGATACCCTAACGGCGGTCATGCTAGTTGTTGTTACGGTGGTTTCCTGCGCTGTGCATTTCTATTCAATTGGTTATATGCATCACGACCCATCGGTACCGCGTTTCTTTTCATATTTAAGTTTATTCACCTTTTTTATGTTGATGTTAGTGACATCAAATAATTTTTTACAGCTGTTCTTTGGCTGGGAAGGCGTCGGATTGGCATCCTATTTGCTAATCGGGTTTTGGTATAAGAAGCCTTCAGCGAATGCGGCCGCCATTAAGGCATTTTTAGTTAACCGGGTGGGTGATTTTGGGTTTGCATTAGGTATCTTAGGGGTTTTCCTCCTCTATGGCAGTGTGGATTTTGATACCGTCTTTAAGGCAACTCCCGGCAAGGCTGCGGCGACAATGGAATTCCTAGGTGGACAATTTCATGCCCTAACAGTTTTGTGTCTCTTGTTGTTCATCGGTGCTATGGGGAAGTCAGCTCAACTGGGGCTGCATACCTGGCTGCCGGATGCGATGGAGGGGCCAACACCAGTGTCGGCATTAATTCATGCTGCGACGATGGTCACCGCTGGGGTCTTTATGGTTGCGCGGCTGTCACCAATGTTTGAATTTGCGCCTTTCGCACTGAACGTCGTTTGCGTAGTCGGCGCATCAACAGCATTTTTCGCGGCAACGGTTGGGTTGTGCCAAAACGATATTAAACGAGTGATTGCTTATTCGACTTGTAGTCAACTCGGCTATATGTTTTTCGCCTGTGGTGTCTCCGCATATGCCGCTGGCATCTTTCATTTATTCACCCACGCTTTCTTCAAGGCGCTATTATTTCTTGGCGCTGGTTCCGTCATTCACGCCATGTCGTCAGAACAAGATATGCGTAAGATGGGTGGAATTTGGCGTCTTATTCCTTTGACCTATACGATGATGTGGATCGGGAGCCTCGCGCTTGCAGGGTTACCATTTTTTGCAGGATTTTACTCCAAAGACATGGTCCTAGAGTCAGCATTTGCAGCAAATAGCGGTGTTGGGACTTATGCCTTTTGGATGGGTATGGCAGCGGCAATAATGACCGCCTTCTATTCATGGCGGTTATTGTTTATGACATTTCACGGGGTTCCGCGAGCTGACGAGAAGACCATGGCTCACGTTCATGAATCCCCGAAAGTTATGACGGTTCCTTTGGTTGTGCTGGCTCTTGGTGCCATATTTTCAGGTTACATCGGATACGATCTCTTTGTTGGGAATTCGATGCAACTCTTCTGGGGTCAGGCGATTTTTGTCCTCCCAACAAACACCGCAATTATTGACGCACATCATGTCTCTCTTTGGGTTAAAGTAGCACCAGTTATCGTTGGCATCGTTGGCATTGCGCTGGCGTACTACATGTACATCATTCGTACTGACCTGCCGGCTAAGGTGGCCACTAGGTTTGGGAAACTTTACTTGTTTCTTTACAACAAATGGTACTTTGACGAGTTATACGATCGTCTCTTTGTTCGTCCAGCTAAATTTATTGGTGAGGGGCTGTGGAAAGAGGGTGATGGAACCATGATTGACGGGCTGGGTCCTGATGGTATCGCCGCAGTCATTCGTAACTTGGCCGGACGCGTAAGCCGCGTACAATCTGGTTATGTTTATCATTACGCTTTCGCAATGCTAATTGGTGTAGCGGGTCTCGTAACTCTTTATTTATATACGCACGGGTGAGGGAAATATGAGTGATTTTCCTATCCTGAGTATCGTAACTTTCCTGCCATTGGTAGGTGCGCTTGCAATCCTAATAATTCGCGGTGACGAAGAAGTCGTAACCCGCAACGCTAAGGCGACGGCGTTGTGGACGACGCTAATTACATTTTGTCTATCACTGATGTTGTGGACCGGGTTTGATCGGACATCGGCTGCGTTTCAGTTCGTCGAAAAACACTCTTGGATTGAGAGCTTCGGCATTAACTACCATATGGGGGTCGATGGAATTTCTGTTCTGTTCGTTCTGCTATCTACCTTTCTGACACCGATATGTGTTTTAGCAAGCTGGGACGCCATTAAAGTCAGGGTAAAAGAATATATGATCGCCTTCTTAATCCTTGAGACCCTGATGGTTGGGATGTTCTGCGCGCTCGACTTCGTTCTATTTTATATTTTCTTCGAAGGCGTTCTGATACCAATGTTCCTTATTATTGGTGTCTGGGGTGGAAGACGACGGGTCTATGCCGCCTTTAAGTTTTTTTTATATACCCTAACTGGTTCAGTCTTAATGCTGTTAGCCATTTTGGCTATTTATTTGCAGGCCGAAACCTCAGATATTCCGTCGCTCTTAAATTTCGTCCTCCCGGCTAATATCCAAAACTGGTTATGGCTGGCTTTCTTTGCGAGTTTTGCGGTCAAGGTCCCTATGTGGCCGGTTCACACGTGGCTGCCGGATGCACATGTTGAAGCGCCTACCGCTGGTTCAGTCATTTTGGCAGGCGTATTGCTTAAAATGGGTGCCTACGGTTTCTTACGGTTTTCAGTTCCAATGTTGCCTATAGCATCAGAGTTTTTTACTCCTCTGATTTTTAGTTTGAGTATAATTGCGGTCATTTACACGTCGTTGGTTGCGCTTGTGCAGCTGGATATGAAAAAGTTAATTGCATATTCATCGGTTGCCCATATGGGTTTCGTGACGCTTGGAATCTTTTCATTAAATCAGCAGGGAGTGAGCGGGGCTATTTACCAAATGCTTAGTCACGGCATTGTTTCT
Source organism: Rhodospirillaceae bacterium (assembly GCA_002724505.1). Taxonomy (GTDB): domain Bacteria; phylum Pseudomonadota; class Alphaproteobacteria; order MPNO01; family UBA2964; genus UBA2964. The sequence goes on along the minus strand of PBOV01000152.1, from coordinate 5,642 downwards.
GCGGCGTTGTTCCTTTGCGTTGGCGTAATTTATGACCGAATTCATACCCGAGAGATAGCAAGATATGGCGGGTTAGCTGAACGAATGCCTGTCTATGCTGTGTTCTTCATGGTTTTCATGCTTGCGAGCGTCGGCCTGCCTGGAACTGGCGGTTTTATTGGGGAAATACTTGTTTTGGTTGGGCTCTTCCAGGTGAGTACCTGGGCGGCGACATTAGCCGCAACGGGCCTTGTCTTGGGAGCCGCCTATATGCTTTGGCTGTATCGCCGAGTAATTTTTGGAAATCTGACGAAAGGTGATTTAAAGGCAATAAAGGATATGAGCTATCGGGAAGTGGCAGTCTTCACTCCGCTTCTTGTATTAACTATTTGGATGGGCGTGTATCCGATGCCATTCCTAGAAATTATAGAAGTGTCTGTGGCTAACTTGGTTGAGCAGCATAAAACGGCGATGCTGGCGGCTAAAACCATAACTCTCGCTGGCCAATGAGTGGGGTGTCAATGTTGTCAATGAGCCTGTTGTTACCAGCGTTGCCAGAAATTGTTCTTGCCTGCAGCTGCATGGCGTTGCTGATGGTCGGCGTTTTTCGTGGAAACAATGTGACGCGCTCATTGTCCTGGGTTGCCGTGTTTAGCTTGTTGTTGGTTGGATTTATTCTCAGTTCTATTCAGACCGGTCGTATGACCGCCTTTGGCGGTCAATTTGTTGTCGATGATTTTGCCCATTTTATGAAATGGTTGGTCATTATTGGAGCCTCCCTTGCAATAATAATGTCAATTAATTTTAACGAACAGGAGGGCATTGCCCGTTTCGAGTACCCGGTTTTGATTCTGTTTGCTGCTCTTGGCATGTTCATGATGGTGTCAGCAAACGACCTGATTTCTTTGTATATCGGATTGGAATTACAAAGCTTGGCTCTATATGTTGTTGCAGCCTTTCGCAGAGATTCCCTTAAGTCATCGGAAGCAGGATTAAAATATTTCGTCCTCGGGGCCCTGTCCTCCGGAATGCTATTATATGGGTGTTCCTTGATTTATGGATTTTCTGGAACCACTAGTTTCGAGGGTCTGGCGACCCTCTTTAAAGGTTTAGGTGGCGCTGAGCCCGGTGTGGGACTTGTGGTTGGCTTGGTATTTCTTATTGCCGGACTTGCCTTTAAGGTTTCTGCCGTCCCGTTTCATATGTGGACGCCTGACGTATATGAGGGCGCCCCAACGCCAGTTACAGCCTTTTTTGCTGTTGCACCCAAAGTAGCAGCCATAGCACTATTTATGCGGGTGTTGATGGGCCCATTTGGCTCACTAATAGCCGAGTGGCAGCAGGTTATTGTCTTAATTTCTATTGCCTCAATGGTCCTTGGTGCGCTCGCGGCAATTCGGCAGGATAACATCAAACGCCTCCTCGCATATAGTTCGATAGGGCATGTTGGCTATGCACTTATCGGCCTGGCTGCAGGGACAGAAGCCGGTGTACGGGGAATACTTGTTTATATGACTATATATCTCGCCATGAATGTTGGGACATTCTGCTGCGTTTTAGCGATGCGCCGGACGGGCCGGATGGTTGAAGGAATTACCGATTTGGCTGGATTGGCCCGTAATCAACCGATGCTAGCCCTCGCAATGGCAATTTTTATGTTTTCAATGGCGGGGATCCCTCCATTGGCAGGCTTCTTTGGTAAACTCTACATCTTTTTGGCAGCGGTAGAAGCAGGCCTATATACCTTGGCAATCATTGGTGTCCTGGCCAGCGTAGTCGGGGCATACTATTACCTTCGCATTATTAAGATTATGTATTTCGAAGATCCTGCGGAAATATTTGATCGAACAATCCCCCGTGAAGTAAAAATTATTCTCGTTGGGACTGCTTTATTCGTTACATTTTTTATTATTAGGCCGGGTGTTGTTGTCGAGGGCGCCGCCAGTGCTGCACGGATGCTCCTAACGGGTTAAAGACAGTGTGTGATCTTTCAGACTCGCCGACGGGTATCGAACTCCATTCATATGATTCCTTAGATAGCACGAATAATGAAGTTCTGCGCCTGATTGCATCAGGGGCTGTAAGTGAAAAAACTGTAGTTATAGCCACGGAGCAGTCTGAAGGCCGGGGGCGCCGCAATTCGAATTGGGAATCTCCAGTTGGAGGGCTTTACATGACTTTGGTTACGAAAGTTCCAAATGTGCGTGTCGCTGGTCAGTTGGCCTATGTTGCTTCGCTAGCCGTTCGCGATGCCGTTTCAGTTTACGCGGCGGCGAACTCAACAATTACATGTAAATGGCCGAATGACTTATTATTAAATGGCAAAAAAGTTTCCGGAATTTTAATTGAAAAGTTGGACGATTATTATGCGGTAGGGGTGGGCATCAATCTTTCACTAGTGCCCAATGCTGTGGCAGATAAAGCTATTTCATTGGCCGATCTTAACTTAAAAGTTGAGCCATCTGAAATGTTAAATGGTGTTATTTCATCTTTTGGCTATTGGAACAAAGTTTGGCGTGAAAATGATTTTCCTATGGTCAGGGCAGCATGGCTGGATACTGCTCATGGAATTAATGAGCCTATTATTGTGCGGTTTCCCGATGGAGCTGAAGGGCAGGGGAGGTTCCAGGGTATTGACGAAGAGGGCGCACTCGTATTGGAAAGGGTAGACGGCAGTAACCAAAAGATTAATGCTGCGGAAATTATCTTCTTTTGCAACGGAAATTAGATGCTTCTGGCTATAGATTCAGGGAACACCAACATAGTTTTTGCTGTCTACGAGGGCGAGAACCTTAAAGGGAAATGGAGAGCGTCAAGTGATGCCAAACGCACGGCGGATGAATATGGTGTTTGGTTAACACATTTAATGGTCCTTGATGATTTGAAAGTAGAAGAGATTTCTGCCTCAATTGTGGCAACCGTTGTTCCGGAAACGGTTTTTAGCTTGAAAAATCTATGCAGGAAATATTTCAAGACAGACCCCTTAATTGTGGGTAACGCAGGGGTTGAAATTGGCGTTGATATTCTGATCGACGATCCCGATGAAGTAGGGGCGGATCGTTTAGTCAATGCAGCTGCAGCGCACCAGCGTTATGGGGGGCCTTTAATAGTAATCGACTTCGGTACAGCGACGACATTTGACGTGGTTAATGAGAGCGGGAGTTATTGCGGAGGCGTCATCGCGCCGGGTATTAATTTATCATTGGATGCGCTCCATATGGCCGCGGCCAAGCTCCCTCGTGTAGCGGTTCAAAAACCTAAAGCAGTAATTGGGAAAAAAACTGTATCCGCGATGATGTCGGGAGTTTATTGGGGCTATGTTGGATTAATAGAGGGCGTCCTTAACCGTATAAAAGCAGAGTATGGATCGCAAATGTGTGTTGTTGCGACTGGTGGTCTTGCGCCGTTATTTGCTGCAGAACTTCCGGCAATTGAGCATCTTGATAATGATCTAACCCTTCGGGGCTTGTCTGAAATATACCGTCGCAATATTCAAAGCGTTTAAATAATGAATGATCCGGAAGAGCTCGTTTTTCTGCCGCTAGGGGGGTGCGGCGAAATTGGTATGAATTTGGGGTTGTATGGTTTTTGCGGCTCCTGGCTAATGGTTGATTGCGGTGTCACATTTGGAGATGACTTAACCCCCGGCATTGATGTTATTGTTCCCGACCCGGCATTTCTTATTGAAAAAATTGAAACTCTTGTCGGGCTCGTTATCACACATGCGCATGAAGATCATCTCGGGGGTATTCCCTATCTTTGGCGGCAATTAAAGTGTCCGGTTTTTGCGACACCTTTTGCCGCTGGCTTGCTAAAGAGAAAATTACCGGAAACTACTCTCGCCGAATCTGTGCCGATAACCGAGATAACGCCAGGTGGGGAGTTTTCAGTTGGCGCTTTTGACATTTCATTGATTAACTTGGCCCATTCTGTTCCGGAAACCCAAGCGCTTGCAATTACAACAGAGGTGGGCACCGTTCTTCACGTTTCAGATTGGAAATTGGATCCTAAACCGCTTGTAGGAGCACCTACGGATGAGGCTACTCTTCGAAGATTTGGCGACGAAGGGGTAATAGCTCTTATGTGTGATTCAACCAATGTTTTCGTAGAGGGTAGGGCAGGATCAGAAGGTCGCTTGCGTGAGAGCCTTATCGAAGTTGTAAAAAATTGCGACAAGAGAGTTGCGATTGCCTCATTTGCATCGAACGTTGCCAGAATGGAGAGTGCTGTTCGTGTGGCCGAAGCAACTGGCCGTCGAGTTTCTCTTGTTGGGCGCTCTATGTGGCGTATAGCGGAGATTGCAAAGGAGTGTGGCTACCTAAGGGGCTGCCCCGAATTTATTAATGCACGCGATATTGGGTATTTACCTCGCGATGAGGTTTTGATGCTTGTAACGGGGAGCCAGGGAGAGGCGCGCGCAGCGCTTGCTCGGATAGCTGCTGACGACCATCCAGAAATTTCATTGACGGAAGGCGATACCGTAATTTTTTCATCTCGGGAAATTCCTGGAAACGAAAAAGCAATTGGCCGATTAAAAAATCAACTGGCGCGACTGAATGTGGAAGTTATCACTGAAAGTGATGCTTTTGTTCATGTGTCGGGGCATCCGGCACGAGAAGAACTCAAGGAACTATATGATTGGGTTAAACCGCCGTTATTAGTACCAATTCATGGAGAGGCCAGGCACCTGATCGAACATCGAAAATTTGCGCGTAGTAATGGTGTTCCCGCTACCGCAGTGGTCGAAAATGGCGAAATGCTTCGTCTGGCTCCTGGCGAAACAGAAGTGATTGCCTATGTTCAATCCGGACGATACGCAGTTGATGGCCGGCGGTTAGTACCGATAGAAGGTGATGTTGTTCGAGCCCGCCGTCGTATGACATTTACTGGTGTCGCCGTCGCAACGGTAGTCCTTGATAAAGAAGGAGAGTTGGTTCAAACACCGCAAATTTCGGCTCCTGGGATTGTGGACGCTATTGGTGAGGATAAGGTAATGCATGAGGAGGCAATTTCTGCGATTGTCGAGGCCGTAGAAAAGATGCCTGGCCGCCAGCGTTTTAATAATGGAAAGCTCGAAGGTGCTATAAGTAGGGCGGCCAGGAGAGTTTTTCGTTCTGAGACGGGTAAGCGACCAATTGTAGAAGTACACATAGTAAGGGTTTGAATTTTATGTCCTGGGTTTCGGGAATTGTAGTTTATGTGATGGCCTGGTGGTTGGTTTTTTTTATTACTCTGCCTATCGGAGTGAAGCCACCTCATGAGGAAGGAAGTGAGGCAGGTGTTGGGCACGAAATAGGCGCACCCGTCAGGCCGCATTTATTTAAGAAGGTTCTAGCCGCAACCGTAATAGCAGGAGTTATCACAGGAATAATTTTCTGGGTGATTGTCTCGGATATTACCTTGTTCAAGAATGTTTAGTTCCTTATGAGTAAATATTGTGAATTGGCTCCGGGTCACCCATTTCACGGCCCATATCACGACCTCGAATATGGCTATCCCGTGGCCAATGACAACATTCTGTTTGAAAGGCTCGTTCTTGAAATTAATCAAGCTGGCTTATCCTGGCTGACAATTTTAAAAAAACGCGAAGCCTTTCGTGCGGCCTATAACGGCTTTGATATTGAGCAGGTCGCAATGTATGGCAACTCAGAGCGCGAATGTCT
>PBOV01000151.1 GCA_002724505.1 Rhodospirillaceae bacterium | reverse complement strand
AAATATTTTATTCGAATCAAAAAAAGGTATTGCCGTCAATCTTTAAAAGGGAGCCTTATGATCAAATAGTGATCCGTTGGAGTTAGTTTAAATTTAACTCCACAGGTCATTATATTATAACTTTGGTCTATTCAGTGACGGTGTTTTTCTCCTCACTGGAAGAGGGATCTTTCTCTAATCCTTCCCTTGAATTAGCATCAAGTTTTAGTTCTTCATCAGTAGCGCTATCGTCTGTCTGGATAATTGCTTCCTCTTCTGACCGCGCTACGTTGGCGGAAATCTTGACACTTACCTCCGGATGTAATTTGACGACTACATCGTGTATTCCTACAGTTTTGATTGGTCGGGCCATTTGAATTTGCTTACTATCGACGGTAAACCCCGATTCAGTGACAGCTTGAGCTATATTTCGAACGGTAACCGAGCCATAAAGTTGATCGTTATCGCTTGCCTGGCGCACAATTGTTACAGAAAGGCCGTCAAGTTTCTTCGATATGGCATCAGCTTCGTTTTTTAATTCAAGGTTGGTCGTTTCTAGCTGGGTGCGCCGGCTTTCAAAGCTTTCTTTATTCTCTGCCGTTGCTCTTAAAGCCTTTTTCTGCGGAAGGAGGTAGTTGCGCGCAAATCCGGGGCGTACGTTGACCACATCGCCCATTTGGCCAAGTTTCTCAATCCGTTCGAGAAGGATTACTTCCATCAATGATTCTCCTGATTTCCGTTCGACTTACCATAGCGTCGTCGTAACGATATCCATTGTTCCAAAACACCTAATATTACTACAACTGCTGATAACCATCCAACGACTATCAGCAAGATATAAAGGCCAGCAAGGACCACTTTGCGCGCACCGAGCTGCCACGAGAGGGTGTGTATAACCGCTAGACCCAAAAGAAAAAAGGGTGTTGATAGCAAAGGCGAAGCGTTCCTGCCAAAATCTCCCAAAGGTCCCGGAAAAAATGATAATAAAATAGCTGTCGCTAAGGCGAAGCTCATCCAGTTCGGAAGTTCAAAGCCGCTGTAAGTGGGCAGGGGACGAATAGAATGACCAATTCGAGAAAGAAAATTTTGTGAGAGCGCAGAATTTACAACCGAAATTAATAACCAGACGGATAAAAGCATGCCGGGTAAATAGACTGCTAATATACTAATAAATTTCGAAACTTGAGGGTTGTTTTTGGCTATGACCAAAAACACCTTATCAAGCAGTCGTTGAGAAACACCAGCAAGGCCACCTTCTTCGCCTAAAGTATAAACTATTAAGAAACCTAAAAGGAGTAAGCCACAAGAGGTAAGCCAACTTAATATTAGCCCAATTGGATACCACTCAAGTTCGTTCGGATTAGGTCCAGGTCTAGAAAAAAGAGCCTGGCGAACAACAATAATTGCCGGAAGCGCTGAGATCGCGATATAAACCCCTGCTGCAGTGGCATAGAGCCCAATAAAAATTGAAATAATAGCAACAGATGCCGAGACGATAGTGGGCGCTAAACCTTGAGACAAGCCGACGACCAACAACGGTACCGAAGCAAGGTAAGTGAATACGACAGCGCCTGGCGCACCGCTTCGGATAGCAAGAAAACAAGTCGCACTTGCCAATCCACCAATGAGGGCGATGAGGAGCCCCCTATTCATCGCGGAATACCCCTTTAAACCTTATCCGACGACAAAGGGCAGCAAGGCGAGGTTACGAGCTCGCTTAATAGCGCGGGCTAGTTCCCGCTGCTTCTTTGAGGAGACTGCAGTAATACGCCGAGGAACAATTTTTCCGCGCTCTGAGAGAAAACGCTGAAGTAGTTTAACATCTTTATAATCAATTTTTGGCGCATCTGGTGAAGAAAAGGGGCAACTCTTTGGTCGCCGAAAGAATGGTTTCCGACCGCCTCTCATTTATCTTCTCCTTTACTTTTCTCTTCAACAGTTTCACCCGCACTGGTGATCAGCGTTTCTGCGTCATCTGTTGCATCAACAGTTACGTCTTCAGCACTTTGCTCTCCGTTTAGTTCGGACGCGTTAGCGACGGGTGTTTCTGAACTTTCCAATTCATTAATGGTTGCGGCTTCAGCGTTTTCATCCTCCCGGTCACTAAGACGGCTACGTTCGTCACGTGAATTCTTGTTCTTCATCATGACTGAAGGTTCATCATCTAATTCTTCTACATGGATGGTCATAAGACGAAGTACGTCTTCATTAAGACGTAAGTTGCGTTCAAATTCTTTGACGGCCATAGGTGGAGCATCAAGGGCCATCATCGTATAATGACCCTTTCGGTTTTTCTTGATGCGGTATGCCAAGGTCTTTAGGCCCCAATATTCTGTCTGAGTAACCTTACCACCACCATCGGCTATAATTGCAGACATACTCTCTGTCAGCGCCTCTACCTGGGCTGCTGTGATATCAGGTCGCGCTATGTAAACGCTCTCGTAGTAAGGCAAGTTCGAAACTCCTCGTTTATGCCAAATAGCCAGCTTTCAAGTAGGCCATATTTTAGTTATAAAAAGGACCACTTAGAAACAACACCCTAAACTTTTATCAAAATGGGTTTCTAAATGCCTCGGGCGCGCATATATACACGATTGATGCATGTACGCAAGCATATGAAATACCTTTCCTGCGCTTGACAGTTTAGCCCGCTCGGCTATCACTGACGTTATCATTTCCAGCTTTCTTAAGGAGAAAATTTAATATGACGATTGCGCTAGTATTTCCTGGGCAAGGATCACAAGCAGTTGGTATGGGGGTAGACCTCGCAGGGTCATTTTCGGTAGCACGTGAAACCTTTGAAGAAGTTGACGAATCCCTCAAGCAAAACCTATTTAAATTGATGTCTGAGGGGCCTATAGAAACCCTAACTCTAACTGAAAATGCGCAGCCAGCAATTATGAGCGTGAGCTTAGCCATCATGCGTGTGCTGGAGCGTGAAGGCGGATTCGAAATTACAGACAAAGCATTATTCGTAGCTGGACACTCACTAGGCGAATATTCTGCTTTAGCGGCAGTTGGAAGTTTTACCCTTAGCGAAGCCGCGCAGTTGCTAAAAACTCGTGGCAAGGCAATGCAGGAAGCTGTGCCAGTGGGGGAGGGTGGAATGGCCGCTCTTCTGGGCGCAAATCTTGATTTAGCTATCAAACTTTCTGAAGCAGCATCAGAAGGTGAAGTGTGTTCTCCAGCCAACGATAACGCGGACGACCAGGTAGTTATATCAGGGAACGCTTCGGCTATAGACCGTGCCGTCGCCTTAGCCCCAGAATTCGGGATTAAGCGGGCGATTCCTTTGACAGTGAGTGCTCCATTCCATTGCGCTATGATGGCCCCTGCCGCTGTTGCAATGCAGGAGGCCCTGGCAAAAATTGATGTCGCACCTCCTTTGGTGCCTTTGGTCGCCAATATAACGGCTAAACCTGTTCAAGAACCTGATATAATCTGTCGTCAGTTAGTGCAACAAGTTACGGGGATGGTTCGCTGGCGAGAGTCTGTTTTACAAATGAAGGAAGAAGGTGTTGATAAACTTGTGGAAATTGGCGCGGGGAAGGTACTTGGAGGATTGTTAAGGCGTATTGATAAAGAAATGTCAGCAGCTTCGATTTCAGATCCTAAAGGTGTCGAAAAATTTCTTTTGTCTCTTTGAATTTACATAAATGGAGTTAAGCCATGTTCGGACTAAGTGGTTGTTCAGCCCTCATAACGGGCGCTAGTGGTGGAATTGGTAGCGCAATTGCGAGAGCATTACATAAACAAGGTGCAACAGTTTTCCTGACTGGTCGGAACGGGGAAGCTCTGAAAAGCACAGCGGAGGAGCTTAGTGAACGGACCCACATACAGGTTGCGGATTTGTCGAATAATGAAGCGATAAACGGCCTGATCGGTACAGCTAATAATGTAATGAAAGGTATTGATATACTTGTAAACAATGCTGGCTTGACTCGAGATGGACTTGCAATGCGTATGAAAGACGAAGATTGGGAGAAGGTACTAGAGGTAAATTTAACAGCTGGCTTTCGTCTTGCTCGGTCAGCTTTGAGAGGCATGATGAAAAACCGTTATGGACGAATTATTAATATTACATCAGTTGTTGGACAAATTGGGAATCCTGGTCAGGTAAATTATGTTGCTTCAAAGGCAGGGATGACCGGGATGACCAAGGCCTTAGCTGCGGAGGTCGCATCACGCGGTATAACTGTAAACTGCGTGGCACCAGGGTTTATCACGACTGCGATGACGGAAAAGTTACCAGTTGAGCAGAAAAAAACTATGCTGCAGAGGATACCCCTTGGCCGATTTGGAGACCCAGCCGATGTCGCTAGTTGTGTTACATTTTTAGCTAGTAAAGAAAGCGGTTACTTGACAGGGCAGACTATGCATGTAAATGGGGGTATGGCGATGTTGTAGACAATAGAAAGGTCTAATCTTAACTGTGCGAAAGCGACCGATTCGACATAAACTTATTAATTATTAAGTACCTAAAATGGTTCATCAATTTAACTAAGGAAAGCTGGTATGAGTGATATTGCGGAACGCGTCAAAAAGATTGTAGTAGAACATCTGGGCGCAGATGAGGATAAAGTAACAGACAGTGCTAGCTTCATTGAGGACTTGGGTGCAGATAGTCTAGATACTGTAGAGTTGGTCATGGCATTTGAAGAAGAATTTGGCTGTGAAATTCCAGATGATGCAGCTGAAAAAATTCTGACGGTTAAGGATGCTATTTCATTTATCAGCGAAAACTCAGACGATTAAGTTAAACTTTTATTAAATTCTTTTGATAGAAGTTTCTTAGTAATACTGTGTTATTAATAACTGAATTAACTGGATGAGACGTGTCGTAATTACTGGCATTGGAATGATTAGCCCGTTGGGCTCTGGTGCAGAGCCCAGCTGGAAACGTTTGATCAATGGCGAATGTGGAATTGATAAAATTAATTCCTTCGATGTTAGCGACCTCCCGGTGAAAATAGGCGCCGAGGTGCCATTAGGTGATGAAGGCGAAGGGTTCTTCGAGTTGGAACGTTGGATTGATACAAAAGACCGACGTAAAAACGATAAATTTATTATATTTGGAATCGCCGCTGCAACTCAGGCGATAGAAGACTCAGGTTGGTACCCTGATGGAGAGGAAGAATGTGCCCGTACGGGTGTTATGATCGGTTCCGGGATTGGGGGATTGCCCGGAATTTATGATGCTTCCGTAGCATTATATACAAAAGGACCACGTCGGGTTACACCGTTCTTCATACCTTCCACGCTAATCAATCTTGTGTCTGGCCAGGTTTCTATACGTTTCGGTTTTACTGGTCCGAACCATGCGGTTGCAACAGCTTGCTCCACGGGCGCACATTCCATCGGTGACGCAGCCCGATTAATTCAATTTGATGATGCTGATATAATGTTGGCTGGTGGCGCTGAAGCTGCTGTTTGCCGTATTGGTATCGCAGGTTTTTCTGCTGCTCGAGCACTTACTAGTAAGTTTAACGACAAACCTAAAGAGGCTTCACGACCCTGGGATAAAGACCGTGATGGCTTTGTTATGGGAGAAGGTGCTGCCGTAGTTGTTTTAGAAGAACTAGAGCATGCTAAGAAACGTGGCGCAAAAATTTACGCAGAAGTAGCTGGTTATGGTCTTTCAGGAGATGCTCACCACGTTACTGCTCCGGCTATGGACGGTGCAGGTGCAACACGTGCCATGAAGATGGCAGTAAAGAGAGCAGGTATTAATCTGGAAGACGTCGAATACGTAAATGCTCATGGTACTTCTACGCCCTTAGGTGATGAGATTGAGCTAGGTGCAGTCAAGCGCCTGTTTGGTGACCATAGTTATTCTCTATCAATGTCTTCAACTAAATCGGCGATTGGCCATTTGCTCGGTGCTGCAGGAGCCGTAGAAGCGGTTTTTTCGGTGTTGGCTATTCGCGACAATATTGTGCCCCCGACTTTGAATTTAGACAATCCATCTGACGGGTGCGATATCGATCTTGTCCCAAAAGTTGCCAAAGAACGACCGGTGGAAATTGCGATGTCGAATTCGTTTGGATTTGGGGGTACGAATGCAACTCTAATTTTTAGGGAAATGCCCTAAAAATGTGGCGGCGGCTATCGGTCCGCTTTCTCGCTGTTTTATTTACTACATCAATTATTTTTTTTGCTGGGTTATATTTTTTCTTATTAGAACGATATTGGGAGGAAGGACCTCTACAGGAAACAAAAATTGTTTT
>PBOV01000150.1 GCA_002724505.1 Rhodospirillaceae bacterium | reverse complement strand
TTGCACAGTGACTTTCGTTTACTGCCTCTTCCATTTGCTTGCGAAATGTACGTGACATCACTAATACTCCCTAATTAGGTTGACTTTTAGCCTACGGAGCTCGTCCAGCGCTCGTCAAGGCTGCGAAGGCTATATAAAAACCACTTGGCTGTTTTCTTTTTCTGCTTCTGATAAGAAACTCACTAAACCCTCACTTTGGGTTGGAATGTCTTTTCGGAACATAGAGGTGTCAAGTTTTGTAGCTTTCATACCCATATCGCATCGGTAAAATGAGACATTGAGATCGACGCATGCTAAGGCAAGTTCTTCGATTGTTCCAATTCCACAATTTTTAAGTTCTTCATTCCGCTCAATAGGAGGTTTGCCAATTTCAGTAGAGTTTAATGTCGCCCACCCTGGTGTTCCGTCTTTGGCATGAGCTAGAAAGAGGTGGAGCGCCCGCCCCGAGAAAAACAAAGTAACAGGCCTATCGATGGCTGCCGCGGCACTCGCCATCGCCAGTGCATAATGGACTCGATCAAAATTGCCTGAGAAAACGATTAGCGATAATCGGCAGCGCACCACTATTTCAGGTCTCAGAGTGAATAGAAAGGTCTAAAATTGTCGGCTTTTCTCCACAAAGAGGGCAGTCAGTGTCACGCTTGAGGGAAATTTTGCGAAATTCCGTCTCTAATGCATTATATAGTATCAAATTTCCAGACATGCTGGTCCCAACCCCCATAATTTCTTTAAGAACCTCAGTACCTTGAATTGACCCAACTGTTCCGGCAAGGGTGCCGATTACACCACCTTCAGCGCAACTCGGGACTAAGTTTGCTGGCGGCGGGCTTCGATACAAGCAACGATAGCAAGGGTAGTTTTTTCCCATGTGGGACTTAAAAGTACTGACCTGACCTTCAAAGCGTAAAATGGCGCCTGACACTAGGGTCTTCCTAGCGAGATGACAGGCATCATTTACCAAGAAACGTGTTTCAAAATTATCTGAACCGTCTGCAATGATATCGTATTCCTCAATTAGCGCTAGGATGTTATTGCTTCTTACTTTTAAATGGTGAGGATGAAATTTTACATCAGGGTTGACTGCTGAAACTGCCATTGCAGCACTTTCTACTTTAGGGAGCCCAATGTTTTGGGTAGTGTGAATAACCTGACGCTGCAGGTTGGAAAGCTCGACTAGATCATGATCCGCTACCCCGAGTGTGCCGACACCGGCGGCGGCGAGGTATAAAAGAAGTGGAGCACCAAGACCCCCTGCACCAATTACTAAGACTTTCCCCGACAATAGTTTCTTCTGCCCGACGCCCCCTACCTCACGCAAAACAATATGTCGGGCATAACGTTGAAGCTGTTCGTAGGTGAATTCCATATGCCTATTTATTTTTTAGGTGGTGGTGCCGGTAGATCCAAAACCACCCTCGCCGCGGGCGGTTTTGGGTAGGACTTCCATGTCCGTCAGGGACACCTGTAAGATAGGGGCAATCACTATCTGGGCGATACGCATACCCCTTTGGATCGTAAAATCACAATTGCTAAAATTTACAAGAATCACCTTTACCTCACCACGGTAATCCGAATCTACTGTACCTGGCGTGTTTAGAACCGTAATACCATTTCGTAAAGCAAGACCGGACCGCGGACGGATTTGTGCCTCATAGCCCTCGGGCAAGGCGAGCGCTAAACCGGTTGGCACAAGTATCCGCTCCCCAGGCGCTATTATCAGATCACTCTTAATTGCTGCTGGTAGATCCATCCCGGCAGATGCCAAGGTCTCGTATTCTGGCAATGGAAGGCCCAAATTATGGGGCAAACGCTTGATCGCGACTGAAACCATTTTAGCCTCTATTCTGTGGGAGCCTGGGGACGAAATTGATCCGCAATGCGATTTACAAGCAAATCGGCTACTTCCAGCTTAGACATTTTCGGCCAGCTTTCACTTCCGGTCTCAGTTACTAAGTGCACTTGATTGGTATCGCCGCCGAAGGTGCCGCTCTTGGGAGAGACGTCATTGCCTATTATCCAATCGCAGCCTTTTTTGCCTCTTTTGGAGATGGCTTTTTCGGCTACGTCACTGGTTTCTGCAGCAAACCCGACGACGAGTCGCGGCCTTTCATTACCAGGCTGGGACAGTAATTCTAAAATATCGGGATTTTCTTTTAGCGACAGGGTAAGCTCGGCGTTTTCTTTTTTAATTTTTTGACTGGTTTCTTTCTTTATTCGCCAATCAGATACGGCGGCTGCGCAAACAGCTATATCAGTTGGGAGTGCGTTTTTGCATGCTTTCAGCATTTCACATGCGGTCTCAACGCGAATCACCTTTGCTCCGTCGGGGTCTGGTTCGTTTGTTGGTCCTCTGACTAAAGTAGTTTCAGCTCCAAGTCTGACTAACGCAGATGCAATCGCGTGCCCTTGTTTGCCTGAAGACCGGTTGGCTATGTAACGGACAGGGTCGATAGGTTCATGTGTTGGTCCACTTGTTACCAGTGCACGCAAACCATTAAGCCTGCTATTATCCGAAAAATGAGTTCGGATCGCTGTTAAAATTTCTGTTGGCTCGACCATTCGGCCTTCCCCATATTCGCCGCAAGCCATAGCCCCACAATTTGGGCCAAGAATTTCGACGCCACGTCCTTGCAGCGTTTTAATATTACTGACTGTAGCGGCGTGTTCCCACATACGAACATTCATTGATGGTACTGCCATTACTTTCTTGTTAGTTGCCAGTAAAACTGTGGTAGCCAAGTCGTCAGCTATACCTTGCGCCATGCGCGCCAAGATATTCGCCGTTGCTGGCACAACGACAAGTAAATCTGCATCACGGGAAAGTTTTATGTGTCCCATCCCATACTCATCGGTCAGTGAAAAGAGGTCCCCATAAACTTTCTCCCCAGATAACGTTGCTACTGATAGCGGCGTTATAAATTCAGTTGCAGATTTAGTTAAAATACACCGAACGGTAGCTCCCTGCTCGCGCAGCAGGCGCAACAGCTCTAAGCACTTATAAGCGGCAATTCCCCCAGATATGATCAACAAGATGCGCTTGTTTTGCAGCATATTGGCGAGCCCTCGCAAAGTATCCTATCAATTTGAATGTAAACTAGTGAGTTATAACTAAATCAGCAAGAATTCGCTGCACTTATGCGAACCGCCCAAAAAGAGGTTTTATCTCTAAAAGTAAAAGAAATTAACAATAGTTGGGTTGAAATTATGCCTTTCTTTGGAAAATGAATGGAAAACGCGGTCCCAAAAGACCGCATTTCCATCTTTTTATTTTGGTTATTTCATATTAATTAGTGATCTTACACGCTTGAACAACTTATCATCTGCATTTGTGATGTGTTTTGCATGTTCTTGCTGCGGCTTCCAGTCGACGTAATTCCAATCCATTTTACGTTTTTTGGCGGCTGCAATCGCCTCGGGATCGGTGGCCATTTTCTTAAATGCTTTCCGAAGTGCTTTTAGACGTGCCTTCGGAATTCCTGGAGGAGCTATCCAGGCCCGACCGATTACATCGTTATTGCTTATCAGCTCGACGATTTTTCTATCAAGTGGATTTTTGACCAAGTCGCGGAATGTCGGAGCATTAGGTGCGTCTTTTAGTGGTGATAGGGAGTTTGCGGCAAGGACGACGACGCGGCCAGCTGCGAGCCAATGTGGACGGATTAGCCGTACCGAAGACCATCCGGACTGAAATCCATCTGCTTCTTTGTTGTCCAGCGCTTTGTAGACACCAGCCATACCACGATAACCCGTTACAATTTTGAACTTGGTGCCAATCATACTGTTAGCAAGCTTGGGTAAGATATAAGTTTGTGAGCCTTTCCCGGTGGACGCGAAAACAACTGACTTGTTTTTAGCTTCTTCCATGGTTTTTATGCCTGCTCTTTTAAGCACGACAAAAGCACCCTGGGGTTTGTCAACGCCGCCAATATAGTGAAAATTATTTGCGACATATTTGACACCTGTCGTTCGCATTCTCGATGCAAAGGGAGTATCCGAAAGTAGAATTCCAATCGCGGTGCCGTTCTTGGCGGCCCGGTTGTAAAGGTAATTGGCTGCTTTTGTACCTCCTGCGCCGCCCATGTTTTGTGTAATAAATGTTGGGTTGCCTGGCATATGTTTTTTCATAAATGGTGAAATAAACAATGAATATTTGTGATGTCCGCCGCCGGCACGCGCTGCTACAACGATACTCACCTGCTTGCCTTTATAAAATTTCGCCAAGTTGTCGGCGTGGCCAACATTGCCAAATGCAGTTAGCGATAGGAATGTTGTGAGCAGTGTAACTGATCTTACTAATTTCATAAAATTTCTCCCTGTAGACCTATTATGTTCATAAAGTTGGTTTGGTTTTCTTATTCCCTGCGCGATAGAAGCGTAGATGTTGCACAAAGGTGCTCTATTAGTCTGCGATGAAATTACCTTCTAAATCAAATGGGAATTTCTATTCATGGAAGTTCGGTGCCTGGGCCACCTATAAAGACAACGCATTAAATTGCTGAAAAAATCAAACCAAGTGCAATAAAAGCCCCGGCCCACCATGGCCAGGCAGCCGACTTTTTGCTTTTTGACATAGCGCTTAACGTGTCTGGATGCAGTTTTAGGCCTTCGTCAGTTAGTGTTGTAATGCTCTCGCCCATATCGTTTATAAGCATCGGGAGTTGCTCAATCAATTTACTCGCTTCCCTAATGGCTTCGGCCGTTTTTGCTTCCGGAGATAAAGCATCTTCCATCCAGTCTTCAATCAGAGGACGGGCTAGCTCCCACATATTAGTATCTGGGTGAAGCTGCCGCCCTACACCCTCAGCAACGAGCATGGTTTTTTGTAGAAGAAGAAGTTGCGGTTGAGTTTCCATCTCGAACCGCTGCGTAACTTGGAACAGCTGAGCTAAAAGACGGGCGAGCGATATATCTTTTAATGGAAGCCCTAAAATAGGTTCGGCAATTGCCCGTGCCGCTTGCGCAAAGGCTTTTTTCGACTGAGATCTTGGGATATACCCCGCCTGAAAATGAATTTCCGCAACTTTGGCGTAATCAGCGGTCAAAAACCCTATCATCATCTCGGCGAGGTAGTAGCGGGTTTTTTTGTCGAGACGACCCATAATACCAAAATCAACGGCTTGAATCACACCATCCCTATTTACCAGTAGGTTGCCCGGGTGAAGATCAGCATGAAAAAAGCCATCCCTAAACACTTGCAGAAAAAACACCCGTGCCATGTTCGCAACGATTTCCTCGGTGTCGTGCCCTACTGTCTCGAGCGTAGAAATTTCATCAACTGGTACCCCGGACACCCGTTCGGATGTGAGCACACGCTTTCCAGTTCTAGTCCAGTCCATCGCTGGGACTTTAAAACGTGGGTCTCCTTTGAAATTAGCCTGCAGCTCGTCGCCAGCCGCCGCCTCTAGCCGCAAATCTAATTCCATTGCAACGACTTCTGACAGGGTGTCAATAACCCCAGTAGGTCGTAATCGGCGTGCTTTGGGGATGAGATTCTCTACGATTTCCGCGAGCCAGTGCAGGAGATCAAGTTCACGTGCGAAGGCGCTTTCGATCCCCGGCCTTAATATTTTTACGGCAACCGGCAGGTCTTCCGCTGTGGTAGCGTAATGCACCTGAGCGATTGAGGCAGCGGCAATTGGTTCGTCATCGAAAGAGTTAAAAATTTCACTAAGGGGTTTTCCAAGTTCATCCTCAATTGACTGCCGCGCTTTATCAATTTCAAAAGGCGGTAAGTTGTCTTGTAGGGTTGTTAGGTCGTGGGCAATTTCTTTGCCGACTAGGTCCGCGCGGACTGACAAGGCTTGTCCTAGTTTTATAAAGCCGGGTCCTAGGTTTTGAAGAGCAAGCGCTAGCTTCTCGCCTTTCCTCATGTCGGCTAAATCGGGATTTGGTTGGACCCCTAGATTAATAAAAAAGCAGCAGAACTTTATGTAAAAAGGCACACCATTTATTTGTAACAGAAAAAGAGAGTCATATTTACCCATCGTACGAACGATACCCGCGACATTATATAAATTACGAAGCGTACGAAACATGCGTTTTATAGGCGCCAACCTGAGTGGATAGCCACAATCCCGCCAGACATCATTTGGCATTGGATATTACCAAATCCTGTTTTTTGCATTTCCTCGGTCAAAGCAGTAGGTTCAGGAAAACAACGGATGCTCTCTGCCAGGTATTGGTAGGCCTCTTTATTCCCAGCTACGTGTTTGCCTAGCCAGGGGATAACACGGGTGGAATAGGTGTCGTATAAAGGTGCAAGAAAAGGCGCAACGGCCGGTGAGAACTCGAGGCAAATAAAATGCCCGCCAAAATCAAGGATTCTAAAAATTTCTGCTAATCCAGCAGTTCGGTCGGTGACATTTCTTAACCCAAACGAGATTGTACATACATCGGCTGAGCGATCACAGAGAGGCAAACCTTCTGCTGGCGCTTGGACAAATTCGATGCCGTATAAATACCCCATATTTATAGCCCTTTTCTGGGCGACTCTGAGCATCTCTTTATTAGGATCACAGATTATGGTTTGGGTGGCCTTAACGTCATTGTTTGACGCATTTTCAAGTTGGTTGAGAAATCTAAAGGTAATGTCACCTGTTCCCCCGGCGACATCCACTAATCGCATTCCTGGCTGAGGATTGACCCAGTTGATCAATGACTGTTTCCATAGCCGATGTAAGCCTCCACTCATCAGGTCATTCATCAAATCATAGCGACCTGCAACAGATTTAAATAGGCTTGACACTAAACCCGCGTGTTCATTTTTCCCTACGCGCCGGAAACCAAAGTTGATTTCATCTTTTCTTATGGGATCATTTGTTGAGGGGTTTTTCATATAACAACAATAGCGCAGTTGGACAATTCGCGCTAGCTTTGGGCTGTATCAAGAACCGCATGCTTTAATGGGATGACAGCGATAATGCCAGAGCTTCCAGAGGTAGAAACTGTACGTAGCGGATTAGAGCGAGCTATGGTTGGCCGGAGGATTAACCAAGTAGTGGTGCGCCGCTCGGATCTCCGCCGTCCTTTGCCAGAAAATTTCTCAGATATGTTGACCGGCCGGGAGGTTACTCATGTTGCGCGACGCGCCAAGTATCTTCTAATCCATCTTGATAGTGGGAATGTTGTGTTAGCGCACCTCGGTATGTCCGGGCGGATGATAATTGAGGAAGGCACAGAGGTAGAGGTTCCTGCCCGAAAACATGAACATATTGCTTTTTTAGTTGGAAATGGGACTGTTGTGAGGTTTTCT